>NZ_JBCEBL010000003.1:0-416242 GCF_049472615.1 Azospirillum sp. 11R-A | reverse complement strand
ATCTTCACGAAGTCCATCACCCGACAATGATACATCCGCGGGGTGGAGCAGCCCGGTAGCTCGTCAGGCTCATAACCTGAAGGCCGCAGGTTCAAATCCTGCCCCCGCAACCAAATCAACAAGAAGCCCGCCGCGCTCACGCACGGCGGGCTTCTTGCTGTTTCCAGTCTTTGCCGTTTGCGACCTTTCCTCCGCAAAAAAAAGCCGCTTTGGCCGGAGCATGCGGTCGGTTGTCGCGCTGTGTGGACCCCGCGCTCCTCAAAACGACTGTGCCGCACGGTAAAGCTGAAGCTTTACGGTCAGCGCATAAATCAACGCCCGCGCGAAATTAACCTCTCATAAACGCCTTCGCGACGAACCTATTTTAGACAAAAGCAAGGCAGAGGGAAGGTCGCCGGGCCGGGAAGGGGCTGGTGGGCCGATCTCTTGTCGCGCGATCACCAGCCGTGTGCCGGCCTCCCCAGGAGACATAAATGTTCAATATTTTGACCGTCATTATTTCGGTCGCCCTCACGGCGGTGATGGGAGCCGCCGGCGTGTTCTACGTGGGTAGCGCCTTCACCACCGCCGGTCCGAAGGCCGCCGCCGTCGGCATCATCCAGGCGCTGTCGCAGGTCGATGCGGCCTGGACGCTGTATGGCAGTAACGGTAACACCACGACCCTGGGTGCCGCAGGTTCGACGTTCCCGACCATGTCCGGCGCGGCGACGCAGACCGACTTGATCAACACCGGCTATCTCGCCGCCGTGCCGACCGCTCCGACGATTTCCGCCACCTGGAACGGCGTCGCCGGTGCCTACACGCTCGACCTGACCAACACCGCGACGGCGACCGGCATCACCCAGTTCAGCAGCTTTGCCAACGGCGGCATCTTCCTGGTGCTGGGCACCACGGCCCTGTCGCAGTGCACGGAAATCGCCCGTGCCGGCGGCCAGATCTCTGCCACCGGCACGCTGGCCGTTCCCGGCACCGGTCTGACGCTGACCGTCGCCACCCCGGCCGCCTTCAACACCGCCTTCACCGGCTACAAGTTCGGCTGCGTCCAGATCACCACGGCGACCGCGCTGACCTTCAACAACGTGACCGGCATCGCCGGTGACAACAACAAGTACGTCGCCTACTACAAGTTCTAAGCGTCGTCCGAAACGCCCTGTTGCTGACCGAAACGCCCCGACCCCTGCGGCCGGGGCGTTTTCTTGTGATTTTCCGGGTCTTTTTCCGGAAAGCGCGGCAACGGCATTGGTTCGCGACCGGGCTGCAAGATAGAGTGGGCCCGATTTGGAGGCCATGCCATGACATCGCTGATCCTGATGACGATCATGGCCATCTCGCTGGTGGCGACGACCGGCTACACCGCCTACACCATGGTCGACGCCTCGAACCGGATCAGCCAGGCGCAGCGAAGTGCCGCCGACATGCATCGGCTGGCGGCGCTGGTCGAGGCGAACCTGCGCGTTCTCGACAATGACGGAGTCGCCAGCCCGCCGGCGCCCGAGGATCCGCCGCCCCGTGCGGCAAGTGCTGCATCCGCAAAGGCGCAGGCGTCGACCGGCAAGGCCGCGGCCAAGGAACCGGTGCAACCGGCCGGCACCCTGCCGCGCTGGCTGATGCCGGGCACCCGGACACCCTGGGGAGCGGTCTACGGCTATTGTGTGTTCGCTCCGGCATCGGACCGGGCGGCGGCGCAGCTCCGCACGGCGTCCTGGCCGGCGGGGGCGGCCAGCGGTGGGCGCAGCTACGTGGCGGCCGCACCCGCGGCTCCGGCGGAACTGGCCCGTGCCGGGGTGATCGCCGCAATCGTGGCGCCGCCCATCGGCTCGACCGCTCTGCCGGACTGCACGGCCCTGACCTTCCGCGACGGCCGGATCGAGATTGCCGAGGGCAGCGCCGTCGCCGTCACCCGCGGGGCCTCGGCCGATCTCGCAGCACTGGCCGCCTCGGCGACCGTCACGCGCCATGTGGCACCGACCGCGCAGGGCGATGCGACCGGGACCAGCCCGGCCGACGCCATGACCCTGTCGGCCGCGCTCGGCCATTGGCAGGCGACCCGGCCCTCGACCATGGTGCTGCGCCTTGCTCCCGGCCGGCACGAGCTTCCGGCGGCGCAGGTGCAGGCATTGGCCGCCGATCAGGACGGTGGCCGGGCGGTGCGGCTGGTGCTGAAGGCGGAGGCACCCGGAGTCGTGGTGTCGACCAACCCGCCGGACATGGCGCTGCGGCTGCCGACCGATACCCGGATCGAGAATATCGGCTTCGAGATGCCGGTCGAGGCGCTTCCCGGCACCCGGCTGACCTTCGCCGGCAACAACGCCATCTCCACCAACCGGGCCGCCGGGCTGCGGGTGGCGCATGCGCGGCTCGACGTCGCGGGCGGGAAACTGACAGTGACGGCGCCCGGCGGCGACGGTGTGCTGGTCGATGGCGGTACCGCCCTGTTCCGCGACGCCGCCGTCGAGGTCACGGTGGGGGCCGGCCGCAGTGCGCTGGTGTCCTCGCTGGGGGCCGGCGTCACCTTCACGGCCGAGTCGCGGCGTCCGTCTTTGCAAGTCCATGGCAGGGGACTGCCGATGGCGGCGCTGCGCAGCGGCGGCGGCCAAGCCATCCTCGACCGGACCGACGTTGCCGTCGACAACGGCACGCCCTTCGGCATCGTCATCGAGAACGGGCAGCTGGAGATGAAGTCCTCCGTCATCGGCGGGCCGGCGGCGCGCCCGGGCAGTGCCGGTGTCCTCGACCTCGGCGGGTCACACGCGGTGGCGGATCCCAACAGCCACATCTGGTCGGCGCCCGGCGGCAGGTGCGCCCAGGGGGCGCTGTTTTCCCAGCAGGCTGCCGCGGGGGAGGGGGGGCGCGCCGTTTCCGGGGCCGCCGCATCGGGCGCGATCCCGCCGTCGGTCGCCAACCGGGCGAGCTGGACATGCCGGTCCTGAAGCCGTCCGCGGCGTTCCGCGAGGAACTTGCCGGCTATTTGCTGCGCAAGGGGCTGGTGACGCGCGGCATCCTCGACGCCGCGATGGCGGAGCAGCGGGTGACCGGCGAGTCGCTGGGCGCCATCCTGGTGCGCAACGGCTTCCTTGCCCGCGCCGATCTGGACGAGGCGAAGATCAGCCATGAGACCGCCCTGGAAACGCCGGAGGCGATGGGCGGCACGCCGATCCCGCTGCCGTTGCTGGAGCGGCACGCGATCATCGTCACCGGGCTCAGCGACGACGCGGTGCATGTGGCGACGCTGCACGACGAATCGGTGGCTGGCCGGGTGGCCGCCCGTTACTACCCTGGGCGGACGGTGCGCTTCAGCAGCTTCGTCCCCGACCAGTTCGACGAGTTCCTCGACCGCGTCCGCCGCGCCCAGTCCGGGCTGGAGGACAGCGACCCGGTGGAGCAGCTGGTGTCGCGCGCGGTGGAGGCCGGGGCGTCGGACATCCACATCCTGCCGCGCCGCAAGACCTGCAGCATCTTCCTGCGGGTGGACGGCATCCGCCGCCTGATGGACGAGACGGCGGCGGCCACTGCCGCCACCATCGTCGCCCGGATCAAGGACCGCTCCGGCATGGATCTGGCGGAACGGCGGTTGCCGCAGGAAGGACGCTTCGAGGTCGAGCATCGCGGGCGGCCGGTCGATCTGCGCGTGACCACCGTGCCGTCGGTGGATGGCGAGATCATCGTCATGCGCATCCTGGATGTGGAGCGGGTGCAGCCGAACCTGGACAGGCTGGGCATCAGCCATGTCGGCGACTGGCGCCGCGCGGTGGACCGGCGCCATGGGCTGTGCCTGGTCTGCGGGCCGACCGGGTCCGGCAAATCGACCACCCTGACCGCGACCGTGCGCGAGATGGACCGGCTGGGCCGCGCCATCTACAGCATCGAGGATCCGGTGGAATACCGCATGGCCTATACGGGGCAGGTCAACGTCAACCCGGCGGTGAAGCTGGACTTTGCCCGGGTCGTCCGCACCTTCATGCGCGCCGATCCCGACGTGATCGTGCTGGGCGAGGTGCGCGACGAGGAGACGGCGCAGATCGCGGTGCGCGCCGCCGACACCGGCCATATGGTGCTGACCACCCTGCACACGGGATCGGTGAACGGGGCCATCGACCGGCTGCGCCATCTCGGCGTGCCGGCCCACGACATCAAGTCGCTGCTGCGCGGCGTTCTGGTCCAGTCGCTGGTTCGCACAATCTGCCGGGCCTGCCATGGCGCCGGCTGCGCGGCTTGCGGCAATGCCGGCTATGCCGGGCGGACGGCGGTCAGCGAATGCGCGGTGTTCGACGAGCCCGCCGCCGTGGTCGCCGCGGCGAAGGGCGCGCGGAACTGGCGGTCGCTGTATGAGGATGCGGTCGCCAAATTCCATGCCGGCGTCACCACCGCGGCCGAACTGCGCCGCGTCTTCGGCAGCGAGGCCAAGGGTGTGGAGCAGCGCATGCCGGCGCCGCGGCCGAAAAAGTAAGGTCGAAGACATGAAACGTCGGCAGCGATGAACATCATCCAGGCGATCTTCGCCCTTGCCCTGATGGGCATGGTGGTGGCGGGCGGCATCCAGTACGTCAACCCGTCGGCCATGGCGAAAAGCCGGGTCGCGTCGCAGGCCGATTCCGGCTTTTCCGTGCTGGAGGGCGCCTATCGCAGCAGGCAGGCCAGCGGTGCCGCGGTGCCGACCGCCGACGGGTGGCAGGCGGCGCTGTTCCCCGCCTTCGGCACGATGCCGGCGGCGGTGTTGGGGCTGTCCTGGTCCTATGGCGTGCAGGCGGAGGGGACTTGGTTCTGCCTGTCCGGACCGCTGTCCGGCGGCTCTGCTGGCGATCCGGTGACGGGGGCGCTGACCTCCCTCGCCACCCGGCGGCCGGAAGGACTGTACGAGGTGACGCGCACCTGCGGCGGGGCGGGGGGAGAGCCGGCGGGAACGGTGGCCGCCACCCTGTGGATGCAGCGGACGGCGCGATAGGGGGCTGGCCGTGGTCATGACGTTGTTTCAGCCCCGGCCATTGACCGCGGGGCGTTGGCGGGCATAGAGATGCTGCGGCGCCCTGTCCGCACGTGGTAACTTGGACGGACTGTCGCCACCTCTTTCGGTCGAGTCGGGAAGGCAGGGGCGTTCTTGGGCAGCGGCGGTCTCGCGACCAATGTCATGTACGGCTTCCTGGAAGGCGTGGAGCGCCGCGACGCCCTCGCCTATGCGCGCTCGTTCGCGCGGCGCACGGTGGGAAGCTCCGAACGCTGCTGGTACGCGGTCGAGCCGCTGTGGACCGGCTTCCTCTATGAAATCCACGAGGGCGGCCCCGGCCGGTCCTTCCTGCCCGATCTGGTGACGGAACTCGACGCCAATCCCGGCGGCATCGCGCTGGTTCCGTCGGGCCGCCGGGTGTTCGAGCTGACGGTGCGCAACGGGCGTCCGGTCGGCGGGCTGCTGCCCGAGGCCAAGAGCCGGCAGGTCCAGCTTCAGATGGCGGCGATCCGGCCGACGGTGCCGGTCGACGGCAAGGCCTATGGCGTGGTGATCCCGCCCTGGGTGACCGCCGATCAGGTCAGGCTGCGCACCATCCGGGCGACACGGCGGATGCGGCGGGTGGCGGCTCCGGTCTCGGTGCCGCTGGCGCTGTCGTCGGTCGGCTTCGCCGCCGGGCTGGGGCTGCTGACCACCGGCGGCGGGCTGTATTACTGGTCGCCGCACCGCGTGCCGCAGCCGCAGGCCCTGACGCTGGAACAGATGCCCCACCGGCAGTGGGAGGCGGCGCTGGCCGCCATCGGTCCGGACAATTACGTCAGCAAGCTGGAATACCGCGACGGCAAGTGGACCATTGAGGTTGCCGGCCCGATTGCGGGCCCGGGCGCGGGTGCCCGCTGATGCCGCTGACGTTCGCCGATTTACCCATTCTCAAGCATAGTGCCGGGAGTATTGCCGCCGGACCTGATGGTCGCAACCGGCGGGCGGGAATGATGGCGGACCGGGTTTCCGGAATGATGAGACAGATGGTGGGAGCGGTCTTGCTGGCGGCGTCGCTGTCGGCCGGCCCGCTGCTCCCCGCTGCCGCGCTGGCGGAGGAGAGCCCGTTCCTGCCGCCATCGGCGCGCCAGGACAATTTGGAGCGGCGCCTGCAACAGCGCATCGACACCGCGGTGTCCGGGCTGGAGGAGCGGGTCGCCAAGGCGATGGTCGATGCCCTCGACGGACGGGCGCGCGACGGCGCCCTGCCGCGGGCGGTCGAGGATGCGCTGGCCCGCCGGATGGCGGCGCCGGGCGGACGCCGCCAGGGGGCGGCTCTGGCCGGAAGCCCGCCGGGGGCGCCGCCGTTGCCGCCGTTGCCCAACATGCCGGGGTCCGCCATGTCGGCGGCTGATCTGGTGCCGTCGGGCGCCACCTTCGTCGGCTGTCTCGATGGCCGCGCCTTTTTCCAGGACCGCGCCGGCACGCCGTTCCTGATCGACCCGCGCGCCTTCCCGGCGACGGGCGGGGGACCCGCCACATGCGCAAGATGACCGTTGTCCGCAAGAGCGGCTTTCTGCTGCCCGCCATGGCGGGGCTGCTGGCCTCCTGTTCGCTGCCGGAGGTGGCCGAACTGCCGAAGCGCGAGACGGTGGTCGCCGCCGCCGAACAGCGCCTGACCGAGGACAATTCCCCGGCGGTGACCGAGGTGCCGGTGGGCCGCGGCATGCTGGTCGCCCAATCCCTGCGCCAGCCGCTGCCGGCCAGCCTCGCGGCGCGCCAGATCTCGGTCAGCTTCCCGTCGGGCGAGAACACGCTGGACCGGCTGACCAGCATGATGACCTATTCCGGCGTGCCGGTCGCCACCCGCTTCGAGGGCACCGACGGGGCTGCGATGCTGCGCCAGACCCTGCCGATCCGCGCCTTCACCGGCAGCTTCACCGATCTGGCAGGCGTGCTGGAGACCGGCATGGGCGTGGTGGCGTGGTGGCAGAACGGCACGCTGTTCCTCAGCAACCGCGACCGCTTCGCCTTCACCGTGCCGCAGAACCAGGCCGTCATCGATTCGGTGATGACCGATCTGAAGACGCTGGGCGCCACCGACATCACCCAGTCCCTGCGCGGCGGGCAGGTGGTCTTCTCGGCTTCGCCCACCGTCTACAGCGAGGTGATCCAGCCCTACATCGACCGGCTGCACCGCAACATGGCGATGGTGCGCATCCAGTTGGCGGTGGTCAGCCTGGGCCTGACCGACCAGTCGGCCAGCGGCTTCGACTGGAACGCGCTGGCTTTGCAGTTCAACCGGCTGCAATCGGGTGCCACCACGACCACCACCAACGGGACGACGACGGTCAATGGCGGGCTCGGCGGCACCGTCTCGGCGGCCCAGGCGCCGATCTCCGTCAACATCTCCAACCCCGGCACGCTGCTGGGGGTCAGCGGCGTGTTCAATGTCGCCGGCGCCATCTCCTTCCTGTCGAAGTTCGGCAACACCGACACCCGCCAGAATGTCGAGGTGCACACCCTGTCGGGGGCGGAGGTGACGCTGCGCAGCGGCCAGACCATCCCCTATGTCACCGGGGTCGGCGTCACCGCCGTCGGCGGGCTCGGCACCACGACCGCCGCGACCGGCAATGCCGCGCTGAACTCGCCGGGGGTGGTGGGGTCGGCGCAGACCGGCACGGTCCAGACCGGGCTGACCATCAAGCTGACGCCGCATTTCGACGCCGACAACCAGATCGTCACCATCGACCTGAACCTGCTGCTGAACAACCTGATCGAGTTCCGCGACCTGAACGCCGGCAATCAGGTGGGCATCCTGACCCAGCCGGTGACGCAGGAGCAGGCGCTGAACGACATCGTCCGGGTGGTGGCCGGCAACACGGTGGTGCTGGGCGGCCTGCAGACCGACAGCCGCGGCTTCAGCGGCAACCAGCCGACGATGACCCGCGGGGCGATCGACAAGGGGGTGATCGGCAAGCAGGCGCAGGACATCAGCAAGGACGCGCTTTTCCTGATCCTGCGGCCCACCGTGACGGTCTTCCGTCCGGCGGCGCGCTGACGGGACGGCGGCGATGGCGTGGTTCGAGGTCAGGCTGCTCGCCGGCGGCCGCGCCCGCTCCATCGAGGTCGAGGCTGCCGACGAACGCCGCGCCCGCGACGCCATCAGCGGCCGGGGCCGCGTGCTGTCGGTGCGGCGACGGCTCAAGGTCGGCGGCTGGGGCCGGCCGCTCGACCGCAACGAACGGCACATCCTGTTCATCCGGTTGGCGGCGATGCTCGACTCGCGCGTCGGGCTGGCCGAGGCGCTGCGCCGCATCGCCGCCGCCTTCCGCGGGCGCATCCGCCGCACGGCCGAGCGCATGGCCGACGCGGTGGAACTGGGCGACGACCTTGCCGACGCCATGCTGCGCCAGCCGCGCAGCTTTCCGCCGGTGCTGGTGGCGCTGGTGCGGGCCGGCGGCTTCGGCGAGGGCACGCCGGCTGCGCTCCGCACCGCCGCCGAGTTCGAACGGCAACTCGCCGGGGCACGCCAGGGCTTCCGCTCCGGGCTGGCGCTGGCGGTGCTCTATGTCGTGACGGCGGGCGTGGTGATGGTCGGCACCTCCTTCGTCCTGACCCCGCTCCTGCTCGAGACCGAGGTGTTCCGGCGGGCGGGGGAGGAGGTGAATGTCGACTGGGTCTATCTGCTGTCGAACCTGACCACCGGGCTGGTCGCGATTGTGCTGGCCGCGCTGGCCGTGCTGGGCGGGCTGGCGACGGCCGGCCGGCGGGCGGCGCCCGAGCGGGTCGACCGGCTGGTGATGCGGATTCCGCTCTACCGCGACATCGCGCTGGGCATCCAGCACCATGTGATCTTCCGCGAGCTGTCGCTGCTGGTGGCCGGCGGCGTGCCGATCGACCGGGCGCTGCGGCTGACCGCCGATGGCGCCCCCGCCGGTGCGCTGGCTGCCGACCTCATTGATGCGACGCGGGCGGTCGCCGCCGGGCTGCCCTGGACCGACGCCATGCGGGCGCTGCCCGGCACCGACCGCGCCTCCATCGCCGCGGCGGAGAACCGGGTGGAGCTGGCGCAGAGCCTGTCGGCGCTGGCCGAGCAGTACCGCGATCTCTACCTGCACGCCGTCGCGGTGGCGGAACCGGTGCTGCGCGGCCTGTCCGTGGTGGTGGTCGGGGTGGCCGGCATCGTCATGTTCGGCCTGACCATCGTGCCGATCCTGCAACTCGCCGAGCACATCGCGCGGCAACCCTTTTAAGCCGAGGAAACTCCACCGCCATGCCCGGCCCTCTCTTCGCCCCCGGATCGGTCCGCACAACCTGCATCGCTCTGTCGGTCTGCGGTGTCCTGTTCGCCGGGGTTGGGGCCGCCCTGCATGTCCGCAGCTATCTGCTGGGCGAGGCGGTGGCCGAGGGCGGCAGCCGGTCGGACGGCGTCTGCCTCGGTGCCGCCCGCCGGATGGGCGGGGAACTGACGGTGACGCCGGAGGGGTTGCGCGTTGTGCTGCCGGACGCAGTCGACCAGCGGACCTCGCTGACCGACGCGTCGGGCCTGCTGGCCTTCTGCCCGGACATGACGTTGTCCTATTTCTGCATGGGGCTGTCCTGCGGCCCCGGCGGCCCGAATGGAAAGGTCAGCATGCAGGTGGAGTTGACCCGCAAGGCGCTTTAGCGGGGCTCATTTGGGCTGGTTGGACAGCGACTTCGCGGCTTCGATGACGCGCCGCAGGTAGCGGGCGTGGAACTCCGGCGTCCGGCTGTGATAGTTGCCGACGGCGGTCCAGAAATTCTCCCAGCCGACGGCGTCGATCTCCCGCCGCAGGATCCAGGCGGTGACCCGGATGTTGTAGCAGGGGTCGAAGGTCAGCGCCTGCTGCACCACCTCCGGCGGGACGCGGCCGGCGGCGATCACCGGGAACCAGATGCTGTTGATCTGCCCCGGCCCGCAATCCTTGGTGCCGTTGCTGTTGGCGGAGCAGGCGCCGGGCGTCCCCTGTTCCACCGCCAGGATCAGCCGCAGTGCATCGGCCGGCACCTGCCATTCGACCGCCGCCATGTCCAGGCATTGCGGCGGGACGGCGGCGATGCCCTTCGGCGCGCGGTCGGCCAGGGCCGGGGTTGCGGCAACCAGCAGCGCGGATGCCAGCAGTGTGGCCGGCAGTCCGGCAAAATCGAAACGCACCCACCGCTTCACCCGATGCCTCCCCCGGCGACCCGACGCAGAAAGGAAGTGGCGGCGCCCGCTAACAACCGGTTAATTCAAACGCGTTGCATGGTTTCAAGTGAAACGATATGGTTTGCCCAACCGATCAATGACGGCCGTGCTTCCCTGGAGGGTTGGGCGGTATCGGCCGCGCCTGTGGAGAAAACGGATGTCCAAGAACTTCGCTTCGCACGCCGACCTGGACGAAAAGACCGTCAGTTTCGACAAGCTGTCGGACAATGCCTATGCCTACACGGCGGAGGGCGATCCCAACACCGGCATCGTCATCGGCGACGATGCGGTGATGGTGATCGACACCCAGGCGACGCCGGTGATGGCACAGGACGTCATCCGCCGCATCCGCGAGGTCACCGACAAGCCGATCCGCCATGTGGTGCTGTCGCATTACCATGCGGTGCGCGTGCTGGGCGCGTCGGGCTATGCGCCGGAGCAGATCATCGCCAGCGAGGACACCCGCGACCTGATCGTCGAGCGCGGCGAGGCCGACATGGCGAGCGAGATCGGCCGCTTCCCGCGCCTGTTCCGCGCCGTCGAGTCCGTCCCCGGCCTGACTTGGCCGACCATCACCTTCCGCCGCCACATGACGATGTGGCTGGGCTCGCTGGAGGTGCAGTTGCTGCAACTCGGCCGTGGCCACAGCAAGGGCGACACGGTGGTTTGGCTGCCGCAGCAGAAGATCCTGTTCTCCGGCGACCTCGTCGAATATGGCGCGACGCCCTATTGCGGCGACGCCTATTTCACCGACTGGCCGGCGACGCTCGACGCCCTTGCCGCGCTGAAGCCGGAAAAGCTGGTGCCCGGCCGCGGTGCCGCCCTGACCACGGCGGAACAGGTGCAGGAGGGGCTGCGCGGCACCCGCGCCTTCACCGCCGAACTGTTCGAACTGGTCAAGCAGGGCGTCGCGGCGGGGAAGGACCTGCGCGCCATCTACAAGGACACCTATGCCGCGCTGAAGCCGAAGTTCAGCCACTGGGTGATCTTCGACCATTGCATGCCGTTCAACGTCACCCGCGCCTATGACGAGGCGACCGGCCACGTCGATCCGCGCATCTGGACCGCCGAGCGCGACATGGAGATGTGGCGCCAACTGGAGGGCTGACGCCACCGTTCCCCATCGTCACGCGGTGACGATCAGGCGGACATGACGCTTGCGGCCGGCCGACAGTACGGCCGGTGCGGTCAGCGTCGCCGCCTCGTCGGTCACCGGCTGGCCGTCCAGCCGGGCGCCGCCCTCGCGGATCAGGCGGCGCGCCGCCCCCTTGGAGGCTGACAGGCCGGCGGCCACCAGCGCATCGACCAGCGGCACGCCGCCGGTCCCCTCCGCAAGCCTCAGGGCGATCTCCGGCAGTCCGTCGCCGCCGGGGGCGAAGGGGCTGCCGGCGGCCGACGCCGCCCGTTCCGCCTCCGCGGTGCCATGGCAGAGGCGGGTCGCCTCCGTCGCCAGGACGATCTTCGCCTCGTTGATCTCCGCACCCCCCAGCCGCTCCAGCCGAGCGATCTCGTCGAGCGGCAGTTCGGTGAACAGGCGCAGGAAGCGGCCGACATCGGCGTCCTCGGTGTTGCGCCAGAACTGCCAGAAGTCGAAGGGGCTGCGCGCGTCGGCGTTCAGCCACACCGCACCGCCGGCGGTCTTGCCCATCTTGGTGCCCGAGGCGGTGGTCAGCAGCGGCGTGGTCAGGCCGAACAACTCGCGCCGCTCGACCCGCCGGGCCAGCTCGATGCCGTTGACGATGTTGCCCCACTGGTCCGACCCGCCCATCTGCAACAGGCAGCCGTGGCGGCGCGACAGCTCCAGGAAATCATAGGCCTGGAGGATCATGTAGTTGAATTCCAGGAAGGTCAGCGGCTGCTCGCGCTCCATCCGCTGGCGCACCGACTCGAAGCTCAGCATGCGGTTGATGGTGAAATGGCGGCCGACGTCGCGCAGGAAGGGCACGTAGTCCAGCCCGTCCAGCCAGTCGGCATTGTCGACCATGACGGCGTCGGCCGGGCCGTCCCCGAAGGTCAGGTACTGGCCGAAGACGCTGCGCAGGCCGGCGGCGTTCGCGGCGATCTGCGCCTCGTCCAGCATCGGGCGGCTGGTGTCGCGGAAGCTGGGATCGCCGATCCGGGTGGTGCCGCCGCCGATCAGCACGATGGGGCGGTTGCCGGTGCGCTGAAGCCAGCGCAGCGCCATGATCGACAGCAGGTGCCCGACATGCAGGCTGGCCGCCGTGGCGTCGTAGCCGACATAGGCGGTCAGCGCCCCGCCCGGTGCCGCGGCGGCGAGGCCGGACAGGTCGTCGGCCGGATCGCTGCATTGATGGAGGAAGCCGCGCTCGCGCAGGATGTGCAGGAAGTCGGCTGCGGGCGATTGATTGGCGTTGGATCGGGTCGGCATGGAAGACGTCTCTACGGTTGGCCGGGCCGTCCGGAGACTGTCTCTGTATGGGTGAGAGAACCATGGCCGCCGGACTTGCGACGGCATGGTTTCGGGTATGACCGATCAACGCCGCGCTATGGGAGCGGCGGATAATACATCGGGGCAGTGAGGGCGATGCGGTCGGTCATGGTGCACTCCCTACACCGGTGTAAGGGAAAGATCCAGCCTTGGAAGGTCACTTCCGCCCAAGCATCTGGCGGCGGGCGATTGCCCGGTGCAGCTGCATGCGCTGCGACACCGTGCGCAGGCGGGTGCTGCGGGCGCCGGGGGCGAACAGCCCGTCCAGATTCTGGCCGAACATCTCCCAGCTGCGCAGCGGGCCGGTGTCGATGTGCAGGAAGTGGGAGCGCGGATACCAGCCCACCCCGCCGCGCTTCAGGTCGAGCGCGCTGCGGTGCGCGTCGGGCAGGCGCGACGGCAGGGTTACGTCCAGCGCGCGGCCCAGCAGGTGCTGGCTGTGCTCCGCCACGCCCAGGCTGCGGGCGGCGAGCATGGCGTTGGTTTCCGGCGTGCGGAAGGCCGACAGGATGGTCGCCTTGGACTGGCCAACCGCCTCCAGGATATCGGCCAGGAAGTCGAGCGTGCCGACGTCGACCGGCCCCTCCTTGTTGGCGCGGTGGTCGCGCAGGAATTTGCCGAGGTCGGCCATCGCGTCGGGCAGCGGGCCGTCGGCGTCGCGGTAGGGGCCGTCGAAGGTCTCTCCGGTGTGCTGATTCGTCAGGGTGAGGCGGCGCGGGGCGGCGGGGGCGGCCATCGCGCGGTCGGACATCAGCACCAGGGCTCCGCAGCCGATCAGCAGGCTGCGGCGCTTCAGGGAGAGGGGCGAGGAGGACATGCGGTCGGTCGATCTTTCGGCGGGGCATCGTCAGGTCAACAAAATGGCGACCGATTCGCAAATGCAAAGTGGCGGCGCATGGCGCGGCTGCATGGCAAGCAGGGGATGAGGAGCGGGCTACAGCAGGCGCTGCGCCTTGAAGCTGGTGTGCCGGCCGCCCTTGCCGATCACCAGATGGTCGTGCACGACAAGCCCCACGGCGTTGGCGGCGCGGACGATCTCCTTGGTCATCTCGATGTCGGCGCGGCTGGGGGTGGGGTCGCCGGAGGGGTGGTTGTGCACCAGGATCACGGCGGCGGCGGACAGCTCCAGCGCGCGCTTCACCACCTCGCGCGGGTAGACCGGGGTGTGGTCGATGGTGCCGCGCTGCTGCACCTCGTCGGCGATCAGCTTGTTCTTGCGGTCGAGGAACAGCAGGCGGAACTGCTCGGTCGGTTCATGCGCCATGGCTGCGGCGCAATAGTCGATCAGCGCCTGCCACGAGGCCAGCACCGGCCGGTCGATCACCCGCTGCTGCAAGGCGCGCAGGGCCGCCGCCCCGACGATGCGCACGGTGGCGATGGCGTTGTCGGTGCCGAGCGACACGCCGTCGGCCTTCAGGCCGCGCAGCCGTTCGGGCGGGGCGTTGACCACCCCCCACAGGTCGCCGAAGGTCCGGATCAGCAGCTTGGCCAGGGGCTTCACATCGCGCCGCAGACTGACAGCGAACAGCACCATCTCCAGCAGCTCGTAATCCTCCAGCGCGTCCGGTCCGCGGTCGAGGAAGCGGCGGCGCAGCCGTTCGCGGTGGTCGATATAATGGGGATTCTCGGCGGTGGCCTCATCGTCGGCGTCGCCAGCTGGATCTGAGAGGGGATCGGTGTCGGGATTGGAGGCGGGACCGGCGCTCGATGCCGGCAGGTCGGGGAAGGGCAGGAGGCCGGCGCTTTGGCCGGCATCGTCCATTTCCGCTCCGCCTGCTGAGCTTCCGGTTTTCCGGCCGCGCCCTGTCGTCTTGCGTTCTGCCATCGCCCATCGCCATGCATATGTATGGCAACGACTATAGCGTCTGGATGCGCGAGCGCCCAGGGGCGGCGCTCGCATGGGTGGAGAAAGAGGGTTGCGGGATCAGTCGGCGAGGCCAGGCTGGCTGCGTCCATGGCGGCCCGGCAGCATGCGGGCCAGCACGCCGTCGCGGCGGATAAAATGGTGCCACAGCGCCGCCGCCGCATGCAGGGCGGCAAGGGCGAGGATCAGGTTGGCGCCAAGCTCATGGATATCCTTCACCGAGCGGCCCAACGTGCGGTCGGCCTCGAAGGGAGAGGGGATGGTGAACAGGCCGAAGAAGGTCAGCGTGTCGCCGCGCAGCCAGGTCAGCACCACACCCACCAGCGGGATCGCCAGCATCAGGGCGTAGAGGCCGAAATGGACGAGTTGCGAGGCGCCGCGTTCGGCCGGCGTCATTTCCGGCGGCAGGGCCGGGGTGCCGCGGGTCAGGCGCAGCACGATCCGCGCCAGCACCAGCCCGAGCAGGCCGAGGCCGAAGGAGATGTGCAGCCACCAGATCGTCGCCCGCATCGGGTGCCCGCGCTCGTAGAAATCCTCGCCGAAGGTCAGCAGATAGAGGCCGACGATCAGCAGGGCGATCAGCCAGTGCAGGGTCTTCTGGGTGGTGCTGTAGGTGGTGGGCATCTGAAAGGCGCCTCCGGTCAGGCGGTGATGTTGAGCGTGCGGCCGCGGTTGGGGTCCGCCGGCAGGCTGGGGGTGGCGCTGCGCTGCTCGGCGGCCTGGGCGGCGGGGCTCTCGCGGGTGTCGTTGTCGCGGTCGCCATCGCTGTCGATCCCGGCCGTGGCCGTGGCCGTTGCGGACGGGCGGCTCTGGAGCGGTGACGGCATCGTCGGCAGGGCGGTCGGGGAGATGGCGGACAGCATTGGCGGTCATCCTGGCAGGGGC
Organism: Azospirillum sp. 11R-A; assembly: GCF_049472615.1. Classification (NCBI taxonomy): domain Bacteria; kingdom Pseudomonadati; phylum Pseudomonadota; class Alphaproteobacteria; order Rhodospirillales; family Azospirillaceae; genus Azospirillum; species Azospirillum sp. 11R-A. The sequence goes on along the minus strand of NZ_JBCEBL010000003.1, from coordinate 400,911 downwards.
GAAGAGTCCCCACCGGTCTAGACTGCCCAGCTTACAGGGGGCTTACGGCGGGCTTACAGGGGGGCTTGCGGCACGCCGGTGGCAGCCGGAATCGGCCGCACTGCGTCGCTTCGCCGCGGCATGGGCGGGAAGCGCAGGGTGAAGGTGGCGCCGCCGCCGGGGGTGTCCTCGACCGCGATGCTGCCGCCATGCGCCTTCATGGTGCGGGCGACGATGGACAGGCCCAGCCCGGCCCCGCCGGTTCCGTTGCCATCCGGTCCGGCGCCATGGCGGCTGTCGCGCCCGCCCTGCCAGAAGCGCTCGAACACGCGGGCGCGCTGGTCCGGCGGGATGCCGGGGCCGCGGTCGATCACCCGCAGCAGCGGCCCGCCGTCGGCGGACTGCGCCAGCTCCAGGCTGACCGTGCTGCCGGCCGGGGCATGGCAGACGGCGTTCTCCACCAGATTGCGCAGGGCGCGGAACAGCGGGTCATGGGCGCCGCGCACCGGCAGCGGCCGGTCGTCGCCGATCACCTCGATCATGCGGCCCTTGCCGAGCGCCAGCGGAGCCAGATGGGCGGCGGCCTCCACCGCAAGCCGGGACAGGTCGACCGACTCGTCGGGGGCGATGCGCAGGGCGTCAAGCCGGGCCAGATCGAGCAGCTGGTCGACCAGCCGCGCCATGCCGGCGACATCCGCGCGAATCGGGGCGCCCGCGGCGCCGATCAGCGCCAGATGGGCGTCCAGCACCGCCAGCGGTGTGCGCAGCTCGTGCGCGGCGTCGGCGATGAAGCCGCGCTGCGCCTCGTAACCGGCTTCCAGCCGGTCGAGCGCCTGATTGACGGCGCGGACCAGCGGCAGCACCTCGCGCGGCATGCCCTGTTCCGGCAGCCGTTCCGACACGCTGTCGGGTCCGATCTCCGCGGCACGGGCCGAGGCGCGGCGCAGGGGGCGAAGGCCGCGGTGGATGATGACCAGATTGACCAGGATCAGCACCAGGGCGAAGGGCAGCCAGATCCAGCCGAAATGCTCGACAAACTCCTCCAGCAGCCATTCGATGTGCAGCTCCTCCTCGCCGGAGGCCACCTGGATCCAATAGGGCAGGCCGCCGACCTCGATGCGGTGGCTGAGGCCGTAGAGCGGCGGCTCGCCGTTCTGCGCCGGCACGCGGAAGACGCTGCGCGGCCGTTCGGTTGCCGTCGGGTCGAGCGGACCATCGACTCCGCTGGAGCCGAGCAGCAGCCGGTCCTCCCCATCGACCAGGGCGAAGGAGGCGGCATTCACCCGCAGCATCGCCTGGACCGGCTCCGACAGGGCGGTGTTCAGCGTGCCGTCGGGGCCGCGCACCGCCTTCTCGATCACGCGGACGACGCCGGACAGGGTGCGCTGGCGCATCCGGTCGTGGGTGCCCTTGAACTCGACATAAAGCAGCAGCGCCGTGGTTGCGACTGCCAGCAGCGTAACCAGCACCAGCCAGCGCGCGATGGACGCCAGCAGCGACGGTGGGCGGTGTTCACCCTGGGCGCCGCTCATTCCCCGCTCTCCGCACCGGCCTCCGCCCCCTTCTCCGCAGGCACTTCGGTCAGGATGTAGCCGATGCCGCGCAGGGTCTGGACGCCGGCGGTGGCGCCCGCGGCAAGCAGCCGCTTGCGCAGGCGGTGGATCAGCACCTCGACCGCGTTCGACCCGACCTCCTCGCCGAAGCCGTAGAGGCCGTTCTCCAGCGCCGCCTTCGACACCACCCGGCCGGCGCGGCGCAGCAGCAACTCCAGCGCGTCCAGCTCGCGCCGGCTGAGGTCCAGCGGCTTGCCGGCGACGCTGGCCAGCCGGGCCGCCGAATCGAAGGCGAGGTTCCCCTGTTGCAGCACCATGCCCAGTGCCGCCCCCGGCCGGCGCAGCAGGGCGCGGATGCGGGCGACCAGTTCCTCCAGTGCGAAGGGCTTCACCAGATAGTCGTCGGCCCCCAGGTTCAGCCCTCTGACCCGGTCATCGACCCCGTCGCGGGCGGTCAGGATCAGCACCGGGGTGGCGTCGGCGCGGGCGCGCAGGGCCGACAGCAGCGTCAGCCCGTCGGCATCAGGCAGTCCGAGGTCGAGCAGCACCGCATCGAAGCCGGCGACGGCCAGGGCGGCCGAGGCATCCTCCGCGCTGTGGACGAGGTCGACGGCGAAGCCGGCCTTGCCCAGCCCTTCGGCGGTCAGGGCGGCCAGCCGGCGGTTGTCTTCGATCAGCAGCAGCCGCAAAGGAGGGGTTCCAGAACCGGTGGGCGGGTGGCCGCGACTCTCCGCCTTTTGCTGCACGACCGCAAGCCGGGCAGCGTTCGGGAAAATCTCCCTCTCCCCCCGGGGAGAGGGGCGGGGTGAGGGGGATGCACATGGGTGGATTTTCGAGAATCCTCGCCGCGCGTCCCCCTCACCCTAACCCTCTCCTCGGGGGGGGGAGAGGGGATTCAGTCCTGCATCGCCAGGAACGCTGATCTTCACACGATGGCGGTGTCCGGGATGGTGCCGGTCAGCACGGCGCGGACGTTGTCGGCGATCATGTGGCCGGTGCGGATGCGCGCCTCGTCGGTGGTGGCGCCGATGTGCGGGGTCAGGATCAGGTTCGGCACGCCCTGGAACGGGTTGTCGGCCGGCAGCGGCTCCGTCGCATAGACGTCCAGCAGGGCGCCGCCGAGATGGCCGCTGTTCAGCGCCGCCGCCAGCGCCGCCTCGTCGACGATGCCGCCGCGGGCGACGTTGACCAGGATGGTGCCGGGCTTCAGCCGGGCGATCACCTCGGCGCTGACCAGATTGTGGGTGTCCGGCGTGTAGGGCAGGTGGAGCGACAGCGCGTCGGCACTGTCCCAGATACGGTCGAACGACACCTTCTCCACGCCCATGCGGGCCCAGACCGGATCGTCGGCCGGCACATGCGGGTCGGCGGCGATCACGGTCATGTCCAGCCCCTGGGCGCGGCGGGCGACATGGCGGCCGATGCGGCCGAAACCGACGATGCCCAGAATCTTGCCCGACACCTCGCGCCCGATCAGCCGGCCGCGCGGCCATTTGCCGGCGGCCACGTCGGGCGTCGCGAAATAGGTGGTGCCGCGCACCAGCATCATCAGGCCGGCAATCGCCAGTTCCGCGACCGACACCTCGTTGGCGCCGGTGGCCGGCAGGACGGCGATGCCGCGCTCCCGGCAGGCCGGCACGTCGATGTTGTCCAGCCCGACGCCCAGCCGGCCCACCGCCTTCAGGTTGGGGAAGGCGTCGAAGAAGGCGCCGCGGATCTCCGTCTCGTTGCGGATGCAGATGGCGCGGGCGTCGCGGCCCATCGCATACAGCTCGTCCAGGCGCTTGTAGAGAGTCTCGTCGTAATGGACGTCGAAGTCGCGGCGCAGGTCGTCCACGGCGCTGGGCTGCATGAATTCGGAAATGATGATGTCGGGCATGGCGGGGGGACTTCGCTGGAGGGGGCGGTCGGCGGGTGGATCAGAGCGCGATGTTGGCGGCGTCGAGATAGGGCTTCAGATTCAGAAGCTCGATGGTCGTCTCGCCGGCCTCCAGCTTGTGGCGGTAGGCCTCTTCCGCGGCCTCGCGGGCGGCGGCCTTCGCAAGTGTGTCGGCGGCCAGACCCTGCGGCACCACCACCACGCCGTCGTCGTCGGCGACCACGATGTCGCCCGGCGAGACCATCACGCCGCCGACCACGACGGTCGTGTTGACGTCGCCCTTGGCGTCGGTCTTGTTGGTGCCCTTCATGTTGGTGCCGCGGCAGAAGACCGGGAAGCCCATGTCGCGGATGGCGGCGGCGTCGCGCACGCAGCCGTCGATCACCAGCCCGCCCAGCCCGCGCGCGATGGCCGACGCGGTCAGGATGTCGCCCCAGGGGCCGGCATCGGTCATGCCCTTGAAATCCACCACCAGCACGTCGCCCGGCTTGGCCAGCGCCACCGCGATATGGATCATCAGGTTGTCGGTCGGCCCGCAGGACACGGTCAGCGCCGGACCGCAAAGCCGCATGCCGGGGAACAGCGGCTTGATCGGGTAGCCCATGGCGCCCTTCTTGCCCATCGCCTCGTGCAGGGTGGCAGGGGACTGGGCACGCAGCGCCTCCAGCGTGGCGGCGTCGGGGCGGGCGAAATCCTTGTGAACGGTCATGCCGGGAACAGCCTTTCGCGAATGAACGGAATCCGGTGCGACGTGCCCCGGATAATCCTTATGACGGGTGTAGAACGACAGATAGACAAGTATTAGAATATTTGCCTGTAACTGAAAACAACGAAACGGAGGTTGATTGCTGGAAAATCGCCTTTACGATGGATCATGCCGCAAGAAGGCGCCGTAATGGCGTCTGGCGACCGATAAAAAGCAATTGGAAGATGCCGCATCGGCAGGCGCGGCGGTTTCTGGGGCGGTTCCGGGCACAACGCTGGATCGTGGTCCCGGCCGTGGCGCGGATGCGAACCGAAGGAGGCGATGTATGGATATGAAGGCGCATTCCGCCGTTCAGGATGGATCGACAGGCCCCGCCGCCCCTGCGGCTGGGATCGGCCGATTCGGCGCCTTGTCGCGACGGATCCTGTTGGGAGGATTGGTGCGACTGTCGGCGGCCGTCGCGCTGGCGGCGCCGGGCGCGGCCCTGGCCGCCTATCCGGAGAAGCCGATCAGCCTGATCGTCGGCTATGCCGCCGGCGGCGGGTCCGATTTCATCGTCCGGTCGCTCGCTCCCTTCATCGAGAAGGAACTGGGCGGCAGCGCCCGGGTGATCGTGATGAACCGTCCGGGTGCAGGCGGCGAGATCGGCTTCGCCGCCATCGCCGACGCCACCCCCGACGGCTACACCATCGGCCTCATCAACTCGCCCAACGTCGTGACGATCCCCATCGAGCGGCATGCGCGCTTCTCGCTCGACCGGCTCGACCCGCTCTACAATCTGGTCGACGATCCCGGCTCCTTCGTCGTTCACAAGGACAGCCCGTTCCAGACGCTGGCCGACGTTGCCGCCTTCGCCAAGGCCAACCCCAACAATGTGACGGTGGGCACCACCGGCATCGGCTCCGATGACCATCTGGCGATGCTGATGTTCCAGCGCCTGACCCAGACCCAGCTGACCCATGTGCCCTTCCCGGGCAGCGCCGACGCCCACCGCGCCCTGCTGGGCCGGCACATCCAGGTCACCTCGATGAACATCGGCGAATCGGCGCGGGCCCGTGAAGGCGACCCGATCCGCATCCTGGGCGTGATGACGGAAAAGCGGTCGGAGCAGGCCGCCGACGTGCCGACCTTCACGGAACTCGGCTTCGACGTGAAGATGTCGTCGCTGCGTGGCCTCGCCGCCCCGATGGGCTTGCCCCCGGAGGTGCGGACCAGGCTGGTCGACGCCATCGCCAAGGCGGTCCAGCATCCGGAGTTCCAGGACATCGCCCGCAAGGCCTACCAGCCGCTGCGCCTGCTGCCCTCCGACCAGTATGCGGCGGAGCTGAAGACCCAGGAGGCGACCTTCCGCACCATCTGGAAGGAGACGCCCTGGCTGAAGTGAGGGGCAGACCAGAGGGAGCGTTGGACGGAAAAAGGGCGCCGGTGCAAGCCGGCGCCCTTTCCTTATCGTCCGAACCCTGCGGCGGGTCTTACTTCAGCCACGGGTTGGTGGCCCACAGCTCGCGCAGTTCCTTGGTCGACTCGGCCAGTTCGGCGGCGTACTGGTCCGGCGCCAGCAGGCGGATCGGCTGGTACAGCTCCTTCGCCTTGGCCTGGAAGCCCGGATCGTTGGCGGCCTTGCCCAGCGCGTCGACCAGCTTGGTCCGCACCTCCGGCGGCAGACCCTTCGGCGCCGCGATACCGCGCAGCGACGACATCAGCGCGTTGAAGCCCTGCTCCTTGAAGGTGCCGACGCCGGGGGCCTGCTCCACCTTCTTCTCGGCCATCACGCCCAGGACGGCGATCGGGTCCTTCTGCTTGTACTGCATCGCCTCGCCGATGTTCACGGCGCTCAGCATGATCTTCTTGTTGGACAGCGCCGCCTCGTTGGCGGCGGAGCCCTGGAAGGGCACATGGGTGAAGGTCACGCCGGCCTGGCGCTGGAACACCAGCATCGCCAGATGGTCGTCGGAGCCGATGCCGGTGGTGCCGACCGTCACGCTGTTCGGGTTGGCCTTGGCGAAGGTGACGACGTCGGTCAGCGTCTTGAACTGACCTTCGTTGTTGACCGCGAAGGAGCTGGGATCGTCGACCAGATTGTAGAGCGGGTCGAGGCGGTCCAGCGAATAGCGGGCCTGGCGCTCGATCGGGATGGCGTTGACGTTCGGCGAGTTGATGGCGCCGATGGTGTAGCCGTCGGGGGCGGCGTCGGCGATGGCGGCGAAGCCGATCTCGCCGCCGGCGCCGGGCTTGTTCACCACCTCGACCCGGCTGCCCTCACCCAGCTGCTTTTCCAGGAAGGGTGCCAGGGCGCGAATCAGCAGATCGGTGCCGCCGCCGGCGCCGAAGGCCACGATCATCGTGATCGGCTTCTCCGGATAGGCCGCCTCGGCGTTTGTGGCCGACATGAACAGCGCGCCGGCCGCGGCTGCCAGAGAGAGAGCTTTCCAGAACTTCATGATCCCCCCATCGATGATGCGCTGCGCAGGCGGCCGCATGCGGCGTGCCATGCGCGGAACGGGACGGAGTCCGGGCCGATCCGGCATGAATCGACAGCCTCTCCGACGGGATCGGCTGTAATCGTGCGCGATGGCGGCCAGGATACCGCTGAATATCTGAGGATGTTCCTACATCAGCAAGAACAGCCCTTCAACTCCGCAGCATACGATTTCGGATCGTCGCGTCAATACACCGCAGAATATTGCGAAGAATTGATGAAACTATCAGGGGGCTATAAGTAAATACTGTGTATCGGCTCGATTGTGTGGCGGTTCTTGTTGGGATTTTTTAGAGGGAAGAAAGTCGAGAATCGCGGGCGGACAGTCATCTCCGGCCCGCCGCCCATCGGCACCGTCTAACGCGAAGTTGTATATCTTCCATACAATTTGCCGATCCGCCCCACGGATTTCTCTTTATTGGAGAGATGGTGTCTACATTGTGTCTCAGAAATATCCTCTGCCCACCCGTTCTCCCGCATCTGTCGGTCCGGCGGGGCGGATGGGGTGGGAAATGCCGGGCGGCAGGGAGGTCTTTTTCGGAGCGTTCCCGAGCGTTGACAGTTGGTGGGCACCGCACTATGGTGCGCGCCTTCAATCGAGCCGCCGAGCGTTCAGGAACAGCATCATGAAAATCGTCAACTCCCTGAAGTCGATGAAGACGCGCCATAAGGCCTGCCGCGTGATCCGCCGCAAGGGCCGCGTCTACGTCATCAACAAGCAGAACCCCCGTTTCAAGGCCCGCCAGGGCTGATCGATCCGCAAGGGTCGATCGACTGCGAGGCCGGGCATCGCGCCCAGCCTCTCCGTCATCGGGTGTTTACGCAAGAGCCGCGCCTTCGGGTGCGGCTCTTGCGTTTTGTGGCCTGCGCTTTCCGCGGGACGGTTCCGGCCGGATGGGTCGGGAGCGGCATCGTCTTGTCTTAAGGTTGCGGCGGATGGTACGTGTGGCGGACGAGTTCGCCGCAACGGGATAAGGACCGCCCGCCATGAAGATGCCGGTGCCGGACAGCGGGGTGATCGCCCGCCGCCGGGAGATCGTGGAGGCGTTGCGCGCCATCGTTCCCGGCGAAGGCGTGATCGTCGACGAGAACGAGCTGCGCGCCTACGAGTGCGACGGGCTGACCGCCTACCGCCAGCTGCCGATGGTCGCCGTGCTGCCCAGCACGGTGGAGCAGGTGTCGCAGATCCTCAAAGCCTGCAAGGCGATGGGAGTGAAGGTGGTGCCGCGTGGCGCCGGCACCTCGCTGTCGGGCGGCGCCCTGCCGCTGGCCGACGGCGTGCTGCTCGGCATGGGCAAGTTCAAGCGCATCCTCGATATCGACTATGCGAATCGGTGTGTCACCGTGCAGCCGGGGGTGACCAACCTCGGCATCTCCAACGCGGTCGCGCATGAGGGCTTCTATTACGCCCCCGATCCGTCCAGCCAGATCGCCTGCACCATCGGCGGCAACATCGCCGAGAATTCCGGCGGCGTGCACTGCCTGAAATACGGGCTGACCACCAACAATGTGCTGGGGCTGGAGATGGTGCTGATCGACGGCACCATCATCCGGCTGGGCGGCAAGCATTTGGATGCCGGCGGCTACGACCTGATGGGCATCGTCACCGGGTCGGAAGGGCTGCTCGGCGTGGTGACCGAGGTCACCGTGCGCATATTGAAGAAGCCGGCGACCGCCCGTGCGGTGCTGCTCGGCTTTCCCAGCAGCGAGCAGGGTGGCGACTGCGTGGCGGCGATCATCGCCGCCGGCATCATCCCCGGCGGCATGGAGATGATGGACCGCCCGGCCATCCATGCGGCGGAGGCCTTCGTCCATGCCGGCTATCCGCTGGACGTCGAGGCGCTGCTGATCGTCGAGCTGGACGGGCCGGCGGCGGAGGTCGACCATCTGATCGACCGGGTCGAGGCCATCGCCCGCGACAAGGGCGCCTGCTATGCCCGCGTGTCGAAGAGCGAGGAGGAGCGGCTGGCCTTCTGGGCCGGGCGCAAGGCCGCCTTCCCGGCGGTGGGGCGGATCAGCCCCGACTATTACTGCATGGACGGCACCATCCCGCGCAAGGCGCTGCCGCTGGTGCTGCAACGGATGCAGGAGATGTCGGACCGCTGCGGCCTGCGCGTCGCCAACGTCTTCCATGCCGGCGACGGCAATCTGCATCCGCTGATCCTCTACGATGCCAACAAGCCGGGCGAGCTGGAGGCGGCGGAGGAGTTCGGCAACAACATCCTGCGCCTGTGCGTCGAGGTCGGCGGCGTGCTGACCGGCGAACATGGCGTCGGCGTCGAGAAGCGCGACCTGATGACCGATCAGTTCGACGAGGCCGATTTGCAGCAGCAGCAGCGGCTGAAATGCGCCTTCGACCCCGACGGTCTGCTGAACCCCGGCAAGGTCTTCCCCACGCTGCACCGCTGCGCCGAGCTTGGCCGGCTGCACGTCCACCAGGGGGAACTGCGCTTCCCCGACATCCCGCGTTTCTGAGGGGCCGCCGCTCGCCATGACCATCACCACCTTGAAGCCGGAAACCGCCGCGCAGGTGACCGACGCGGTGCGCTGGGCGCTGTCGGCCGGTGAGCCGCTGGAGATCCTCGGCAGCGGCAGCCGCCGCGGGCTGGGGCGCCCGGTGCAGGCCGGCCACGCGCTCGACCTGTCGGGCCTGTCCGGCGTCATCGCCTATGAGCCGGAGGAGCTGGTGCTGACGGCGCTGGCCGGCACGCGCATGGACCCGATTCGCGCCATGCTGGCGGACCGCGGGCAGCATCTCGCCTTCGAGCCGCCGGAGGGAGGGACGCTCGGCGGTCTGGTCGCCAGCGGGCTGGCCGGGCCGCGCCGCATCTCCGCCGGGTCGGCCCGCGACCATACGCTGGGGATCGCCGGGGTCAGCGGCCGGGGCGAGGCCTACAAGGGCGGCGGCAAGGTGGTGAAGAACGTCACCGGCTACGACGTGCCGAAGCTGATGGCGGGGTCGTTCGGCACCCTGACCGCGCTGACCGAGATCACGGTGAAGGTGCTGCCGGCGCCGGAGGACACCGCAACGCTTCTGCTGTCCGGGCTGGACGACCAGGCGGCGGTGGCGATGCTCGACCGCGCGCTGCGCAGTCCCTACGAGGTGTCGGGAGCCGCCCATCTGCCGGCCGGGATCGCCGCGCGGTCGGGCGTGTCCGCGGTGTCGGGGGCGGGCGGGGCGGCGACGCTGGTGCGGCTGGAGGGCTTCGGCCCATCGGTCGCCGCGCGCGTCACCATGCTGCGCGAGGAGCTGCGGGCCGACGCCGTGCTCGGTCGCGACGAGTCGCTGGCGGTCTGGCGCGAGGTGCGGGACGGGGCAGGGCTGGGAGCCTGCTTGGGGGAGGGCGGCGACGCCCATCTCTGGAAACTCTCGGTTCCCCCGTCGGCCGGTCCCGCCACCGTCGAGGCCATCCGCCGGAAGCTTGATGTCGAAGCCTTCTATGACTGGGGCGGCGGGCTGGTCTGGCTGGCGCTTCGATCCGATTTGGCACCGCCCGACTCAGGCGCGGCGATCCGCGGCGCGCTCTCCGTCGGCGGCCATGCCACGCTGGTGCGGGCGCCCGAGTCGGTGCGCGCGGCGACGGACGTGTTCCAGCCCTTGCCCGAGCCGCTGATGGCGCTCAGCCGCCGGGTCAAGGAAAGCTTCGACCCCAAGGGCATCCTCAACCCCGGCCGCATGTATGCGGGTCTGTAACGGGAAGACCGATCTCGATGCAAACCAACTTCTCGCTGGCCCAGCTGGCCGACGCCGCGATCCGCGACTCGGAGCAGATCCTGCGCAAATGCGTGCATTGCGGCTTCTGCACCGCGACCTGTCCGACCTACACCATCCTGGGTGACGAGCTGGACAGCCCGCGCGGCCGCATCTACCAGATCAAGGACATGCTGGAGAAGGGAGGCCCGCCGCCCGAAACCACGGTCAAGCACATCGACCGCTGCCTGTCCTGCCTGTCCTGCATGACGACCTGTCCGTCGGGCGTCCATTACATGCATCTGGTCGATCATGCCCGCGCCCATATCGAGGCGACGCACAGCCGTCCGCCGGCCGACCGGGCGCTGCGTGACCTGATCGCGCGGGTGCTTCCCAACCCGCGGCTGTTCCGCATGGCCGTGCTTGGGGCATCCATCGGCCGGCCTTTCCGCGCGATGCTGCCGAAGCGGCTGTCCGCCATGCTGGCGCTGACCCCCTCCAGCGTCCCGGCGCCGAGCTACAGCGACCGGCCCGGCGTGCATCCGGCCGAGGGTCCGCGGAAGAAGCGGGTCGCCCTGCTGATCGGCTGCGCCCAGCAGGTGCTGGCCCCGCAGATCAACGAGGCGACCATCCGCCTGCTGACCCGCCACGGGGTCGAGGTGGTGGTGTCGAAGGGGGCCGACTGCTGCGGCGCCTTGACGCACCATATGGGCAAGGAGGATCTCGCCCACGCCGCCGCGAAGAAGACCATCGACGCCTGGACGAAAGAGATCGAGAGCGGGGGACTCGACGCCATCGTCATCAATGCGTCGGGCTGCGGCACCAGCGTGAAAGATTACGGCCACATGTTCCGCGAGGATTCCGCCTACGCCGCCAAGGCGGCACGGGTGGCTGGTCTCGCTCGGGATGTCACCGAACTGATGGACGAGATCGGGCTGGCCCGGCCGGTGGTGGAGACCGGGCAGGCGGTCGCCTACCACTCCGCCTGTTCCATGCAGCACGGCCAGCGCATCAAGGAGCCGCCGCGCGCCCTGCTGCGCGCCGCCGGCTTCCTGGTCAAGGAGATTCCCGACGCGCATCTGTGCTGCGGGTCGGCCGGCACCTACAACATGTTGCAGCCGGAGCTGGCGGGGGAGCTGCGGGCCCGCAAGGTCGCGGCCATCGAAAGCACCCAGGCCCAGGCGGTGGCGGCGGGCAATCTCGGCTGCATCACCCAGATTGCCGGTGGGACGGGACTGCCGGTGGTCCATACGGTGGAACTGCTGGACTGGGCGACCGGCGGCCCGATGCCCGAGGCGCTGGCCGGACGTCCGGCCTTCCGGCAGGGCGGGGTGCGGGCGGCCTGACCATCGGGGGCCGGGAGAAGAGGGCCCGCAGGTCAGCGTGGGCGGAACCGGGGGGTTTCGGACCCCCACAATTCTGTGTTTATCTGCGTCCATCTGTGTCAGAAAATCCGCCCGCCTCACCGCCTATCGTTCCAGCCCCGCTCCGTTCAGGTCATCGCCTTGTCCTCGCCACCCACGGAAAACATCGGCATGAGCGCCGCCTACGGAATCACCCACCGCCTGTCGGCCTGGGGCGTTCACATCTTCACGGCCAGCGGTGCCGTGCTGGGGCTGCTCGGCCTTCTCGCGGCGGCGGCGGGCGATGCGAAGCTGTGCCTGATGTGGCTGGGCATCGCCCTGGTCGTCGACGGCGTCGACGGCACGCTGGCCCGGCGCGTCTCGGTCAAGCAGGTGCTGCCGGGCATCGACGGCTCGGCGCTGGATCTGGTGATCGACTACCTGACCTATGTCGTGGTGCCGGCGGTGTTCATGCACCGCTTCGGCCTGCTGCCGGAGGGGCTGGTCAGCATCGCGCTGGCGGCCTGGGTCCTGCTGACGGCGCTCTACTGCTTCGCCAATGTCGGGATGAAGAGCGGCGACAACTACTTCGTCGGCTTCCCGGCGATCTGGAACGTCGTGGCCCTCTATCTCTGGCTGCTCGACCTCAATCCCTGGTTCAACGCTGCGGTGGTGGTGGCGCTGGGGCTGCTGACCTTCACCACGGTCAAGTTCCTGCATCCCTTCCGTGTCAAGGCGCTGATGGCGCTGAACATCGCGGTGACCACGGTCTGGCTGCTCTGCTGCATCGCGCTGGTGGTGCTGGAGCCGGCGCGGCCGGGCTGGCTGTTCGGCCTGTGGCTGGCGACCTCGGTCTATTACGCCGCGGTCTGCGCCTGGCGGACTCTGCGCGGTCCTTGACGACCCCTTAGGGAACCCGCCGCGGCGGATGGACGTTGCTCCTGCGCAAGTCCGTCCGTTCCAGCGAAGGGGTCCCGTTTTGGCCGAAGGCTCCACCAAGGTCGTGCTCGCAGCGCTCGGCGGCAACCTGATGATCGCGCTGACCAAGTTCGTCGCCGCCGCGATGACCGGCAGCGCCGCCATGTTCAGCGAGGCGATCCATTCCGTCGTCGACAGCGGCAACCAGCTTCTGCTGCTCTACGGCATCCGCCGCGCCCGCCGCCCGCCGACGCCCCAGCATCCCTTCGGCCATGGGCGCGAGGTGTATTTCTGGTCCTTCGTCGTCGCGGTCCTGCTGTTCGGCATCGGCGCCGGCCTGTCCATCTATGACGGCTGGCACGCGCTGTCCCATCCGGAGCCGGTGGAAAGCCCCTGGGTGAATTTCGCCGTTCTGGGCTTCGCGGTGCTGTTCGAAGGTTTTTCCTGGATCGTCGCGCTGCGCGAGTTCCGCCGCGGCCAGAGCGGCGTCGGCATCCTGTCCGCCGTCCACCGCTCGAAGAACCCGTCGGTCTTCGTCGTGCTGCTGGAGGACACCGCGGCTCTGATTGGCCTGCTGCTGGCCGGCATCGGCCTGACGCTGGGCGAGGTGACCGGCAACCCGGTCTTCGACGCCTACGCCTCCATCGCCATCGGCGTGGTGCTGGCGGTCGTTGCGGCGCTGCTGGCCTACGAGTCGAAGGGGCTGCTGATCGGCGAGTCGGCCGACCGCCGCGTTGTCGAGGGCATCCGCCGCATCGTCGGCGAGGAGGCGCGGGTGAAGCGCCCGCTCGACGTGCTGACCATGCATATGGGGCCGGACGACGTGCTGCTGAACCTGTCGGTGGAGTTCCAGGACAGCCTGAACGCCCGCGAGGTGGAGGACGCCGTCTGTTCGCTGGAAAGCCGCATCCGCAGCCAATACCCGATCATCCGCCGCATCTTCGTGGAGGCCGAGTCGCTGCGCGCCCGCCGCGGCCGTGACACTGACGGAGCCGCCACGGCCCAGGGACTTCCGCCCCAGGGACTCCCGGCCGAGTGATGCCGCAGGCCAACGGGCACCCGATCCGGATCGGCACCGCGGGCTGGAGCATCCCGAAGCTCTCGGCCCCCGCCTTTCCCGTGGACGGCACCCATCTGGAGCGCACCGCCCGCGTCATGCCGATGACCGAGGTGAACAGCAGCTTCTACCGCCCGCACAAGTCGGAGACCTGGGCGCGCTGGGCGGCCTCGACCCCGCTCGGGTTCCGCTTCGCGGTGAAGCTGCCCAAGGCGATCAGCCACGAGGCCCGGCTGGTCGGCGCGGAGGCGGCGCTCGACCGTTTCCTGGCCGAGGCGGGCATGCTGGGCGACCGTTTCGGTCCGTTGCTGGTCCAGCTGCCGCCCAGCCTGCGCTTCGACCGGGCGGTGGCGGAGGATTTCTTCACGCTGCTGCGCGCCCGATTCGATGGCGATTTGGTGTGCGAGCCGCGCCACGCTACTTGGTTCACCGACGCGGCCGAGGCGTTGCTGGTCGCCCACCGCGTCGCCCGTGTCGCCGCCGATCCCGCTCCGGTGCCGGAGGCGGGCGAGCCGGGCGGCTGGGACGGCCTGCGCTACTGGCGGCTGCATGGATCGCCGGTGATGTACCGCTCGGCCTACGAACCGGCGGTGCTGGATGCGCTGGCCGAGAGGCTGGTGGCGGAGGCGGCGCTGCGGCCGGTCTGGTGCGTTTTCGACAACACCGCCGACTTCCATGCCGTCGACGACGCGCTGGCGACGATGGCGCGGCTGCAAGCGCTCCAGATCTGAACCGGTTGCCGTTCATCGGCGGGACTCTCCATTGGGGGAGCCTCCAGCACGACCGAGACAGTGCATTGTTGCACAGCTATCCTGCGACGAAACGTCCCCGAAGTCGGGGCAACGGCGTGCAGGCGGTGCGGTCATGGAGTTCGTTGTCCTACTGCTGATTTTCGGCTTCCTCACCCACCGGCTCGACCGGCGGCTGAAGGCGCAGGCGGCGGAGATCGCCCTTCTGCGCGGCAGGCTGGACAAGGCGCTGAGCGGGGGCCTGCCACCGCAAGCGGCAGCGGAAGCCGAACCCGCCGAGGCCGCGGTCCCGGAGGTCGAGGCGCCGCCGGAGGCGGTCGGCGAACCGGTCTTCGCATCCGGGGCGGAAGAGCCGGTGCCGCCACCAACCCCGCAGACCACCCCGCAACCCGCGGCTCCGGCGGCGGCGCGGACGGGGTGGCGCGAGCTGGAGGACTCGCTGGCCTCGCGCTGGCTGATCTGGCTCGGCGGCGGCACCATGGCGCTGGCGGCGGCTTTCTTCATCAAGCTGTCGGTCGATCACGGCTGGCTCGGGCCGTCGGTCCGCGTCGCGCTGGGGCTGCTTGCCGGCCTGGGGTTGATGGTGGGGGGTGAGTGGCTGCGCCGCCGGCCGATGCAGCGCGCCGTCGCCGCTTTGCAGCCGGATTACGTGCCGCCGGCCCTGACCGCCGCCGGCCTGTTCACCGCCTTCATCAGCGTCTATGGCGGCTTCGCCCTGTTCGGCCTGTTCGACCCGCTGGTCGCCTTCGTGCTGCTGGCCGGCCTGTCGCTGGCCGCCATCGGCCTGTCGCTGCTGCAAGGACCGCTCATCGCCGCGCTGGGGCTGCTGGCCGGCTATGTCTCGCCCCTTCTGGTGTCCACCGGCAACCCGGACGCCTGGAGCCTGTTCGCCTATCTGCTGGCGCTGAACGGCGCCGGGATGGGGGTGGTGCTGTATCGCGGCTGGCGCTGGCTCGGCTGGGGCGCGCTGGCCGGTGCCGCGCTGTGGCCGCTGCTGTGGATGATCGATCCCTGGCGCAGCGGCGACGAACTGCCGACCGGCGTCTATCTGCTGCTGACCTCGGCGCTGTTCCTGGTGCCGGCGGTGCGCGGCGTGCTGGACCTGACGCTGCCGGAGCCGTCCCCCGCCACCGGCTGGCGCACGGCTTTGCCCGACTGGGCCCGGCGCAAGCAGCGCCATCCTGCCGACCGGCTGGCTATGACAGCGACGACGGTCTTCGGTGTGCTGGTCGCCGCCGTCACCTGGATCGACTCCCACGGCTCGGTCTCGCTGATCGTCCTCGGGCTGTTCGCCCTGCTGGCGATGATCGGCGGTCGGCGGACGGAACGGATCGCCGGCGTCGCCTGGATCGCGGCGCTGAGCGTGCTGCTGTCGCTGGCGCCCTGGAGCCTGCCCTATGTGCCGGCCAGTCCGCCGCCGCTGAATGCCGACGGCCAGCCGCTGATTGTCGTCGATCCGGCCGGCTATCCGGCGGCGGTCGCGCATTTCCTGTGGATCGCCGGCGGATTCGCCGCCCTGTTCGGGATCGGCGGCTTCGTCGCCCTGTGGGACGCGCGGCGGGCGGCGCTGTGGGCCTCGATCTCGGCGCTGGTGCCGCTCGCCCTGCTGACGCTGGCCTATGCGCTGGTGGAGCCGCCGGAGACCGCCATCGGCTGGCCGGCGGCGGCGCTGGGGCTGGCGGCGCTGCTGGTCGGCGCCACCACGCCGCTGGGCCGTCACCGCCACCGGCCGGGCGCCTCGCTGGGGCTGGCCGCCTTCGCCGCCGGGGCCACCGGCGCCATCGCGCTCGGCGCCACCATGGTCTTGCAGGAGGCGTGGCTGACCGTCGCGCTGGCGATGCAGGTTCCGGTGCTGGCATGGCTGGAGCGGCAGTTGAGCTTGCGCGAGCTGCGCGGCGTCACCCTGCTGGTGGCGGTCGCCGTGCTGGTCCGGCTGGCGATCAACCCCTCCGTGCTGGATTACGAGGGCTATGGCTGGATCGCCTACGGCTATGGCCTGCCGGCGTTGGGCTTCCTCGTGGCGGCGCGCTGGATGCGGACCGCTCCCGGCGGGAAGGGCGACGATCTGGTGGTGATGGTGCTGGAGGCCGGCGCCCTGATCTTCACCACGCTGATGCTGTCGCTGGGCATCCACCGCTGGATGGCCGGCAGCCTGCAGGTGGCACCGTCCAGTCTGGCGGAGGTGGCGCTGCACACCCTGTCCTGGCTCGGCCTTGCCCTGCTGCTGGCGGCCGACCGGCGGTGGAGCGCGCGGCCCGTCGCGGTATGGGGCCGGCGTTTCCTGGTGCTGATGGCCGCCACGGCGGCCCTGTTCCTGCATCTGCTGGCGCTGAACCCGCTGTGGAACGACGAGTGGGTGGGGAACTGGCCGGTGGTCAACCGGCTGCTGCTGGCCTATGGCGCGCCGGCCCTGCTGGGGCTGGTCTATCTGTGGTACGACCCGCCGCCGTCGACGGCCCTGCGCAGTGCCGCCCCGGTGCTGCCGCTGCTGCTGATCGCCACCAATCTGGCGCTGGAGATCCGCCGTTCCTTCCAGGGGCCGGTCCTGTCCGGCTACGAGATGTCGGACGCCGAATGGTACAGCTATTCGGCCGGTTTCCTGCTGTTCGCGGTGGCGATGCTGGTGGCGGGCATCCGCTTCGGCTGGGGCTGGATGCGCCATGCCGGGCTTGTTCTCGTGCTGGCGGTCGTCGCCAAGGTGTTCCTCAGCGACATGTCGGACCTGGAAGGGATGTACCGCGTCGCCTCCTTCCTCGGCCTCGGCCTCTGTCTGGTCGGCACCGGCTGGCTCTATCAGCGGCTGCTGCGGCCGCCCGCGCCCGGCACGCCGCCGGATGCGCCGCCCGAGTTGCCGCTGGAACCGCCGCTGTCGCCCACGGACACTCTGTTGGACCAACGGACGCATTGACAGGCCGGGCGGAGGGCGCTCCCATACGGTGAAGGATGGGCCGGAGCGGAAATCCGGCCCCCGCCACCGGAGGAGCAGCGCTCATGGCAGGCGACACGCACGGCAACGCCTATCCCATCCTGCCCGACGGCGAGGAGGGCTTCACCGTCGAGGCGGCGCGGATGAAGTTCGGCCCCGGCATGCTGGCGGAGCTGGGCGGCGACGCGCTGTCGCTGGGCATGACGCGGGTGGCGCTGTTCACCGACCCGCGGGTGGCGGCGACGGCTCCCTTCGCCATGGCGCTCGACTCGTTGAAGCGGGCCGGCGTCGATCCGGTGGTCTTCGACCGCTGCCGGGTAGAGCCGACCAGCGCCTCCTTCCTCGACGCCGCCGATTTCGCGCGGGACGGCGGCTTCGATGGCTATGTCTCCATCGGCGGTGGCTCGGTGATCGACACCGCCAAGGCGGCGAACCTCTACGCCACCCACCCGGCCGACTTCCTCGCGTATGTCAACAAGCCGCTGGGCGAGGGCGTCCCGGTGCCCGGCCCGGTCAAGCCGCACATCGCCTGCCCGACCACCTGCGGCACCGGCAGCGAGACCACCGGCGTCGCCATCTTCGACCATGTGGAAAAGCAGGTGAAGACCGGCATCTCGTCGCGCTACCTGAGGCCGAGCCTCGCCGTCGTCGATCCGCGCACGATCGACAGCCTGCCGCCCGGCGCCATCGCCGCCACCGGCTTCGACGTGCTGACCCACGCCATCGAGAGCCACACCGCGCGGCCTTTCCGCTCCCGCCCACGACCTGAGTCGCCGACGGCGCGCCCGCCCTACCAAGGCGCCAACCCGTGGTCGGACATCGGCAGCCTGCAAGCGATCCGGCTGGGCGGACAGTGGCTGGAACGGGCGGTCAACGATCCCGACTGCTCGGAAGCCCGCGATGCGCTGATGTTTGCGGCGACGCTGGCCGGTCTGGCCTTCGGCAATGCCGGCGTCCACATCCCGCACGCCATGTCCTATTCGGTGGCGGGGATGAACCACAGCTTCACCGCCACCGGCTATGAGACGGTGGAGCCGATGGTGCCGCACGGCATCTCGGTGGTGCTGAACGCCCCGGCCGCCTTCCGCTTCACCGGACCGGCCTCCCCCGAAGCGCATCTGCGCGCCGCCGAGGCGCTGGGCGCCGACACGCGCGGCGCGTCGCCGGAGGACGGCGGCGAACTGCTGGCGACCCGGCTGATCGGCATGATGCGGGCGACCGGCCTGCCGAACGGGCTGTCGGCGCTCGGCTATGGCGAGGCCGACATTCCGGGGCTGGTCAGGGGCGCCGCTGCCCAGCAGCGCCTGCTGACCATCGCCCCGCGCCCGGTGTCGGAGGACGACCTGCGCGGGCTGTACGCGGATGCGATGCGCTACTGGTGAGGGGAGCCGCTATTCCGCCATCGTTTCGCCGGAACCGCCGAACTCGGCCGGGAAGTCCTTCAGCTTCGGCAGGCCGTCGCGGATCGGCAGCACGGTCTCGGCATAGTTGACGTGGACGGCGGGGGCGAAGGGCAGGGTCGGCAGGGTCGCGGAGAAAACGTCCACGAGGCCGAGCGGCGGGTGACTGGTCATCAGATGCCCGCCGCACTTCGCACAATACTGGCGCTGGCTGAGCGGGGTCTTCTGGAAGGTCGCGAGATGTTCGGCTCCCGCGGTCACGCGCACCGCGTCGGGCTTCCACAGGGTGAAGGCGTTGACCGGTCCGCCGGACCAGGAGCGGCAGGACCGGCAGTGGCAATAGCCCATGGCCTCCGGCGATCCGGTGACCTCCACTTCCACCGCACCGCAGAAGCAGCGTCCCGAATGAGTCCGTGTCTCGGTCTCCGTGCTTGTCATGGCTTTCGACTTCATCTTTGTTTGTGATGCGAACAATGGGACGCTATCACCGATAACAAGGATGTTCAGTTGGCCATTAGGACCATGCTCATTCGATAGGCGATAACAAAGCTCCCCGAAAAAGCGGGGCTGTCGGGAGCCGACGGAAGGATCGGGTTGGGCAACGCAGGGAAGGCCCCTCTCCCGCCTGGAGAGAGGGGCCGGACACTTCGGTCAGAACTGCTCCTCGCTCAGCGCCATCACCGTGTTGCGGGCGCTGGCGATGGTCGGCAGCAGGGCCGGGGCGGTCGCCAGAACCTGCTCGGCGTAGAAGCGGGCGACGATCAGCTTGCTTTCCAGGAAGGAGGCGTTGGCGCCGGGCTGGCGCAGGCCCGCCATCGCCTTCATTGCCGAGCGGGCGAGCATCCAGCCGCCGGCAACCGTACCCCACAGCTTCAGGTAGGCCACGGCACCGGCGGCGGCCCCTTGCAGGTCGCCCTCCGCCTGGGTCGCGACCATCCAGTCGATGGCGCGGTCCAGCGCATCGAGCCCGGCCGACAGCTCGGTCCGGATCACCGCGAGGTCGTCGCCGGGGGCGGCGCCCAGCTCCTCCACCGTCGCCCGCATGTCGGCGACGAAGGCACGGGCCGCCGCCCCCTTGTCGCGGCCGGTCTTGCGGAAGGTCAGGTCGTTGCCGTGGATGCCGTTGGTGCCCTCGTAGATCGGGGTGATGCGGGCGTCGCGGTAATGCTGGGCCGCCCCCGTCTCCTCGATGAAGCCCATGCCGCCATGGATCTGCACGCCGGTGGAGGCGACCTCGCAGCCGATGTCGGTCGACCACGCCTTGACGATGGGGGTCAGCACATCGACCCGCGCCGTGGCGGCAGCCCGCACCGCCGGATCCTCGTGGTGGCGGGAAATGTCCAGTTGCGTGCCGGCATAGAGCGCCAGAGCGCGGGCGGCTTCCGTCTTGGCGCGCATGTCCAGCAGCATGCGGCGCACGTCCGGATGCTTGATGATGGCGACGCCGGAGCCCCTGGGATCGGCCAGATCCTTGCTCTGCACGCGGCTCCTGGCGTAGGCGCGGCCCTGCTGATAGGCGCGCTCGGCAATCGCGACGCCCTGGATGCCGACGCCGAGCCGGGCGTTGTTCATCATCGTGAACATGTATTCGATGCCGCGGTTCTCCTCGCCGACGAGGTAACCGATGGCGCCCTCGTCGTCGCCATAGGCCATGACAGCGGTCGGGCTGGCCATGATGCCCAGCTTGTGCTCCAGGCTGGCGCAGCGCAGGTCGTTGCGCTGGCCCGGCGTGCCGTCGGCGTTGGGCAGGAATTTCGGCACGATGAACAGGCTGATGCCCTTGATGCCGGCCGGGGCGTCGGGCAGGCGGGCCAGCACCAGATGGACGATGTTCTCCGTCAGGTCATGCTCGCCATAGGTGATGAAGATCTTCTGGCCGGTGATGCGATAGCTACCGTCGCCGGCCCGCACCGCCTTTGTCCGCACCGCGGCGAGGTCGCTGCCCGCCTGCGGCTCGGTCAGGTTCATCGTCCCGGTCCATTCGCCGGAGATCATCTTCGACAGATAGACCGCCTTCTGCTCGTCGCTCGCATGCTCGGTCAGCAGATCGACGGCACCCTGGGTCAGCAGCGGGCACAGGCCGAAGGACAGGTTGGCGGCCTGCCACATCTCGTTGACCGCGAAGGCGACCGTCCAGGGCAGGCCCTGTCCGCCATACTCCGGCTCGAAGGGCAGGCTGTTCCAGCCGGCTTCGGTGAACTGGCCGTAGGCCTCCTTCCAGCCGGTCGCGGTGCGGACGACGCCGTTCTCCAGCTTGGCCCCTTCCTTGTCGCCCACCCGGTTCAGCGGGGCGAGCACGCCGGAGGCGAATTTGCCGGCCTCCTCCAGGATGGCGTCGACCAGATCGGGGGCGGCGCTGTCGCAATGGGGCAGGGCGGCGATGGCGTCGAGGCCGACCACCTCGTTCAGGACGAAGCGCAGATCGTCGACCGGAGCGGTGTAGGTCATGGCGGGGCGAGTCTCCCAGGGCAGATTTGTAGGGGGCGAATTGTTTGGTTTACCTATAGGTTAACATACAGCATCGGATGGCGCTTGGCGAGAGGGCGGGATGCCGCGTCCATCTCCATCGTCAAGGCTAGGCCCGCGGCAGGGCGGCATCAAGCCTTCTCCCGACTGGCACGGCGTCTGCATAGGAGAGGCTGCCTCCCATCGGGGCCTTCACACGGGGATCGACCCATGACCTACGCTTCCGCCCTCGGCAATCCCAGCAACGCCGCCGCCCAGGCCGCCAGCGCCTCGCGCGGGCCGGCCACTGTGGAGGCTGCTGTGCGCAATGCCAGTGCGAAGACGGGGGTCGATTTTTCCTACCTCATGGAAAAAGCTGCCGTGGAGAGCGGCTACCGCACGGACGTAAAGTCCTCCTCCTCCTCGGCGACGGGGCTCTACCAGTTCATCGACAGCACCTGGCTGCAGACGATGAAGGAGCATGGCGCCGACCACGGCTATGGCAAATACGCCAACGCCATCCAGACCCGCGGCGACGGCCGGCCCTATGTCTCCGATCCGGAGATGAAGAAGGAGATCCTGGATCTGCGCAAGGATCCGACCGCGTCGGCCCTGATGGCCGCGGAATACACCCGCGACAACAAGGAGTATCTGGAGGAGACGGTCGACGGCAAGATCGGCTCGACCGAGCTGTACATGGCGCATTTCCTGGGGGCCGGCGGCGCGTCGAAGTTCCTGAACGCGATGCAGGAGAACCCCGGCCGCACCGCCCGCGACGTCTTCCCCGACGCCGCCGCCGCCAACAAGAACGTCTTCTACGACAAGGCCACCGGCAAGGCGAAGTCGCTGAAGGAGATCTACGACCGCTTCGCCTCGAAATTCTCCGAAAACCCGATGGCGAATTTCGCCCCGGCCCAGGTGGCGAACGACGCGGTGCGCAAGCAGGACATGCCGGACGGCTTCACCACCCAGGTGCCGACGGCACCGGCCAAGGCGCTGAACGGCACGCCGCTGTCGATCTATCAGGTGCTGGCGCTGAACGCGCTGGAGACGCCGGATGAGGTCGACAGCGTCAGCGGCCGCCCGGCCCGCCTGCGCGACAAGGAGCATCGCCGCATGCGCGACGAGCCGGTGCGCACCGACCAGTCGTCGGGCACCGGCGTCGCCATGGGCTTCGGCCTGGGACTGGGCCGGATCGTCGGGTCGGAATCGGCGACGCCGGTCGCCGGCGCCACCGCGGGCGCTGCCGGAACCGACGCGGTCGCCAAGGCGGCATAATGCCCTACGCTGGCGCTTTGACTTGATGGCCGGATGGGTGCAAGGTCGCGCCGTTTTTGGCGCTCACCCCTCAGGACCGATCATGAGCAACCAGCAGCCTGCCGTCACCTTCGAGGAAATCCGCGCGCTCGTGCGCAACCTGCCCGGCCCCGACCTGGAGGCCGGCACCGCGGCCCTCCAGCGCGAACGGCAGCTGACCAAGCCGGCGGGCTCGCTCGGCCGGCTGGAGGAGATCGCGCAGTGGATGGCGACGTGGCAGGGCCAGCATCCGGCCGAAGCCCGCCGTCCGCGCGTCGCCGTCTTCGCCGGCAACCATGGCGTGGCCGCCCGCGGCGTCTCGGCCTATCCGGCCGAGGTGACGGTGCAGATGGTCGCCAACTTCCAGAACGGCGGGGCGGCGGTCAACCAGCTCTGCGAGGTCGCCGACGCCGACCTGCGCGTCTACGAGCTGGACCTGGAGAACCCGACCGCCGACTTCACCCAGGGCCCGGCCATGGGTGAGGAGGAATGCTGCCGCACCATGGCCTACGGCATGATGGCGGTGGAGATGGGCGTCCAGCTGCTGTCGCTGGGCGAGATGGGCATCGCCAACTCGACCTCGGCGGCGGCGCTCTGCCTCGCCCTGTTCGGCGGCGAGGCGGCCGACTGGACCGGCCGCGGCACCGGCATCGACGACGAGGGGCTCGCCCGCAAGATCGCCGCGGTGGAGGCCGGCGTCGCCGCCAACCCGCAGGCCAAGGACGACCCGTTCGAGGCGCTGCGCTGCCTCGGCGGCTACGAGTTCGCCGCCATCGCCGGCGCCATCCTGGCCGCCCGCGTCGCCCGCGTTCCGGTCCTGCTCGACGGTTTCGCCTGCACCGCCGCCGCCGCGGTGCTCTACAAGGCCGACCGCCGCGCGCTCGACCACTGCATGGTCGCGCACCGCTCGGTCGAGCCGGGCCACACCCGCCTGATGCAGCTGATCGGCAAGGAGCCGCTGCTCGATCTCGGCATGCGGCTGGGCGAGGGGTCCGGTGCGGCGCTGGCGATCAACATCGTCAAGTCCGCCGTCGCCTGCCACGCCGGCATGGCGACTTTCGCCGACGCGGGCGTCAGCACGCAAGGGTAATGGGTCAGGGTGTCGTGAGGGCTTCCCTGGCCCTCACGACATCCCGTTCACAGCATTCCGTCCGCCAGATCGCTGATCGCGGCAGACAGGAACAGGTCCAGCATCACCAGGGCGACCGCAACCAGACCCGACAGCGACAGGGCGGTGCGCAGGACGAACCACTGGTAGGTCAGCATCGCCATCATGACGCCGAAGACCAGCGCTTCGGACACGCCCGACGGCAGCAGGCCGGTGGCGGACAGCAGGATGGCAGGCAGGTAGATCCCCATCTGCACCACCGCCGACCAGTTGTAGGCGGCGAGCGCGCCGGGATAGAGCTGCTCCTTGCCCAGCAGCGCCGCTATGCGGAACAGGGCGAGCGGGAAGGCGGTCCAGCTGACGACGTAGGCGATGCCCTCCACCGTCACCAGTTGCAGGACCGGGGTGCCGTCCAGCTGGTCCCACAGGCGGATCGCCAGCAGCAGCGCATAGGCCGGCAGAACCACCAGGGCGGCGTAGAAGGAATTCAGCGCACCGTCCGGCGTGCGGTCGAAGAACTCCATCCCCGTGCGGTCGAAGCGGGCCAGCCGCCAGGCGCCGGTCAGCGCGGACAGGATGGCGGGCGTGGTCAGCGGCATCGTGGTGTCCCGGTCAGACCTCTCACCCGGCAAGGCGCGTGAACACGCCCTTCAGGATCGACTCGTAGATGGCGGTCAGCTGGCGCAGATCCTCCACCGAACAATATTCGTCCACCTTGTGCATGGTCTGGCCGACCAGCCCGAACTCCACCACCGGGCAGACATTCTTGATGAAGCGTGCGTCCGACGTGCCGCCGGTGGTCGAATAGTCCGGACGGCGTCCGGTCACCCCCTCCACCGCCTCGGCCACCAGCTCGGTCAGCGGACCCGGCGGGGTGACGAAGCTGTCGCCGGAGCAGTAGACCTCCAGCTCATAGGCGCCGCCGACGGTATCAAAGGTTTGGCGCAGCCACGCCTCGATGCCGGCCGGGGTGTGGGCGTCGTTGAAGCGGATGTTGAAGGTCGCCTTGCCCTGCGCCGGAATGACGTTGGTCGCCGTGTTGTCGACGTCGATGGTGGTCAGCGCCAGGGTGGAGGGCTGGAAATGCGCCGTGCCTTCGTCCATCGGGTGTTCGGTGATGGCGGCCAGCATGCGGACCAGCCGCGGCAGCGGGTTGTCGGCCAGATGCGGATAGGCGACGTGGCCCTGCGCGCCGAACACGGTCAGGAATCCGGTCAGGCTGCCGCGCCGGCCGATCTTGATCATGTCGCCCAGCGCCTTGGGGTTGGTCGGCTCGCCGACCACGCAGGCATCGATGCGTTCGCCGCGCTCGGCCAGCCAGTCCAACACCTTGCGGGTGCCGTTGATCGCAACCCCTTCCTCGTCGCCGGTGATCAGCAGGCTGATCGAGCCAGCGGGCGGCCCGTCCTCCAGCCGGCGCGACACGGCGGCGACGAAGGCGGCGATGGCGCCCTTCATGTCCACCGCACCGCGGCCGAACAGGCGCCCGCCCATCACCTCGCCCGCAAAGGGATCGACCGTCCAGCCCCGGTCGCCCGGCGGCACCACGTCGGTGTGGCCGGCGAAGCAGAAGTTCGGACCCTCGGTGCCGAGCCGGGCATAGAGATTCTCCACCGGCTCGGTTCCCTCCTGCTGGAAGCGCAGGCGGTGGCAGGTGAAGCCCATCGGCGCCAGCGCCGCCTCCAGCACGCCCAACGCACCGTCGTCGCGCGGCGTGACGCTGGGGCAGCGGATCAGATCCTGGGCGAGGGCAACGGGGTCGATGGTCATGCGGCTCTTTTCCAACCGGCCCGGCCTCCGCCGGTCGTCATCCCCGCGAAGGCGGGGATCCAGGTGCAGGGGCCGGAGTGCTGTATGCGACGCCTGGACCCCCGCCTTCGCGGGGGTGACGCTGGACCTGCTGTCGGATCAATCCCGCAGCAGGTCGTTGATCGCGGTCTTGGAGCGGGTCTTCTCGTCGACGCGCTTGATGATGACGCAGCAGTACAGGCTCGGGCCCGGGGTGCCGTCGGGCAGCGGCTTGCCGGGGAGCGAGCCGGGGACGACGACCGAATAGGCCGGGACGCGGCCCATGAAGATCTCGCCGGTGTGGCGGTCGATGATCTTGGTCGAGGCGCCGATGTAGCAGCCCATGGAGATGACCGCACCTTCCTCGACGATCACGCCCTCGACGATCTCCGAGCGGGCACCGATGAAGCAGTTGTCTTCGATGATGACCGGATCGGCCTGCAACGGCTCCAGCACGCCGCCGATGCCGACGCCGCCCGACAGGTGGACGTTCTTGCCGATCTGGGCGCAGGAGCCGACGGTGACCCAGGTGTCGACCATGGTGCCGCTGTCGACATAGGCGCCGACATTGACGAAGCTCGGCATCAGGATGACGCCGGGGGCGACGTAGGACGACTTGCGGGCGATGGCGCCGGGCAGGGCGCGGAAGCCGGCGTTCTGGAACTGGCCTTCGCTCCAGCCCTCGAACTTCGGCGGCACCTTGTCGTACCAGGAGGAGCCGCCGGGGCCGCCGGGGATCATCTCGTTGGCGTTCAGGCGGAAGGACAGCAGAACCGCCTTCTTCAGCCACTGGTTGACCTTCCAGCCGTCCGCGGTCTTCTCCGCGACGCGCAGGTCGCCGGCGTCCAGCGCGTCGAGCGCCGAATTCACGGCGTCGCGGACCGAACCGGTGGTGGCGGTGGTGAGATCGGCGCGGTTTTCCCAGGCGGCGTCGATGATGGCTTGCAGGCTGGCGTGGCTCATGGCGCGGTCGTTCTGCTGTCGATTGTCCAAGGGACGGCACCATGGAGCCGCATCGCGGCCCCTGTCAACCATACCCGCGGCCGGCATCGGCCGGTTTGCGACAAAGCCCCCGAACTCCTCCCTTAAACCCCCGCCACCGCGGCCAGCCAGGAGGGCAGGTCGTCGACGGTGTGGTCGATGTGGACCCCGGCGCCGACGCCGGCCTTCTCGTACTCCTTCTCGCCGCGGACCCAGACGGTGGTCATGCCCAGCGCGTGGGCGGGGGCGAGGTTGCGGGCGATGTCCTCCACCATGCAGGCGTCGGCCGGATCGACGCCGTGGCGTTCCACCAGCGTGACATAGGGGCGGGGATCGGGCTTCGGCACGAAGCCGCCGGCGGCGATGTCGAACACCGCGTCGAACCGGTCGAGGATGCCGAGTCGGCCGGCAACGTTCTCGGCATGGCGGACCGAGCCGTTGGTGTAGATGATCTTGCGGCCGGGCAGCCGCGCCAGCGCGTCGGCCAGCAGGGCGGAGGGTTGGACCCCGGTCACGTCGATGTCGTGGACATAGTCCATGTAGGCGACCGGATCGACGTCATGCTCCATCATCAAGCCGCGCAGCGTGGTGCCGTATTCGCGGAAGAAGTGCTTCTGCCGCACCCGCGCCTCGTCCATCCCGATGTTGAAATGGGCGGCGATGAACTCGTTGATCCGGAGGTCGACCTGGGCGAACAGGTTGCAGGACGCCGGATAGAGCGTGTTGTCGAGGTCGAAGATCCACACGGCGCGGTCGCGCAGGGCGGCGAGGGGATCGGTCGCGGGGCCGGACGTGGAGTCGGTCGTGGAACTGGGCGCCGGTGCGGCGGCCTTGTCCTGGGGGGAGGTCGGGACGGTCATCCCCCAAGAATGGGGCCGCCGCCAGCCGGCCGCAAGGCGCTTCACATGGTCGCAGGCGCGCAGCCGCCCTTTGGCCAAGCCGCCGCTATGGGGAGTTCCCCGCGTCGTTGGTTGATTGAAGATTAACCCCTAAAGAGGTAGCATGGACCAGACCTTGTAATGGTTTACAGCCAAAGGTTTCCGCTCCGCCTGCCTCGTGGCCCGCAAGCCTCGTGGATTGCCCTCTGGGATTGCCGTGGACCTTCTTCTGACCACCGGTACCTTCGCCACCGCTTCCGCCTCCACCGGCGGCCAGACCGGCCCCGTGACGCTGGTCGCGCTGTATCCCGGCCCGGCCCTGCGGCTGGATTCGGCGCTGGCCGTCGCCGAAGCGAATGCCGAGGCGGAAGACATGATGGACAGCGATCCGCGCTGGCTGCCGGAGCTGCGCAACTGGCTGTCGGCGTCCAGCGTGGCGCCGGGGCTGCGGTCGGTGCCGGTGGAATCGCTGCGCGGGATCATGATCGTCGAATGGGCCGGCGTGCCGCTGCCCGACGGCGGGTTCCTGCTGCTGGGCCGCGACGACACGCTGGAGCGCCAGCTGCGCCACACGCTGACCGAATCGCGGCGGCGCTACAAGGATCTGGTGGAGGTCTCCTCCGACTTCGCCTGGGAGACCGGGCCGGACGGCACCTTCGTCTTCGTCAGCCACAAGGGCGCGCTGGGCTATCCCGCCGACGCGCTGATCGGCCGCGACCCGCGCAGCCTGGCGCTGGAGGAGGCGGAAGACCTGCCGATGCCGTTCGACTGCCGCCGGGCGATCGACCAGACCGAGCTGTGGCTGAAGAGCGCCGACGGCACGCAGGCCTGCGTCGTCGCCTCCGCCCTGCCGCTGTTCGGGGTGCAGGGCGACTGGATCGGCGCCCGCGGCGTCTGCCGCGATGTGACCGAGCAGGTGCTGCGCTCCAACGAGCTGGCGCGCATCCGGAACCGCGAACGGCTGCTCGGCCACATCGTCCACACCCTGCGCGACCGGCTCGACGCCGCGGAAGCGCTGGCCGTTGCCGCGACCGAAACGGCGCGGGCGCTCAGCGCCGACGGCTGCCGCATCTATCGGGCGGAGGAGGGCGCCGCCGGCGGCCGTGTCGTCCTGTCGCTGGTTGCGGAGTTCGGGGCGAAATTGCCGGAGGTCGGCACCGCCCTGCTCGACCGCATCGCCAACAACGAAGGGCTGGTGACCGACCGGCTGGGCGACGTGCAGCTGATCGGCGAGCGGACGGAGTACCGGCAGGCGGCGAACGGTGCGCTGCTGGTCTGGCGTACCGGCGATTCGGAGCCGTGGGACGAGGACGACCGCCATCTGATGTCGGGCGTGGCCGACCATATCGGCATCGCGCACGCCCATCTCGCCTACCAGGAGCGGCTGCGCCGCCTGTCGGAGCGCGACGGGCTGACCGGCCTGTTCAACCGCCGCACCTTCTTCGAACGGCTGGAGGAATCGATCTCCCGGCCGGACAGCGGACCGTCGGCCCTGCTCTATGTCGACCTCGACAATTTCAAGGCGGTCAACGACCTGCACGGCCACCAGCAGGGCGATGCCGTGCTGAAGGCCATCGGCACGCTGCTGAGCACCGGGGTGCGGCCGGGCGACCTGCCGGGCCGGTTGGGCGGTGACGAGTTCGTGCTGTGGCTGGGCCGCACCGACGAGGCGAAGGCCCGCATCGTCGCCGAACGGCTGCTGAACGGCATGCGCGATCTGGCCCACCTGTCGGCCAGTCCTGAAAAACCGCTGGGCCTGTCGATCGGCATTGCCGTCCACACCCCCGGCCGCGGCGAATCGGTGCGGGAGTTGACCGACCGGTCCGATGCCGCCATGTACGACGCCAAGAAGAGCGGCAAGGGCCATTTCGCCCTGGCCCCTGCCTATCGGGCGGCCGCTCAGCCACCCTCCTCCGATGTTTCCGCCGCGGAGCCCATCCCGTGACCCCGCCTGCCAATCCGCGTCCCGAGACCCTCGACCCCGCCGACTACGAATCCGCCAAGCGGATGGTGCAGAGCGAAGATCCGGCGGTTCGCCGGAAGGTCGCCGAACATCCCAAGACCCGGCCGGAGCTGCTGTATTTCCTTGCCGCCGATGCCGCGGCCGAGGTGCGGCGCGCCATCGCCACCAATGCCGGCACCCCGCGGCAGGCCGACCTGCTGCTGGCCAAGGACCGCGAGGTCATGGTGCGGCAGGCGGTGGCGCGCAAGATCGCCCGCCTGCTGCCGGAGCTGTCGGCCGACCAGGCGATGCAGATCGAACGGCTGACAGTGGAATGCCTGGAAACGCTGGCCCGCGATCAGGCGACGGAGGTGCGCGGCATCCTGGCCGAAGCGCTGAAGGACCTGCCCAACGCCCCGCACGGCGTGATCAACCGGCTGGCCCGCGACGTCGAGCTGTCGGTCTGCGGGCCCGTGTTGCAGCATTCGCCGATCCTCACCGAGGAGGATCTGACCGATATCATCATGAAGGGGCCGGTGCGCGGCGCGATGACCGCCATCGCCAGCCGGCACAATGTCAGCGCCTCCGTCGCCGACGCCATCGCGCGTTCGGACGACGAGGCGGCGGTGACGGCGCTGCTCGGCAACCCGTCGGCCCAGATCCGCGAAGAGACGCTCGACCGCATCCTCGATCAGGCGCCGCAGCACGAGCCCTGGCATTCGCCGCTGGTCCGCCGCCCGCGGCTGCCGGCCCGCGCGGTGGCGCGGCTGGCCAGCTTCGTCGCCGACAATCTGCTGAAGGTCCTGCAGGACCGCGACGACCTCGATCCGGCTGCCGCGCGCGGGCTGGTGGAGGCGGTGCGCCAGCGGGTGGGGCAGGCGGCGGGCGGCGCGGCACCCGGCCTGCCGCTCGGCCCTGTCGATTTCGGCGAGGAGGCGGTCGGCGGCGCCGCCGGGCCGGAGAAGCCGGTCGAACGCCCCAGCGACAAGGCGGCACGCCTGAACAAGGAAGGCAAGCTGACCGAGAAGCTGATCGAGGGCTCGATGGTGGAGGGCGACCGCGGCTTCGTCATGGCCGCCCTGGCGGAGCTTTCGCAGATTCCGTTGCCGGTGGTGGACCGCATCGTTGCCACCCATGCGCCGCGCGCCGTCACCGCCCTGGTCTGGCGCGCCGGGCTGACCATGCGCTTCGCCCGGCAGGTGCAGTTGCGGCTCGCCCAGATTCCGCCAAAAACAGCGCTTAATGCTCGGGACGGCACGCACTATCCGATGACCGATGAAGAGATGCGCTGGCAGCTCGAATTTTTCGGTGTCGAGGAGAAGGCGTGACGTTTTCCTCTGTTTTCGGGTTCCCTCCGGTATGCGTGTCGCCTTTCTCGCCTTCTTCGTCGTCCTGATCGCCGCCGCCACCAGCTTCGCCGCCCCACCGCGCGAAACGCCGGAGGAGCGCGAGGTCGCCGCCACCTTCGACGCCGCCCGCACGGCGCTGTCCGAGAAGCGCGGATCGGCGGTGATCCCGCTGCTCACCCGCAATTCGGTCAAGGCGCTGGAGTCGGTGCGCGACGCCGCCCGCCAGCCCGGCGATGCGCCCCTGCAACGGCTGGAGCCGGCGGAGCGCTTCGCCGCCATGGGGCTGCGCCGCTATCTCGGCCCGGCGGAATTGCGGCGCATGTCGGTCGGCGACATCGCCAACCATGCGCTGAAAGCCGGCTGGCTCGGACCCAACGTCATCTCCCGCAGCGCGCTGGGGCCGGTGCGGGTCAAGGGCGACCGGGCGTCGGGCCTGCTGATGGTCGACAACCGGCCGGCGCTGGTCCCTGCCGATTTCGTCCGCGAGGGCGGGGCGTGGCGCATCGACCTCGCCAGCGTCTTCACCTTCGGCAGCCAGATGCTGAAGGGTTTCGCCGCCATGGCCGGCAAGGACGAGACCGCCTATATCGGCGAACTGCTCGACCGGCTGCCGGCCAAGCCCGGGGCGATGAAGGCGCAGTGATCCAGAAGCGGATCCTCACATCCCCGTCATCCACCCACTTTTATCCAGCCTCATTTATCCCTGGGCCCGCATCCATCGGTGCGATTGCGGCGACTCCGGCGATTGCGTAGACTCGCGCCCGCTTCCACCAAGTGTTGGCGCCGACGATGACCGCACCGGAAGAGACCGTTTCCTCACCCACCCCCGGCCGGGCCGTGCCCTGCGGCGCCCGTTTCCGTGCCGCCGTTCTGGAGCTTGCCGCCGCCCGCGGGGCAGGGGTGCCGATGCTTGTCGCCGCCGCCCTGCTGCTGGCGCCGAAGGCGGGAGCCGATCCTGGCCTGCACGATCCGGAGGGAGAGGCGCTGCTGGAGGTCGGGGAGACCGACGCCAGCGACGCTGCGATCCGCAAGGCGCTGGCCGCCGCCCTGGCGCTTGCCGATCCCGGCGCCCGCATCCTGCCGGGCGAGGATGTCCGCCGGCTCGAAGCCGCGGTGGAGACGCTGGGCTACCGCAACAAGACGCTGGCCCACGCGCTGCAACGCCTGTCCTTCCAGCCGCTCGACGGCCGCATCACGCATGTGCGCGACGCCGCCCAGCTGTTCGGCTTCGTCAATGAATGGTGCTTCGACGAGGATCAGGTGCGGCGGCGCTTCCGCGAACTGGCGCCGGTCTATCACCCGGACACCGGCATCGTCGCCTGTCGCGAGCGGATGGGCCAGCTGATCGACGCCCGCAACCTGCTGGTTCACCATGTCCGCAGCGTCTACGGCTCCGGCGACTGGATGGCCCGGCGGGGCGGGCCTTCCGCCTGAGAAATCGGAGCCCTGAACCGACCGCTCAGCTGGCCAGTCCGATCGCCTCCTCGACGATCGCCTGGTCCATCGTGGCGCCGTCCAGCACCGCACCGGTCAGGTCGGCGCCGGTCAGGTCGGCCTCGCTGAGGTTGGCGCCGGTCAGGTCGGCCCCGGCGAGATTGGCACCGGAAAGATTGGCCTTGCGCAGGTCGGCCTTGCACAGCAGCGCCATGCCGAGCCGGGCGCGTTGCAGGTTGGCCCGCCAGACATGGCCGCTCATCGTCTGGATATGGACGGGGCCGAGCTGGGCGCCGGTCAGGTTGGCGCCGGTCAGGGTGGCGCGTTCGAAATTCACCCCGCGCAGATCGGCCTTCGACAGGTCGGCCTTGCGCAGGTCGGCCAGCGACATGTCGGCTATCGCCATCGACGCGCCGGACAGGTTGGCGCCGCGCAACGCGATGCATTGCAGGATCGCCGCCGACAGGTTGATGCCGTCTAGCTTGCGCCCCGACAGGTCCAGCGCCGACAGGTCGGCGCGCTTGCCGGCCTTGCCGCCGCTGTCGATCCAGCTCAGATGCTCCATCAGCATTTCGCGCAGATCGTCTTCCGGGTTCTCCAGCGTCTTGGCCAGCACCGCCGCCTGCAGGTTGGGCGAGCGCATCTGCGCCGCGTCCAGAATGGCGCCGATCAGCGTGGCGCCGCTGAAATTGGTGCGGTTGATGGCGCAGCCGGTCATCACCGCCCCGGACAGCCGGGCGCCCGACAGGTTCGCCTCGGTCAGGTCGGCGTCGGTCAGGTCGCAGCCGGTCAGGTTGGAGCCGGTCAGGTTGGCGCGCATGAACTTGGTACCGCGCAGGACGGCGTCGGTCAGGTCGGTCTGCATGACGAAGGCGTTGGCGATCTTGGCCCGCGACAGGTCGGCGCCGCGGATGGTCGCCGCCGTCAGTTCCGACGTCAGGACGGAATCCTCATACTCGTGGGCGTACATCTCGCCGCTGGAGTCGTAATGCAGCAGCGTGCCGTCGCGCAGGTCGACCTCCACCAGCGTCGCCTCGCTCAGCACGGCACCGCGCAGGCAGGCGCCGCGCAGGTCGGCCCGGCGCAGATCGGCCTTCTCCAGGTTGGCGAGCCGCAGGTCGGCGGCATAGAGGTTGGCGTTGGCGAGGTTGGCGCCGGTCAGCCGGGCGCTGAACAGCTTCGCCCCCGACAGGTCGGCGTCCGACAGGTCGATGCCGGAGAGATCGAGATGCGACAGGTCGCGCATCTTCAGGTTGGCGCGCACGCCGCCGGGCTGGCTTTTGCGGAATGCCTGGTGTCGCAACAGGATCGCGTTGAGCTGGCTCTGGGTCAGCTTGGTTCGCGGGCTGTTGGACCCAAAGCCCTGGGCGGACGACATCGCCGGCATACCTTCTCTATTTGATGACTCATAATCCGAAAGAGTCGCCAAAATTTGGTTAAGGGTTGATGGCTTGTGACAAGCTTGGGGCCGATAACCGCCACCGGGCAAGGCAGACGTAAGGACGACGGCAAAAGACCGACTGCGACGGTTGACTCGGCCTGCCGGCTTCTCTATGGTCCGCCGACCTGTCTTCCGCAAAGTCGATAGACCGGGTACCCCGGCCCAACGCCGGGTATCTCCGCCAGTCCGCGAAATTCGCGCACTGGCGCTTTCGTGCTTGTGCGGGTGGCGGCTCTGACGCTGGACCCGGAACTGGGGAACGAGTATCGCATGTTCGAAGGCCTGACCGGACGCCTGGGCGACATCTTCGACAAGCTGCGCCGCCGTGGCGCGCTGACCGAGGAGGACGTCTCCGCCGCACTGCGCGAAGTTCGCGTGGCGTTGCTGGAGGCTGACGTCGCCCTGCCCGTCGTCAAGCAGTTCGTCACCCAGGTGAAGGAACGCGCCGTCGGGCAGGAGGTGCTGAAGTCGGTCACCCCCGGCCAGCAGGTCATCAAGATCGTCCACGACAATCTCGTGGAGATGCTGGGCGAAGGCGCCGAGATCAACCTGAACGCCGCCGCTCCGGTGCCGATCCTGATGGTCGGTCTCCAGGGCTCGGGCAAGACCACCAGCACCGCCAAGATCGCGCTGC
Organism: Azospirillum sp. 11R-A; assembly: GCF_049472615.1. NCBI lineage: Bacteria > Pseudomonadati > Pseudomonadota > Alphaproteobacteria > Rhodospirillales > Azospirillaceae > Azospirillum > Azospirillum sp. 11R-A. The sequence continues at coordinate 366,935 of NZ_JBCEBL010000003.1, read as the reverse complement.
GCCTGAAGACGAAGGACCGCAAGAAGGTCCTGATGGCCTCGCTGGACGTCCGCCGTCCGGCCGCCCAGGAGCAGCTGAAGGTTCTCGGCGAGCAGACCGGCGTCGCCACGCTGCCGATCGTGCCGGGCCAGGACCCGGTCGCCATCGCCAAGCGCGCCATCGAGACCGGCCGTCTCGAAGGCTACGACGTCGTCATGCTCGACACCGCCGGCCGCCTCGCCATCGACGAGGAGCTGATGGCGGAGGTCGCGGCGGTCCGCGACGCGACGAAGCCGGTGGAAACCCTGCTGGTCGCCGACGCGATGACCGGCCAGGACGCCGTCACCGTCGCCACCAATTTCAACGACAAGGTCGGCATCACCGGCATCGTGCTGACCCGCATCGACGGCGACGCGCGTGGCGGTGCCGCCCTGTCGATGCGCCAGATCACCGGCAAGCCGATCAAGCTGCTGGGCGTCGGCGAGAAGATCGACGCGCTGGAGCCCTTCCATCCCGACCGCATCGCCGGCCGAATCCTCGGCATGGGCGACGTGGTGTCGCTGGTGGAGAAGGCTGTCGAGACCATCGACAAGGACGAGGCCGAAAAGCTCGCCCGCAAGATGGAGAAGGGCCAGGGCTTCGACCTCGACGACATGGCGATGCAGCTGAAGCAGCTCCGCAAGATGGGCGGCATGTCCGGCCTGATGGGAATGCTGCCGGGCATCGGCAAGATCAAGGACCAGCTGAAGGACGCCAACGTCGACGACGGGATGATCAAGCGCCAGGAGGCGATCATCTCCTCGATGACCAAGGCGGAGCGCAAGAACCCCGACCTTATCAAGGCTTCGCGCCGCAAGCGCATCGCCGCCGGTTCCGGCACCTCGGTGCAGGAGGTCAACAAGCTGCTGAAGCAGTTCGAGACCATGCGCGGAATGATGAAGCAGGTGCAGAAGCTTGGGAAGAAGGGGATGCTGCGCGGCGGCCTCGGAAACCTGCTGCCGAAGGGACTCGGCGGCTTTGGCGGGAAGGGGCCTTTCGGCTGACCTGACCGCCTCTCGAAATCACCCGATACCTGTTTGACTTGAGAAGAGAAAGTTTCGACCAATGGCTTTGAAGATTCGTCTGGCTCGCGGTGGTGCGAAGAAGCGTCCGTTCTACTCGATCGTCATCGCGGACGCCCGCAGCCCGCGTGACGGCCGCTTCATCGAGAAGATCGGCACCTACAACCCGATGCTGCCGCGCGAGCATGAGCAGCGCATCATCCTGAACGCCGAGCGCGCCAAGCATTGGCTGTCGGTCGGCGCCCAGCCGACGGACCGCGTCGTTCACTTCCTGGCCAATGCCGGCCTGGTCGAGAAGCCCGCCGTCCGCGAGACCCCGAAGAAGTCGGCTCCGAAGGCCAAGGCGCAGGAGCGTCTGAAGGCCGAGGCCGCCGCTGCCGCGGCTGCCGCCGAGGGCTGAGGTTGAGGGTGGGCCATCTGGCCCGCAGGGTTGAGGTCGTGACGACGTGCCGGGTGCTCCTTCGATGACCGCCAAAATCTGTGTCGGCCAGTTCGCGGGATCGCACGGTGTGCGGGGGCTGGTGAAGCTTCGCAGCTTCACCGCTGAACCCGCCGACGTCATGACCTACGGCCCGCTGTCGGACGAGGCGGGGACCCGCCGGTTCACGGTGACGCTCCAGGGCATGGTCAAGGACAACTTCCTGGCCAAGGTCGACGGGGTGACCAGCCGCGAACAGGCGCAGGCCCTGGCAGGTGTGCGGCTCTACGTGGACCGTGGCGCCCTGCCGGCGACGGAGGACGAGGACGAGTTCTACCATGCCGATCTGATTGGCCTGCGTGCGGAACTCGCCGACGGGACCGTCTATGGCACGGTGAAGGCGATCTACGACTTCGGCGCCGGCGACGTGCTGGAGATCAGGACCGCAGGCGGGCCGCTGGAGATGCTTCCCTTCTCCAAGGCCTGCGTGCCGGTGGTCGATGTCCGGGGCGGTCGCATCGTCGTCGACCTTCCCGCCGTGATCGAGGCCCGCGAGGGTTCCGGTGACGAGGCGGAGGAGGCCGGGGGTGAAGAGGACGGAGACCGGAGCGGGGAGGAGGGGCCGTGAATCACGGCGCCGACGGTCCGCGGGTCTGGACGGCCAAGGTTCTGACGCTGTTCCCGGAAATGTTTCCGGGGCCTCTCGGCCACTCGCTGGCGGGCAAGGCGTTGGAAAATGGAGTCTGGGCGCTGGAATCGGTGGACATTCGCTCGTTCGCGCGCGATAAACACCGCTCCGTCGACGAGACCCCCTTCGGCGGAGGGGCCGGCATGGTCATGCGGCCCGACGTGCTGGACGCGGCTTTGACTGCGACGGCGGGACCTGTGGGGGCACCGGGACGCGGCCGGGCGATCTATCTGTCGCCTCGCGGACGGGTGCTGAACCAGGAGCTGGTCAAGGAGCTGGCCGCCACCCCGGTGGTGACGCTGCTCTGCGGCCGGTACGAAGGGGTGGACCAGAGGGTCCTCGATGCGCACGGCCTCGAAGAGGTCAGCCTCGGGGATTTCGTGCTGTCCGGCGGGGAACTCGCCGCGCTCAGCCTGATGGATGCCGTGGTGCGCTTGCTCCCCGGCGTCATGGGCAACATTGAGACGGCGGGCGAAGAGAGTTTCGAACGGGGGTTGCTCGAATACCCCCACTACACCCGGCCGGCGGTCTGGACCGACGGGCAGGGTGTGGAGCGCGCGGTGCCGGAGGTTCTGCTGTCCGGTCACCATGGGAAGGTCAAGGCCTGGCGGCTGGCCGAGGCGGAGAAGATCACGGAGGCCCGACGGCCGGACCTGTGGTCGCTCTACCAGGCAAGCCGTCCGGCAGTAACTGTTACGAACAAGGGTCGGCGGCAGGCTCGCCGGCGCGACCCGAAACCGGAGTGACGGTCCGCCGCGAGGCGCGCCGATAGAAAAGGGGTAGTGCTATGAACCTGTTGCAGCAGCTCGAGCAGGAGCAGATCGAGAAGGCCCTCGGTGGCAAGACGATCCCGGAGTTCTCCTCGGGCGATACCGTCCGCGTGAACGTGAAGGTCGTCGAGGGCACGCGCGAGCGCGTCCAGGCCTATGAGGGCGTCGTGATCGCCCGCAAGAACGCCGGCGTGAACTCCTCGTTCACCGTCCGCAAGATCAGCTACGGCGAGGGCGTGGAGCGCGTGTTCCCGCTGTACTCCCCGCGCATCGACTCGATCGAGCTGGTCCGCAGGGGCGCCGTCCGTCGCGCCAAGCTGTACTATCTGCGCGATCTGCGCGGCAAGGCCGCCCGCATCTCCGAGCGCACCAGCGGCCGCGGCATGGTCAACGGCCGCCGGGCTGCCGAGTAAGGCGCCTTTCGGTTCGGTTCAGGTTCATAGATCCGGCGCCCGGCCGATCGGCTGGGCGTCTTCTTCCCGTCACCATCAGAAAAGCTTAAGGAGTAGGCGCCATGAAGCGCACGTTCCAGCCGTCCAAAATCGTGCGTAAGCGTCGCCACGGCTTCCGCCACCGCATGTCGACTGTCGGCGGCCGCAAGGTGATCGCCCGCCGCCGCGCCCGCGGCCGCAAGGTTCTGAGCGCCTGATCCCCGCTATGGCGGCGCCGGGCCACGAGGTCGGGCGCCTGATGCGGCGGCCGGAGTTTCTGGCCGTGGCCGGGACACGGCGAAAGCATGTGGCTCCCGGCCTGATCCTCCAGGTGCGCCGGCACGACGACAAGCAGCGGCCCGCCGAAGGCGGTCCGCCTATCCGTCTCGGTTTGACGGCGAGCCGCAAGGTCGGCAACGCGGTGGTGCGCAATCGCGCCCGCCGCCGTTTGCGTGAGGCCGCGCGGCAGATTCTGACCGTTCATGCGGCGCCCGGCCACGACTTCGTGCTGGTCGCCCGCGGCGGCACGGCCGAACGGCCGTGGACCGACCTGCTCGGCGACCTTGCCGCCGGGCTGAAGCGCCTCGGCCTGTGGCGCGAGGCGGAAGGGTAGGAGGCTCGCGACGTCATGTTTCGCATCGCCGGCCTCAGCCCGCTCGCGCACCTGCTCCGCGCGCTCGTCTATCTCTATCGCTGGACCTTGTCGCCCTTCGTGGGCTGGCAGTGCCGTTTCCAGCCGACCTGCTCCTGCTACGCCATCGAATCGCTGGAAAAGCATGGGGCCATCCGGGGGGGATGGCTGACTGTGCGCCGGCTCGGGCGTTGCCATCCCTGGGGCGGGTCTGGCTGGGATCCCGTGCCCGATCCCGTGCCGCGGCCGGCGCCGATGGCGCCGCATCGCTGCGGACTGCGGGAAAAGGGGCATGCGGCGGTTGCCCAGCCCGGCGAAAACCCGTAACAAGGCCGCGCACACGCCGCCCTTCTTCCAAAGGCCCCACGGCAACCGGGACGCCATGACCGACCAACGCAACCTCATCATCGCGATTGCCCTGTCGATCGCCATCCTTCTGGGCTTCCAGTTTTTCTACGAGAAGCCGCGGGTGGAGCAGCAGAAGCAACTCGCCGCCCAGCAGGCCGCCCAGACGGAGCAGTCGGTGCCGGTGCCGGCCCCCGGCGTGCCCGCCCAGCAGCCTCCGGCCACGGCTGAGGTCGCGAAGGAGCGCCCCGTCCTGCTCGCCGAGCAGCTGGCGGCCGGCACCCGCGTGAAGATCGACACGCCGGCCCTGCACGGCTCCGTCAACCTCGTCGGCGGCCGCATCGACGACCTGACGCTGGCCCAGTACCACGAGACCCCGGACCCCAAGAGCCCGGAGATCGTGCTGCTGGCCCCGGCCGGCACGCCCGCCGCCTACTATGCCGAGTTCGGCTGGGTCCCGCAGGGCGCCGGCATCGCCGCCCCGACCGCGACCACCCGCTGGACCGCCGACGGCGCCGCGCTGACCCCGGACAAGCCGCTGACCCTGACCTGGGACAACGGCCAGGGGCTGGTGTTCGAGCGCAAGATCGCCGTCGATCCGGACTTCATGTTCACGGTGACGCAGACCGTTCGCAACACCGGCGCCGCCCCGGTCACCCTGCTGCCCTACAGCCTGGTGTCGCGCAGCGGCACGCCGCACACGTCCGGCTACTACATCCTGCATGAGGGCCCGCTCGGCGTCTTCAACGGCTCGCTGACCGAAGAGAAGTACGACGACGTCCGCAAGGCCGGTTCGATCGCCAAGGACACCACCGGCGGCTGGGTCGGCATCACCGACAAGTACTGGCTGGTGTCGCTGGTGCCCGACCCGAACGAGAAGGTCACGGCGCGCTTCCTCTATAACCAGGTCGCCAACACCGACCGCTACCAGACCGACACCATGGGTGCCCCGGTCACGGTGGCGCCGGGCGCCTCTGCCGAGAACACCGGCCGCCTGTTCGCGGGTGCCAAGCAGGTGAAGCTGCTGGACAGCTACTCCGAGAAGCTGAACATCAAGAACTTCGATCTGGCGATCGACTTCGGCTGGTTCTACTTCCTGACCAAGCCGTTCTTCTATGCGCTGGATTTCCTGGGCCGCATCATCGGCAATTTCGGCATCGCCATCCTGGTGCTGACCGTCTGCGTCAAGGCCGTCTTCTTCCCGCTCGCCAACAAGTCTTATCAGGCGATGAGCAAGATGAAGGCCCTGCAACCCAAGATGCAGGAGCTGCGCGAGAAGTTCAGCGACGATCAGGCCCGCATGAACCAGGAGCTGATGGCGCTGTACAAGCGCGAGAAGGTCTCCCCGGTGTCGGGCTGCCTGCCGATCCTGATCCAGATCCCGGTGTTCTTCTCGCTCTACAAGGTGCTGTTCGTGACCATCGAAATGCGGCATGCGCCGTTCTTCGGCTGGATCCACGACCTGTCCTCGCCCGATCCGACGACCATCTTCAACCTGTTCGGCCTGATCCCCTGGGATCCGCCCGCCATGCTGCATCTCGGCCTGTGGCCGCTGATCATGGGCGTGACGATGTGGTTCCAGCAGAAGATGAACCCGGCCCCGCCGGACCCGATCCAGCAGAAGGTGTTCCAGTTCCTGCCCATCGTCTTCACCTTCATGCTCGCCGGCTTCCCGGCGGGTCTGGTGATCTACTGGGCCTGGAACAACACGCTGTCGGTCCTGCAGCAGTGGACCATCATGAAGCGCATGGGCGTGAAGGCCTGATCCCTCAGCCTCTGCCGAATGCCTGAGACCTGCCGCCGGCAAAGACCCTTGACGGGCCTCTGCCGGCGGTATGTTTTTTAGCCGATCCCAACGAGAGCGCCCGTCATGACCAGCCCCGCCACGCCGACCCCCGACACCCCCAGCATCGTTTCCGGCTTCGACGAGGCCGCGCTGGAGGCCGGCCGGCTGCTGTTCGCCAAGGAGTGCGACTTCGTCTGGGGCGCCAATGCGCTGAACCAGCTGCCCGAGGCCGACTTGCCGGAGGTCGCCTTCGCCGGCCGCTCGAATGTCGGCAAGTCGAGCCTTGTCAATGCGCTGACCGGACGCAAGACGCTGGCCCGCACCTCCAACACGCCGGGCCGCACGCAGCAGCTCAATTTCTTCAACCTCGGCAACCGTCTGAAGCTGGTGGACATGCCCGGCTATGGCTATGCCAAGGAGTCGAAGGAGAAGGTGGAGGCGTGGAACGACATGGTCCGCCGCTTCCTGCGCGGCCGCGTCACCCTGCGCCGGGCGCTGGTGCTGATCGACTCGCGCCATGGGATGAAACCCCACGACCATGAGATCATGGAGATGCTCGACCGCACGGCGGTGCCCTACGTCGTCGTGCTGACCAAGGCGGACAAGGTCAAGGCTGCGGATCTCGACAGGGTCCGGCGTGAAACCCAGGCGGGGCTGAAGAAGCATCCGGCAGCCTTCCCCGATATCCACGTCACCAGCTCCGAGAAGGGCACCGGCATCGCGGAGCTGCGCGCCAGTCTGGCGGCGCTCGCCCTCGGCGCCGAGTAAGGGGCGGCAGCGATGGGTGGTCTGTCTCCCGCGCTGCTGTTCCTGATGCAGGCCCTGCTGCTGATCGCCGGGCCGTTTCTGCTGTGGCGGCTCGGCGGCGGCCGTCACATCGCCCCGATGGTGGTGGTCCAGATTCTGTTCGGGGTGGCGCTGGGTCCGTCGCTGCTCGGCCGGCTGGTTCCCGATCTGTGGGGCGTGCTGTTCGCGCCGGCGGCGCTTGCGCCCTTGTCCGGGCTGGCCTTGATGGCCGTGGTGTTCTTCGCCTTCCTGACCGGCCTGCATCTCGATCCCGCCGAGTTCCGCGGGCGGGGCGGGGCCTTCGCCACCGTGGCGCTGTCCAGCATGCTGGTGCCGACCCTGCTGGGCGGAGCCCTGGGCTGGTGGCTGGCCGGCGCCTTTCCCGCCATGACCGGCAAGCACGCCACCCCCGGCCTGTTCGCCGCCGGCTTCGGCATCTGCGTCGGCGTCACCGCCCTGCCGGTGCTGGGCGCCATCCTGCGCGAGATGGATTTGCTGGGCGACCGGGTGGGGCGGCTGGCGCTGGGCTATGCCGCGGTGAACGACGCGCTGCTCTGGCTGCTGATCACCGCGGTGCTGGCCTGGTCGACTGCCGACGGGGAGAACGGCGGCGGCGATGCCTGGGCGGTGGCGAAGGTCGGCCTCTTGGGCTTCGCCTATGTCGGGGCGACGGTCCTGCTCGTGCGCCCGCTGCTCGACCGCCTGCTGGAGCGGGTGGCCCCGGACGGGCGGATGGGCGACACCGCGGTGGTGGTGACCTGCGCGGCGCTGCTGGCGTCGGCCGCGGTGACCGAACTGATCGGGTTGCATTACATCCTGGGCGCCTTCATTGCCGGCAGTGCGATGCCGCGCCGCTATGCGGCGGCGATCCTCGACCGGCTGGAGCATTTCGCCACGCTGATCCTGCTGCCCTTCTTCTTCACCCTGACCGGGCTGAAGGTGAACCTGACGCTGGACGATCCGGCGCAATGGACCGTCTTCGCCCTCGCCAGCCTCGCCACCATCTCCGGCAAGATGGCCGGCACCACGCTCCCCGCCCGCTGGACCGGCGAAAGCTGGCCCGATGCGCTCCGGCTCGGCACGCTGATGCCGTGCAAGGGGTTGATGGAGGTCATCGTCCTGACCCTCCTGCTGGAGGCCGGCGTGCTGTCCGGCCCCTGTTTCTCGGCGATGGTGCTGATGGCGGTGGCGGTGACCGCGCTGACGCAGCCGATGACGCGGCTGGCCGGATTGTGGCGTCCAGCCGGCGGCACGGCCACCGCAGCCGCGGGAGGCCGTCACGGGGGTGTGTGACCGTTAAATTGCCCCCTAGGCAACCGGCCGGCCTTTCCGTTAAAGAAGCCCGACACTCCACCCCGACAAAGGGCATCCTCCCGTGCAGACTCCCACCCGTGACGAGTGGCTCGCCAAGGCCCGTACCCTGTCCGAAGCGCTGCCCTACATGCGCCGTTATGCCGGGAGCACCTTCGTCATCAAGTACGGCGGCCACGCCATGGGCGACGCCAGCCTGGCGGAGCTGTTCGCGCGCGACATCGTCCTGCTGAAGCAGGTCGGCATCAACCCGGTGGTCGTCCATGGCGGCGGCCCGCAGATCGGCCAGATGCTGGAGCGGCTGAAGATCAAGTCCAGCTTCATCGACGGCCTGCGCGTCACCGACAAGGAGACGGTCGAGGTGGTCGAGATGGTGCTGGCCGGCTCCATCAACAAGCAGATCGTCGCCGCCATCAACAGCGCCGGCGGCCGTGCCGTCGGCCTGTCGGGCAAGGACAGCAACCTGATCACCGCCCGCCGTCTGGAGCGCGTTCAGCGCGATCCCGACAGCAACATCGAGCGGGTGCTGGACCTGGGATTCGTCGGCGAGCCCTACAAGGTGAACCCGCAGATCCTGCATGCGCTCGCCCAGTCGGACATCATCCCGGTGATCGCGCCGGTCGGCTTCGACGTGAACGGCGACACCTACAACATCAATGCCGACACGGCGGCCGGCGCGGTCGCGGCGGCGGTGAAGGCGGCGCGCTTCTTCCTGCTGACCGACGTCGCCGGTGTGCTCGACAAGGAAAAGAAGCTGATCGAGAAGATGTCACTGGAGGATGCCCACAAGGCCATCGCCGACGGCACCGCTTCGGGCGGCATGATCCCGAAAATCGAGACCTGCATCGGCGCGGTGGAGCAGGGCGTCGATGCCGCTGTTATCCTGGATGGCCGCGTGCCGCATGCGCTGCTGCTGGAGATCTTCACCGAGGGCGGCGCCGGCACCCTGATCGGCAAGGCCTGACGCTGTCCGAAGGGGACTGTCATGGGGGACCGATGAGCGATCTGCGCAAGGAGTTGCTCCGCCAGATGAAGGCCATCCGGGAGAGGATGGACCCGAAGCTGGTGGAGCGTGCCAGGCTGGCCGCTTTGGGCAAGGTCCCCTATGACAGCGATGCGGCGAAGGAGGCGGTCGGCCATTTCCTCGACGCCAAGCGGGACGGCGGCGCCTTCCGCCGCAAGCTGGAGCAGGCGCTGAAGGACGAGGGCGCGTCGCTCGACCTCGATGGGGAGAAGGCGCCGCCCCCGGCGAAGCCGCGGCGCGGTGGCCGCGTCACCTAGGTCGGGCGCCCGAACCGCGCCAATGCAAGGAGCACAGCCTTGCTGCATGTTTTCGTCAATGACGGCGGTCTGCTGCGCTGGGACAGGGAGGCCGCGGACGAGTCGGTCCCGTTCCCCGAGTCCGCCGTGTGGCTGGACCTGATCAACCCGACGCCCGACGAGCTGACGCGGGCGGAGGCGCTGATCGGCACCGGCCTGCCCACCCGCGAGCAGATGGCGGAGATCGAGGAGTCGAGCCGCCTGCGCGTGGCCGGCGGTGCCTTGACCATGACCGTCACCGCACTGGTCTGGGCCGACACCGACGAGCCGCGCATCGCCACCGTCAGCTTCGTGCTGGCCGGCCGGCGGCTGGTGACCATCCACGACATCGATCCGCAGGCCCTGCTGGCCTTCCGCCGCCGCGCCACCCATGGGCAGGTGTCCGCATCCCGCGGCGAACTGGTGCTGGCCGCACTGGTGGACGGGATGATCGACCGCACGTCGGTCGTGCTGCGGCGGACCGGAGTGGAGATGGATGCGCTGAACCGCCGCTATTTCCGCGGGCGCAAGCTGCGCTCCCGCGGCGAGACGCTGGACGACGCGCAGACGCTGAAGCGCATCGGCCATGCCGGCCATCTGATCGGCAAGGCGCGGATCAGTCTGGCCAGCCTCACCCGGATGACCGACTTCCTGGCGCGCGGCGATGGCTGGAACGCCGGCAAGGCGACTCGGCGCTGGGCCAAGACCACGCTGCAGGATCTGCGCGGGCTGGACCAATATGCCCGCTTCCTCTCCGGCAAGGTTGCCCTGGCGCTCGACACCGCTCTGGGCCAGATCAATGTCGAGCAGAACGAGATCGTCAAGATCGTGTCGGTCCTGACCGTCCTGCTCTATCCGCCGACCCTGGTCGCCAGCATCGGCGGCATGAACTTCACCGAAATGCCGGGCAGCCAGTCGCCCTTCGGCTATGCCAGCGCCTTGGGGCTGATGCTGTTGTCGGCCTTGCTGCCGATGGTCTATGTGCGGTCGAAGCGCTGGATGTAACGCATTTCCACAATATGGCAGGCGGATCGTCCGCAGCGCTTTCCTTTTGACACGACCGTCCGTCGGCGGCAGGATGGGCCGCATTCCAGGGGGGTCCCGACAGGGGGCTGAGATACCAACGGCCGGACGGCGCACTGCGCAAGCCGGCAGCGTGGTGACCCTTCGAACCTGATCCGGGTCATACCGGCGAAGGGAGGGACCTCGTGACGGGCCGAATCTCGCCCCGTCCGGCCGTATCGGCCCCGCCATGTCGGGGAACCATTCCGAAACGGCCCGCACGAAGATACCGCACCTCCGTCCGCAGTCCCGGGTTTGTCCGCCCAACTCCGACGGAGAAACCCAATGCCTAAGGACTTCAACGAGAACGCCATCCGCATTTCGACCGGCCCGCTGCCGTCGTCGCGGAAAATCCATGTGCCCGGCACGCGCTTTCCCGACCTGCGCGTCGCCCTGCGCGAGATCGCGCTGTCGGGCGGCGAGCCGCCGCTGACCGTCTATGACGCCTCAGGCCCCTACACCGACGAGTCGGTCGCCATCGACGTGCGGGCCGGCCTGTCCAAGCACCGCCGCGACTGGATCCTGGCGCGCGGCGATGTCGAGCCCGCCGACAACGGCGTGCTGCGCGCCAAGGACGGCGTGGCGGTGACCCAGATGGCCTACGCCCGCGCCGGCATCGTCACCGCGGAGATGGAGTACATCGCCGTGCGCGAGAATCTCGGCCGCGCCGCAGCACTTGAGGCTACCCGCGACGGCGAGGATTTCGGTGCCGAGATCCCCGACTTCATCACCCCGGAGTTCGTCCGTGACGAGGTGGCGCGCGGGCGGGCGATCATCCCGTCCAACGTCAACCACCCCGAGTCGGAGCCGATGATCATCGGCCGCAACTTCCTGACCAAGATCAACGCCAACATCGGCAACTCCGCCGTGACCTCCTCCATCGAGGAGGAGGTGGAGAAGATGGTCTGGTCGATCCGCTGGGGCGCCGACACCGTGATGGATTTGTCCACCGGCGCCGACATCCACCAGACCCGTGAATGGATCCTGCGCAACTCCCCGGTTCCGATCGGCACCGTGCCGATCTATCAGGCGCTGGAGAAGGTCAAGGGCAAGGCCGAGGACCTAACCTGGGAGCTGTTCCGCGACACGCTGATCGAGCAGGCGGAGCAGGGCGTCGATTACTTCACCATCCATGCCGGCCTGCGGCTGGCCCACATCCCGCTGACGGCCAAGCGGGTGACCGGCATCGTCTCGCGCGGCGGCTCGATCATCGCCAAATGGTGCCTGGCGCATCACCGCGAGAATTTCCTCTACGACCATTTCGCCGACATCGTCGAGATCTGCCGGACCTATGACGTGGCGCTCTCGATGGGCGACGGGCTGCGGCCGGGCAGCCAGGCCGATGCCAACGATGCCGCCCAGTTCGCCGAGCTGGAGACCCTGGGCGAACTGACGAAGATCGCCTGGGCGCGCGACGTGCAGGTGATGATCGAAGGGCCGGGCCATGTGCCGATGCACAAGATCAAGCACAATGTCGAGAAGCAGCTGGCGCTGTGCGGCGAGGCGCCCTTCTACACGCTGGGGCCGTTGGTGACCGACATCGCGCCGGGTTACGACCACATCACCAGCGCCATCGGTGCGGCGATGATCGGCTGGTTCGGCACGGCGATGCTCTGCTACGTCACGCCGAAGGAGCATCTCGGTTTGCCCGACCGCGACGACGTGAAGGCCGGCGTCATCGCCTACAAGATCGCCGCCCATGCCGCCGACCTTGCCAAGGGTCACCCGGCGGCGCGGTTGCGCGACGATGCCATGTCGCGCGCCCGCTTCTCCTTCCGCTGGCTCGACCAGTTCGCCCTGTCGCTCGATCCCGACACGGCGATGGCCTATCACGACGAGACCCTGCCGGCGGAAGGCGCCAAGACCGCGCATTTCTGTTCGATGTGCGGGCCGAAATTCTGCTCGATGAAGATCACGCAGGAAATCCGCGACGCCGCGGAATCCGGCATGGCCGAGATGTCGGAGAAGTTCCGCCAGTCGGGCGGGGAAATCTACCAGCCGGCAGCAGAATAAAGTCTGGCGGGGGGCGGGTTGCCGCCCCTTCCGTCAGTCCGCGTACCGGATCTCCAGCACTTCGACTTGCTCCATCCCGGCCGGGGTGCGGACATCCACCAGATCGCCCTTCCGCGCCTTCAGCAGGGCGCGGGCCATGGGGGAAATCCAGCTGACATGGCCGCGGTCGGGGTCGACCTCGTCGGCGCCGACGATGGTGATGGTGTTCTCCGCCCCATCCTCGCGGGCATAGGTGACGGTGGCGCCGAAGAAGACCTGTTCGCGGTTCTTCTGGTCCTGCGGATTGACCACCACCGCCGATTCCAGCCGCTTGTTCAGGAAACGGATGCGGCGGTCGATCTCGCGCAGGCGCTTCTTGCCGTAGAGATAATCGCCATTCTCCGAGCGGTCGCCATTGCCGGCGGCCCAGGACACCACCTCCACCACCTTCGGCCGCTCCACCCGCAGCAGGTGGCGCAGTTCCTCCTGCATGCGCTGGAAGCCGGGCGGGGTCATGTAGTTCTTGAAGCCCTGCGGCAACGGTGCCGGATCGTCGAGGTCGTCGTCGTCCTGCGTGTCGTTCTCGCGGGTGAAGGCCTTGCTCATGGTCCGACCTGTCCTGTGGCAGGGGTGATAACGTCCGGGAAAAGGAAAAGGCGCCTTGCGGCGCCTTTTCCCGTTCCAGAGGTCCCGGTTGGGCCGTTGGGCTTACCGCTTCCACCAGCCGCGGCGCGGCTTGGCATCGGCGTCGGCATCGGCGTCGTTGTCAGCCGCAGCCGGCTCGGGAGCCGGGGCCGGCGTGGCGGCCGGGGTGGGCTTGGCGGCGGCTTCGGCCGGGGCCTCGGCAGCAGCCTTGCGCTTGCGCGGCGACGCCTTCTTCGGCGCGGCTTCGGCAACGGTCTCCGCCGGCGCTTCGACCGCAGCGGCGGCCTTGCGCTTGCGGCCCTTGGCCGGCGCTTCGGCGACGACCGCCGGGGTGGGCTCGGGCGCGGCTTCGACCGGAGCCTCGGCGGCGGCCTTGCGCTTGCGCGCCGCCTTCTTCGGCGTGGCTTCGGCAACGGCTTCCACCGGCGCTTCGACCGGGGCAGCGGCCTTGCGCTTGCGGCCCTTGGCCGGCGCTTCGGCGACGACCGCCGGGGTGGGCTCGGGCGCGGCTTCGACCGGAGCCTCGGCGGCGGCCTTGCGCTTGCGCGACGCCTTCCTGGCGGGCGCCTTGGCGGCGGTCTCGGCCTGAGCCGGGGCCGGCGCGGTCACCGGAACCGGAGCTTCCTCGACCGCCGGAGCGGCTTCGCCGGCCAGGATCCAGTCGAGATCGCTCGCCTCGGCCGAAGCCTGCGCCGTCTGGACCGGAGCGCCCTGGACCGGAGCGGCGGCGGGCTGCTGGTCGCCGGCGTCCTCGCCGCCCTCCAGGCCTTCCGCACCCTCGCGGCGCGACCGGCGACGGCCACCGCGCTTGCCGCGGCGGCGCTTCTTGCGGCCATCGCCGTTGCGCTCGCCGGCATCGGCACCGGTCTCGTCCTCGCCGTCATCCTCATCCTCGTCGTCGCCTTCAGCGTCGGCGTCGGCGGAGTCGGCCGCAGGTTCGGAGATGGCGGCACCGGGGATGGCTTCGGCGGCAACCGGCAGAACGCTCTCATCGGCGTCCTGGCCAGCGTCCTGGCCGGCATCCTGATCGCCCTCGTCCGTCTCGGCATCGCCCTCGGCGTTGTCGCCGTCGGTCCGGCCGTCCTCGCGGTCACGGCCACGGCCGCGGCGGCGGCGGCGGCGGCGGCGGCGATCTTCGCCATTGCCCTCGCCGTTGGTTTCGGCACGCTCGCCGGTCTCCTCGACCTGGACGGCCTCGGTCTCGACTTCCGGCTCTTCCACCATGTCGACCGGCTCGGCGGCCAGCGCGCGGTCGGTCTCGGCCATCACGCGGTCGGCGCTGACCAGCGGGGCGTCCTCGTCGGCCAGGCGGGCCTTGTTGCGCTCCAGACGGTGATCCGGGGCGATCAGCGTGTCGTCGGCCTGGACCATCACGCTGAAGGCGTGACGCTCTTCGATCTTGGCCAGTTCACCGCGCTTCTGGTTGAGGATGTAGAGCGCGATGGAGGTCGGGACGAAGATGGTGATCTCGGCCGAGCGCTTGCGGATGCCCTCTTCCTCGATGGCGCGCAGGACGTGCAGCGAAGCGGATTCGACCGACCGGACGACGCCGGTGCCCGAGCAGTGCGGGCAGCGCTCGAAGTTGGTCTCCAGCAGAGACGGACGCAGACGCTGGCGCGACAGCTCCAGCAGGCCGAAGGCGGAGATGCGGCCGAGCTGGATGCGCGCCCGGTCGTTCTTCATCGCCTCCTTCATGCGGCGCTCGACGGCGGCGTTGTTCCGCGGCTCCTCCATGTCGATGAAGTCGATGACGATCAGGCCGGCCAGATCGCGCAGACGCAGCTGGCGCGCCACCTCGTCGGCGGCCTCCAGGTTGGTCTTGTAGGCGGTTTCCTCGATGTTGCGCTCGCGGGTCGACTTGCCGGAGTTGACGTCGATGGAGACCAGCGCCTCGGTCGGGTTGATGACGATGTAGCCGCCGGAGCGCAGCTGCACCACCGGGCTGTGGATGGCGTCGATCTGCGTTTCCACCTGATAGCGGTGGAACAGCGGGATCTGGCTGTCGCGGTACAGCTGGACGCGCTGGGAATGGCCCGGCATCAGCATGTCCATGAACTCGCGCGCCGTGCGGAAGCCGGCCTCGCCCTCGACCCAGATCTCGTCGATGTCGTTGGCGTAGAGATCGCGGATCGACCGCTTGATCAGGTTCGCCTCTTCATAGATGAGGCAGGGCGCCGACGACTTCAGCGTCTGTTCGCGGATGTCGTCCCACAGGCGCAGGAGATATTCCAGGTCGCGCTTGATCTCGGGCTTGGAGCGCTCCAGCCCGGCGGTGCGCAGGATCACCGCCATGCCGTCGGGAATGTCGAGATCCGACAGGATTTCCTTCAGGCGCTTGCGGTCGGCCGGGTTGGTGATCTTGCGGGAAATCCCGCCGCCACGGCCGGTGTTGGGCATCAGGACGCAGTAGCGGCCGGGCAGCGACAGGTAGGTGGTCAGCGCCGCACCCTTGTTGCCGCGCTCCTCCTTCGTCACCTGCACCAGCATGACCTGCCGGCGCTTCACCACTTCCTGGATCTTGTAGGAGCGCAGCGGGCGCGAGCGGCGGCGCTGGGTCTCCGCCTCCTCGTCCTCGTCGCCGCCGAGCGTGTCGGGAGCGGCGCCCTCGGACGGGACGGCCTGCTCGTCGCCGGCCTCGGCGTCTTCGCCGCTGTCGTCGCCGTCTTCCTCATCGGACGCCTCGGGCGCGATGGGGGAGGGCATCGGCGACCATTCCTCGACCACCTGCTCGGGGCGGATCGGCTCGGCCATCACGGCGCCGTCGGCGGCGGCCTCGGCCCGGGCTTCCGCCTGCTCCTCCAGCCGGCGTTCCTCGGCCAGCAGGGCCTCGCGGTCGGCCATCGGAATGCGGTAATAGTCGGGATGGATTTCGGAGAAGGCGAGGAAGCCGTGGCGGTTCCCGCCATACTCCACGAAGGCCGCCTGGAGCGAAGGCTCGACCCGCGTCACCTTCGCCAGGTAGATGTTGCCCTTCAGCTGCTTGCGGCTGGCGATCTCGAAATCGAGTTCTTCCAGCCGGTTGCCATTGACCACTGCGACCCGGGTTTCTTCCGGGTGCGTGGCGTCCACCAGCATGCGCTTGGCCATATACGATCCTCAACGGCGCGACCCAGGGAACCCGCGCGACCGGTCGGGCCGCCTGGACGCAGCGTCTGTTGTGGGCGAAGCATACGGCACGACGGACCGGAACCGCCGAACGGCGCTGACGAGAGCAGCCAGGACGGCCCGGTCGACACGCGCCGGGCTGCCGCCTTGCGGCCACAGCCAGCTTCGAGGTTTCGTCCTCTCACCGCCAACCCGAACGCGCCACCCCGCGACGTCCCTCCGGCGCGGATGGCCGGACAGGCGGTGTCGAGGGCGACGCCGCAGCCCCTTGGGTAAGCCCCGTGACCGGCGATCGGCTGACCTTCGGCTCGATGGGATCGATGTCCGGGGATCAGCGAATCGGCGCTCACCTTGGGAGTCCGACCCTGGTCTGGCGAATTGCGGTCTGTCGCAAAGATACCATAGACAAGCGATCCCTCTTGCACAACGCGGAAATGCGCCGATTCGGCGAACAAGTTCGTCGCGGGGAAGCCGGGCTGCCACCTTCCACCGGGGCAACCCGTCCGGGGTATGATCCGGCCACGCCGAGGCTTGCCGTCCTGTTCACTGTTGCAGGAACGGCACCCCCGGCCGGAATTGACTAAGGGCATGACGATCCGCGTTGAGAGCGTTGAATTGGCTGGGCTATAGCTGGTCGTCCAGCGCGTGTTTCCGTCGCTTGCCCATTGCCGCACACCCTCTGCCGCCGAGGAGATTTGATGCCACGGCCGCCCAGCCTGCCCGCCGCCGCCGCACCCGACCGCCAGCCGCATTCCGCCCGTTCGCCGCGGAGATCGGTTGGCCGTGTCCTCGGGGTGCTTCTGCTGGCGCTTGTGCTGCTGGGCTTCGGATCGGCCGGGATGACGGCCGGGCCGGTGACGGCGCAGACCACGGCGGCGCTGCCGTCGGCGCCGCCGCGCACGGCGGTGGTCGATGCCCGGCTGGGCATCCATCCGGACAAGACCCGCTTCGTGCTGGAGCTGAGCGACCCGGTGTCCTTCACCGTGTCGGTCGCCGCCGATCCCTACCGCATCGTCGTCGATCTGCCCGACCTGATCTGGCCCGGCGGGTCGCTGCCGGTGGAGGGCAAGGGGGTGGTCGCGCGCTACCACCATGCCGGAGGCCCGCGCGGCACGCGGCTGACCTTCGAGACGGTCGGTCCCGCCCGGCTGCGCGAGGGCTACATGATCCCGGCGCGCGACGGCCATCAGCCGCGTCTCGTCCTCGACCTGGAAAAGACGACGCCGGCCGAGTTCCGGCAGCTGGCCGCGGCCGGCAGGGATGCGAAGGAGGTCGGCGGCAAGGGGCAGCTGACGATGTCGTCCATCGTGTCGTCGGCGATGGCGGTTCCGGCCCCGGTTCCGGCCCCGCAGCCTTCGCCGCCCGCCGCCGATCCCGCCAGCACGGTTTCGGCTCCGCCGCCCTTCGCCCCGCTGCCGCCGATCCCGCCGGCCCAGCTGATCCCGGCCGCTCTGCCCGTCGCTCCGCCGCTGCCGGACAACAAGCCGCCGACGGTGGCGGAAAAGCCGCTGATCGTGCTCGACCCCGGCCATGGCGGCCAGGACCCCGGCGCCATCGGCGTCGGCGGCATCTATGAGAAGGACATCACGCTCGCCACCGCCAGGGAGGTGAAGCGCCAGTTGGAGGCGACCGGCCGCTACCGGGTGAAGCTGACCCGCGACAGCGACGTGTTCATCCGCCTGCGCGACCGCGTCGCCATCGGGCGCGAGGCTGGGGCCGACCTGTTCATCTCGCTGCATGCCGACAGCATCAGCAGCGGCGACATGCGCGGCCTGTCGATCTACACCCTGTCCGACAAGGCGTCCGACCGCGAGGCGGAGATGCTGGCAGCCAAGGAGAACAAGGCCGACGCCCTGGTCGGTCTCGACCTGTCGGGCGAGAACCAGCTGGTCGCCAACATCCTGATCGATCTGGCCCAGCGTGACACGATGAACCATTCCAAGCGTTTCGCGACGCTGGCGTTGCAGACTCTGGGGCGCGACGTGCCGCTGATCTCCAGCCGGCCGCACCGGCAGGCCGGCTTCGCCGTGCTGACGGCGCCCGACGTGCCGTCGGCGCTGATCGAGATGGGGTATCTGTCGAACCGGCAGGACGTCGGTCTGCTGACCTCCGGCACGCACCGCGAGCGGCTGGGCAAGTCGCTGGCCCGGACCATCGACAGCTATTTCCGCTGGCTGCACGGCTCGCAGCGCAGCTGAGACGTGCCGGCGAGGGGCGGCTTACCCCTTCTGCGCCGGCGAATTCTTGTTCGCGCCCTCTGCGCGTCACATTTTCCTGACATGACGGGAACGGGGGCGGCACTTCCCCGCGCAGCGGTGTAGGATGCGCCGCCCTGTCAGGCATGGCTCGCGGCCCCAACCCGGAAAGGGGCGGGCTTCAGCCACGCCCTTCGTCGTTTCTTGCGGGATCGGTCATGCGTCTCCTTCTGTCCTTGCTGATGGCTTTCGTGATGCTGGCTCTTGCCGGCGCCGGGGGGCTGGTCTTCCTGTTCGAGCATTACGACCACGACCTGCCCGACTACACCAAGCTGGCCAATTACGAGCCGCCGGTAACCACGCGCATCTATGCCGGCGACGGGCGCCTGATGGCCGAATTCGCGTCGGAACGGCGCATCTTCGTACCCATCGACGCCATGCCGCGTCAGGTGATGAACGCCTTCATGGCGGCCGAGGACAAGAATTTCTATGGCCATCAGGGCGTCGACCCCATCGGCATCCTGCGCGCGATCCTGACCAACATCGAGAATTTCGGCCGTGAGCGCCGGCCGGTGGGCGCCAGCACGATCACGCAGCAGGTCGCCAAGAACATGCTGCTGACCAACGAGGTGTCGTTCGCCCGCAAGATCAAGGAAGCGATCCTGGCGGTCCGCATCGAGCGGGCCTTCACCAAGGACCGCATCATCGAGCTGTACCTGAACGAGATCTTCCTGGGCAACCGGTCCTACGGCGTGGCGGCGGCGGCGCTGAACTATTTCAACAAGGCGCTGGACGAGCTGAGCATCGAGGAGGTCGCCTTCCTGGCGGCCCTGCCCAAGGCACCGTCCAACTACAACCCCGACCGCCAGCATGACGCGGCCATCGCCCGCCGCAACTGGGTGATCGGCCGCATGGCGGAAGACGGCTACATCACGCCGGAGGAGGCGAAGGCCGCCCAGGGGCGCCCGCTGGTCACCCGCAAGCGCGACGAGCAGGAGGTGGTGACCTCCGAATATTTCGCCGAGGAGATCCGGCGCGAGCTGGTGAAGCTCTATGGCGATCAGGCGCTGTACGAGGGCGGGCTGTCGGTCCGTGCCTCGATGGACCCGGTGCTGCAGGCCACCGCCACCAAGTCGCTGCGCGACGGGCTGATCGCCTACGACCGCCGCCATGGCTGGCGCGGCCCGGTCGCCAAGATGGAGAATTTCGACAACTGGCCGAAGAAGCTGGCCGCCATGCCGCCGCCAGCGGGCTCCGAGGGCTGGAAGCTGGCGGTCGTGCTGAAGGACGACCAGTCGGACGGGCTGGACATCGGGGTGGCCGACGGCACCCGCGGCCGCATCCCGCTGTCCGAGCTGCGCTGGGCCCGTGCCTCCAAGGACGGCGACGTCGCCGGTCCGGCGATCCGCAAGCCGTCCGACGTGGCCAAGCTGGGCGACATCCTGCTGGTCGAGGCGGTGAGCGGCCCGCCGGCCAAGGACGAGGACGAGAAGCCGGCCAAGAAGAATGACAAGTCCGCCGCCAAGGAACTGCCGCCGGGCAGCTACGGCCTGCGCCAGATCCCGCAGGTTCAGGGCGGTCTGGTGGCGCTCGACCCGCACACCGGCCGCGTGCTGGCGATGGTCGGCGGCTTCTCTCCGGCGATGAGCGTGTTCAACCGCGCCACCCAGGCGCTGCGCCAGCCCGGTTCGTCCTTCAAGCCCTTCGTCTATCTGACGGCGCTGAACCAGGGCTTCACCCCGTCGTCGCTGGTGATGGACGCGCCCTTCTCCTTCGATCCGGGCGGCGGGCAGCCGGTCTGGCGGCCCGAGAACTACAGCCATGAATTCTACGGCCCGACCCCGCTGCGCGTCGGCATCGAGAAGTCGCGCAACGTCATGACCGTCCGCCTCGCCCAGCAGATCGGAATGGACAAGGTCAAGGCGCTGGTCGAGAAGTTCGGCATCGTCGACAATCTCCAGCCCTATCTGCCGATGTCGCTGGGTGCCGGCGAGACGACGGTGCTGCGGCTCGCCACCGCCTACGCCATGCTGGACAATGGCGGCAAGCGGGTGGTGCCGACCTTCATCGACCGTGTGCAGGACCGCAACGGCAAGACCGTCTTCCGCCACGACAACCGCGCGTGCGAGGGCTGCACCAACGTCAGCTGGAAGGACGGCATGACGGTCCCCGCCGTGCCCGACACCCGCGAGCAGGTGAACGACCCGCGCACCACCTACCAGATCGTCTCGATCCTGGAAGGCGTGGTCCAGCGCGGCACCGCGGCGGCGCTGAAGTCGCTGGGCAAGCCGCTGGCCGGCAAGACCGGCACCACCAACGACAGCCACGACGCGTGGTTCATGGGCTTCTCGCCCGATCTCGTGGTCGGCACCTACATCGGCTTCGACCAGCCGCGCTCGCTGGGCAGCCACGAGACCGGCGGGTCCGCCGCCGTGCCGGTGTTCAAGGAGGTCATGCAGGTGGCGCTGAAGGACAAGCCGGCGACGCCGTTCCGCGTGCCGCCCGGCCTGCGCCTCGTCCGCGTCAACCCGGCCAACGGCCAGTTGGCCCAGTTCGGCGACAGCCGGGCCATCTGGGAAGCCTTCCTGCCGGGAACCGAGCCCAACCCCGACCAGCCGCAGATGGTGCTGGACGGGTCCTCGCAGGGGGCCGGCGCCATGATGGGCGGCGATCCGAACGCCGGTTTCGGGGCCCAGCAGCCGGGGATACCGGCCCCGCCCGCCGCGGCGACGCTGGGAACCGGCGGGCTGTACTGAGGCGAAAAGAGAAAGGGGCGCCCACCGCGGGCGCCCCTTTTTCATTCGCCACAGCGGCGATATTCAGGCGATCAGTGCGTCGTGTTTCCGGTTCCCGACAGCGACGCCATCGCATCGACCGGGCAGCTGCCGAGCGGGCGCAGGTCGGGTTCCATCGCCGCGAACATCGCACGCACGCCGTCCTCGTTGACGTGCAGGGCGTCCATGAACAGCTCGTCCTTGTCCACCGCGCGGCGGGCGTCGATCACGGTGACGCCGGCGGGCAGGCGGCCCTTCAGGTCGGCGAAGAAGGCGTCGAAATTCTTCAGCTTGCCGGCATAGGTCGGGAAATAGGGGGTGATGACCACCGCCACCCGGGTGCCCTGCGCCTGGGCGCTGGCGATGATGTGGTCCAGCGCCTGCCAGTTGGCGGCATCGGCGGTCATCGTCTCCTCCGGTGCGGCGGCGAGCTGCGCCTTCATCGGGTCCGGGATGGCGCCCACCAGGGTGCGGTCGGCGGCGGGCTTCACCAGTCCGGCGATCAGCCGCATGGTCTGGTTGTTGTTGAAGGTCATCAGGTTGAAGGCGTGGTTGGCCATCCACAGTTCCTGGTTTTCCTGACGGACGAAGGCGTCGATCCGCTGCGAGTAGTAGGCCAGCAGCGGCAGGTCGGCCAGATCGTGCGGGTTGTCGACCAGGCCGGTCGGCTCCAACACCAGCAGGCGCGGTGCGCCGTGCCGCTCGACGTAATCGTCCCACAGCAGGGCCGACAGGACGGTCGGCGCCCCGCCCATGCCGAGGTTCAGCGCCCGGCCGCAGGTCATGTCCTGAAGTGCGGAGACCGGGAAGTGGTTGTCCGCCCGCGAGTTGCCGAGCACCAGCACGTCGGCCGGGCCGCTGGCCGGCTTGGCGGCGGGGCCGGTCGCCGGGGCGTTGGCCGGCCGCGGCTGCGTCGTCAGGGCGGCCTTCACCAGCAGGGCGTTCGGCTGCTCCTCCTGGCCGGCGGGCGGCTTGATGCCGGGCTTGATATCGGGTTTGGCGCCCGGATTGGTCCCTGGGCCGCTGGCGGGCTGCGCCTCCGCCTCGAACGGGCGGTAGACCGTCATGAAGCGATCGCTGGAGCGCAGCAGCAGATCGCCCAGCGCCGAGGCCAGAACCCGGTCCATCGCGGTGACGGTGACGAGGATCAGCGCGATGCAAGCCAGAAGGCGGTACATGGGGAGGTCTCCGTCCGGTCAGAACTGGAAGTAGATGAAGGCGTGGTTGGCGAAGCTGCCGAACAGCAGCATCACCAGGATCAGGGCCGAGCAGGCCATCGAGCGGGCCACCACATTCGTCCCGGCATAGCGGCGGCCGGCGCCGCGCTCGACCAGCGCATCGACCAGCAGAACGATCAGGCCGGTGACGGCGACGCGGATCAGCGAACTGGCCTGCTGGTTGCCCTGCTGGAGGCCGAAATCGCCATGGCCGATGATGCCGAGGATGGTCCAGACGGTTTGCAGGTTGTCGGCGCGGAAGGGCAGCCAGGTGAGCGTCACCACCATGAAGACGAGGCCGATCATCACCAGCCGCCCGGCGGCCAGCATCGGACCGCTGAGGCGCACCGGGCTGGCGGCGGCCAGCCGGCGGGCACCGTCCTCAACCAGCATCAGGCCGCCATGCATCGCGCCCCACAGCACGAAGGTCCAGTTGGCGCCGTGCCACAGGCCGGAGATCAGCATGGTGATGACGACGTTGCGGATGCGCAGCCAGCGCGTGCGGCTGCCGCCCATCGGCACATAGACGTAGTCGCGGAACCAGGTGGACAGCGAGATGTGCCAGCGCCGCCAGAAATCGCGCATGCCGGTGGCGAAGTAGGGGCGGGCGAAATTCTCGCACATGGTGTAGCCGAAGATCTGCGCCAGCCCGATGGCGATCAGCGAATAGCCGGCGAAGTCGCCGTAGATCTGCAAGGAGAAGCAGAACAGCCCGATCACATGCTGGAGCGCATTGAAGAACTCCGGCTGATGGAAGCGGGCGTCGACCACCACGGCGGCGTTGTCGGCCAGTCCGATCTTCAGGAAATAGCCCCAGATCACCTTTTCCAGCCCGGCGAAGCGTTCCTCGAACGGAATCTCGCGCGGGCGCTGCTGGATTTGCGGCAGCAGGTCGCGCGCCCGCACGATCGGGCCGGCCACCAGCTGCGGGAAGAAGGCGACGAAGGTGGCGTAGCGCATCAGCGAGCGCTCCGGCTCCTTCACCTCGCCGGTGTAGAGGTCGATGCCGTAGCTGAGATTCTGGAAGGTGTAGAAGGAGATGCCGACCGGCAGCAGGATGTCCAGCGTCCGCCGCCCGATCTCCACCCCCAGCGAGGCCAGGGCGATCTCGGCGCTGTCGGCGAAGAAGTTGTAGTATTTGAAGAAGAACAGCATGCCCAGGTTGGCGCCCAGGCTGATGAACAGGTACATCTTCTTCGTGCTGCGGTCGGGCGAGTCTGCGATCTTCAACCCGCAATAGAAGTCGATGAAGGTGCTGAGCGCCAGCAGCCCGCAGAACCGGTAATCCCAATAGCCGTAGAAGATATAGCTGGCCACCAGCAGGAAGGGCGTGAAGGCGCGCGTGCGGGCCAGCGCCATGAAGCCGGCGCTGAACACGGTGATGAACAGCAGGAAATTCAGGCTGGTGAAGCTCATCGTGCCCCCGGCAGAGGTGTCGCGCGTCCAGGCGTTCGCGCAAGGAATGCCCTGCGCGGAACCGTGCCAGGGGATGCCCGGCGGAATCGCGCAAGAAAGGTGAGGAACGACGCAGAAGATAAGCTCGATTTCGGGGAATCCCGGCCGCCGCGGTAGGGTTGTGCGGCCGGATATGGGACGTACTCTGAAATGAACCTGTCCGATGATTCCAAACGGATAGGACCGCCAAGCAGGGGCTCGGCCATACTCGAAAGTGGCAAGCCGTCCCGGTGTGGCGGCGCGGTCCGGGACGGCCCTGCTCATTAAGGGGGTGCAAGGCGGGGGGCGAGCGGCTACATATAGCCGACACACCCTTCAACATCTGGCTGACGAGGAGGCACCGCCATGCGGGCCGAGATCGAAGCGGCCGCCGGCGAGATCAGAGAATCGCTGGCGCTGCTGAGGAGGCATCTTTGACTGGGACAATGCACTGCGGCGTCTCGACGAACTGAACAACCTCGCCGAGGATCCCAAGCTTTGGGACGATCCGACGCGGGCCCAGACCATCATGCGCGAGCGCACCCAGCTCGACACCTCCGTCGCCGGCTACCGCGCGCTGGAGCGTGACCTGTCCGACAGCCTGGAGCTGATCGAGATGGGCGAGCTGGAGGGGGACACCACCGTCGTTGCAGATGCGGAGGCCCAGCTCTACGGCCTGCGCGACCGCG
Organism: Azospirillum sp. 11R-A; assembly: GCF_049472615.1. Taxonomy (NCBI): domain Bacteria; kingdom Pseudomonadati; phylum Pseudomonadota; class Alphaproteobacteria; order Rhodospirillales; family Azospirillaceae; genus Azospirillum; species Azospirillum sp. 11R-A. The sequence goes on along the minus strand of NZ_JBCEBL010000003.1, from coordinate 342,317 downwards.
CCAACAAGCTTCAGATCGAAAGCCTGCTGTCTGGCGAGGCCGATGCCAACGACTGCTTCGTCGAGGTGAATGCCGGCGCCGGCGGCACGGAGGCCCAGGACTGGGCGCTGATGCTGATGCGCATGTACACCCGCTGGGCGGAACAGCACGGCTACAAGACGGAATGGCTGGACGAGACGCCGGGCGAAGAGGCCGGCATCAAGTCAGCGACCGTTCAGATCAAGGGCCACAACGCCTATGGCTGGCTGAAGACCGAGGCCGGCGTGCACCGTCTGGTGCGCATCAGCCCGTTCGACAGCCAGGCGCGGCGCCAGACCAGCTTCTCGGCCGTCTCGATTTCCCCGGTGATCGACGACAAGATCGACATCGAGATCAACGAGAAGGACTGCCGCATCGACACCTACCGGGCGTCGGGCGCCGGCGGCCAGCACATCAACAAGACGGACTCGGCGGTGCGCATCACGCACATCCCGACGAACATCGCGGTGAGCTGCCAGCAGGAACGGTCGCAGCACAAGAACCGCGCAAAGGCGTGGGACATGCTGCGTGCCCGCCTGTACGAGCGTGAGCTGAAGATCCGCGAGGATGCCGCGGCCGCGCTGGAAGCCACCAAGACCGACATCGGCTGGGGCCACCAGATCCGCTCCTATGTCCTGCACCCCTACCAGATGGTGAAGGATCTGCGGACGGAGGTGGAAACCTCGCAGAGCCAGGCGGTGCTGGACGGTGCGCTCGATCCCTTCCTGGAGGCCGCACTCGCCGCCCGGATCAAGGGGCAGAGCGACGACGCGCACGCCGCCGGGGGCTGACCGGTCGGAACGGAAAAGGGCGGTCGCTTGCGGCCGCCCTTTTCGATTCGGTGCGTTTTTGGAATGTCCATCCATGGAATGGAAGGGTGGGCCCGGCTGTTTCAACAGGCTGCTACTCCAACGATGCGGAGCGACCGATCCATGAAAAGACGTCTTCTTCCGGCCCTGAGCGGTGCCGTGCTGTGCGGCGCCATGCTGCTGGCGACCCCGGCCTTTGCCGCCTGCGAAACGGACAATCTGCCCGACGAGATGCGCCGGGCCTTCATCTCCGGCGCTCAGGAAGCGCTGAACGAGCATGGCTTCAACGCCGGTTCGGTCGACGGCCAGATGGGATCGCGCACCCGCACGGCGATCCGCTCCTACCAGCGCGCGGCCAAGCTGCCGGTGGACGGCTGTGCCACCCAGGGTCTTCTCGATCACCTGAATTTCAGCCAGCCCAAGATCTACGGCCCCAACAAGCCGCGCTGATCCGGCGGCAGGGCTCAGGCCAAGGTCAGGCCAGCATGTCGAGCAGGCGCTTGCTGTTCTCCTGCGTGGCCTGGAGCACCTTGGCGTTCGCGGCGAAATCCACCTGGGCCGAGGTCAGGTCCAGCACCACGGCGGGGTCCAGGTTGCCGGCGGCGATCTGTTCCGACGCCGCTTCGGTGCGCGCCTGCGCGTCCTGAAGGCCGTCGACGGCGCTGGCCTGCGGCCGGTAGGGCGTGGCGGTGGTGGCCGATCCGATGTCCATGGCGCGCTGTCCGGCTGGTTGAGCGGCCAGCATAAGGCGGCAGGGGTTTAGGGTTGGTGAATGGGAGAGGCGCTCCCCCAGACCGTCAACTGTCCGCCATCACCCCTGCGCCAGCCAGTCGGCCAGCCGTCCCAGGAAGGCCGCGGCCTCTGCCGGGTCGTGCAGGCTCCAGATCGCCGCCGTCTCCGCCGGGCCGTCCATCACACGGATGCCGATCCCGTTGCCGTCGCCCCGGCCGGCCAGGGCCCGGAAGGCATCCTCGTCGGTTTCGTCGTCGCCGAGATAGATCGGCATGGTGCCGTTCCCCTCCAACCCCAGCGCCTCCAGCAGGGCGAGGACGGCGCGGCCCTTGTCCCAGGGCAGGTTGGGGCGAAGCTCGAACAGTTCCTTGCCGCCGGTCATGCGCAGGCGCGGCTGGGCCTCCACCACCGCGCGGACGGCGTCGGCGACCCGAGGCTTCTCCGGCGGCGCGACCTGACGGGTGTGGATGGCGATGGCGAAGCGCTTGCGCTCCACCAGCGCGCCAGCAATGCCGCCGAGCCGGTCGCGCAGACTCCCATCGGCAATGTCGAGGTCGGGGACATACTCCACCCCCACCTGCCGGCGCAGGTCCGGACCGCGCAGGTCGAAGCCGTGGCTGCCCGCATAGACCAAGCCATCCACCGCCACCATCGCGGTCAGGTCGTCCAGGTCGCGGCCGCTGACGAAGGCGACCGGGCAGAGCGCCGACAGCCGCTGCACCACCGCGCGCGCCTCGTCGGGCATCGCCGCCAGTTCGGGACGCGGCGCAATGGCGGCCAGCGTTCCATCATAGTCGAGGAACAGCGCGGGGGTGCGGCCGTCCAGGGATGCGGTGAAGGCGTCGAATTCCGCCAAGGCGGAGGGGGGAATGAGGGTCAAGGCTGGGTCCTCAGCGCCGCTGCCGGTCGAGAATGCGGCGGCCGACCGATGCCGGCACGCTGCGTTGGTGTAACGGCCGGACTGCGGGACTGACTTCCGTTCCAGAAAAAGGAATGACCCGGCTGTGGCCGATGCGCAACAGACCCCTCCAAAAGCTGCGGCCCCACGCAGGGGCCGGCTTTGGGGGTTGCAGCGCCCCCCGCTTCTGGTACTGTTGCAGTGCAGCAAGCGATTGCTGCTTCGCCCTTCTTGGGCGTTTCCTCCCTAAACTCAAGGCCGCTGTTTCCAGCGGCCTTTTTCTTGCCAGAAAGCCCCCTGGTAAGGCAACCCCTGACAAAAGTCATAGCGCTGCGATCTTCCGGTCTGGAGCCGGCAGACCGGCGCGAGAGCCGGACGGGGCCATCGCAGCGGCGTAGGTCCGGCGACTTCAAAATTCCTTTTGTTTACAAATAGATGAAGCGCGGTTCTCCGACTCTTCGGTCCGGACCGCCGGGCGGCCGACGCCAGCGGAAAGGCCGCGTCCCCAAGTTTGTCGGCATCACTGGCCGGCATGCGCCCGCAGATTTTTTTCGTGCGGAGCGGGCAGGGGAGCGAAAAACCGCCGCAGGGGGAACGGAGGCACTGCCGCCGGGGGGCGAACTGTCGTATAGATCGAAGCGAAACACTTATCCGCCGTCATCCACAGGAGCCGTTCCCATGGACATCGCCATCATGGTTCTCGCCGTCGCGTTCTTCTTCTGGCAGACCATCACCGACTGAGCGCATTGCCGACCGAAGCGGCATCCGACGGTCAGGCGAACGGAAGGGGCGGTCCCATCGGGCCGCCCTTTTTCCATGTCGCCAATTCCATGCCGCCAATCGGCGTGACGGCGCGTCAGTCAGCGGCGATGGGCGGTTCCAGCCGGGCATGGGCCGACGCGATCAGTTGCAACGTCTCCATGATCGAGCCGATGGCCTCATGCAGGTCGGCCTGCTCGTCGCCGGGCAAGGTCGCCAGCACCGTCTCCAGTTCGACCGCCGCGTCCTGCAAACGCGCACAGGCATGCTCCAGATGGAGGCCGGTGCCCAGGCCTGCCTGCTGAGCGCTTGCGCCGGGATCATTTGCAGAATGCAAACGCGCAGCCGGTTTTCCGGCCCGTGTCGCGTTCCGGTTTGCAAAATGCAAATGAACGCTGCTGCCCGTGGCTCGCGTCCCCAATTTCTTCCGCATCATGGGCATATCCCCCGTTCGGTCTGAGCGGAGAATGCGCAAGTCCCGTGCCACCCGTGACCGTTGGTTGCGGCAGCTGTCTCGAAAGTGGTGCTTTGGCCGGAATGCCGGTCAGTCCGGCCACAGGCGGGCGGCGCCGCGCATGCCGCTTTCCGCGCCATGGCGGGCGACGGCCATCCGGGTGCGCGGATCGGCGGCCAGCGTCCAGGCGCCCCAGCGCCGCGTCACCGCCTCGCACAGGCCGGGCAGGGCGGACAGGCCGCCACCGACCACCACCATGTCGGGATCCAGCAGGTTCAGCACCGGCGCCAGCGCGCGGGCCAGGGCATCGGCATGCCGGGCCAGCGTTGCGGCCGCCGCGGCACCCCCGGCCTGGGCGCGGGCGGCGATATCCGGCGGGTCCAGCGTCTCGCTGGTCAGATGGCGGTGCAGGCGCGACAGCCCGGCCCCGCACAGCATGGTTTCCAGGCAGCCCATCCGGCCGCAGCCGCAGGGCACCGGCGGGCCGTCCGCCTCCTCGCGCCAGGGCAGCGGCGCATGGCCCCATTCGCCGGCCAGCCCGGTGGCGCCGGGCAGGATGCGGCCGTCCACGACGATGCCACCGCCGACCCCGGTGCCGAGGATGACGCCGAACACCACGGCTCCGCTTCCGGCAGCCGCCCCATCGGTCGCCTCCGACAGGGTGAAGCAGTTGGCATCGTTGGCGATCCGCACCGGCCGCCCGAGCCGCCGCGTGGCGTCCGCGACGAAGCTATGGCCCTCCAGCCAGGGCAAATTGACCGCGCGCACCCGTCCGGCCGTGGCGTCGACCAGACCGGGAAGGCTGATGCCGACACCGCCGGTTCCAGCCGGGTCGAGGGCGTTCACCGTCTCCGCCAGGGCGTCCAGCGTGACGTCGTAGCCGCGGGGGGTCGGACGGCGGTGGCGGGCGAGTTCCGTCCCGTCGCGGTCCAGCGCCACGGCGGCGATCTTGGTGCCGCCCAAATCGATTCCGACTCGCATGACTGTCGCTGTCCGGATGGTGGGATATGACCGAATTTCGGCGGCAACCCTATACCCCTCCCCCGTCCGGCGGACCAGGGTTGCTTTCGTGCCGGAAGGGTCAGTCCACCCACCCCGGAAGAGAGGGGGCAACCGCCCTTTGCTCCGTCGGGGCTTGGGGGGCGCATCACTAGAGTCTCATCAGCGCATCCTTCACTGATCGGCGTCTTGAGATGTCCATGGACCGTTCTGCCCCGAAACATTCCTCGCGCGCCCGGCGCGCCGCTCCGGGCCACCACGATCCCGTTTCCGAGTCCGCCGGTGCCACGGCGGCCGAGATTCGCGATGGACTGGTGCTCGCCTTCCTGGCGCGCAAAAGGCTGCTGGTGCTGGTGGGCGACGCCGGCTCGGGCCGTCCCGCCCTGTTCCGCCAGCTGGTCGAGCATGTCGAGGCCGACGGCGCCATGGCACTGCCGGTCGCGGCGTCGGTCGGATCGGAGGTGGAGGATCTGGTCGCCGCCGCCGGCACCGGCGCTCTGCCCGATCTGGTTCCGGGGGAGGACGGCGAGACCGATTTCGACGCGCTGATCGCGGCGCTGGAAGAGCGGCTGGAACTTGCCGGATCGGGGCTGCTGGCGGTGGACAACGCCGCCGTGCTGGCGCCGCCGGTGCTGGCCGATCTGGTCGATCTGACGAGGGCGGAGACGCCGGCCGGCCGCTTCATGCAGGTGCTGCTCTGCGGCACGCCCGAACTGGAAGGCACATTGGCGCGCGCCGGTCTGACCGACGAGTTGCGCGACATGGGCGTGATCTACCGGATGACGGCTGGCGGCGGCTTCGTCGACGACGTGCGGGAACCTGCTCCGGCGCCTCAGCCCGTGCCCCGGCCTGCACCCCATCCCGGGCCGATGCTGGCGGTACCGCCCCAGCCCCAACCACAGCAGGTTCCGGTGCAATCCGCCGCGATTCCGCCCGCGAACGATTGGTCGGTGGGGCAGCGCCGGGAACACCTGCCGCAGGAGGAGCGCTGGCAGGGCGACCAGGGCTGGACCGACCGCGGCGCTGGGCCGATGGCTGGTCCGATGGCCGGCGCAGAGGGCCAGGGCTGGTCGCCGGACGGCGGTCAGGCCGGTGCCATGCGGGCGCCGCGGCGGACCGCGCTCTATGCCGGGGCGGCCCTGACCACGCTGGTCCTGCTAGGGGCTGCCGGTGCCGCCATTGCCACCGCCATGCCGGGCGCCTTCCCCGACCGTGCTCTGGCCATGGTCGAGGAGAGCTGGGCCAAGGCGCGCGATGCGGTCGAACGGACCGTGCAGGGCCTGACCGGGGCCGCAGCACCGGCCGAGCAGCAGCATGCCGTCACCGTGCCGGTCGCACCGGCTCCCGAAATGAGAGTGTCTCCCGCGGTCGCTCCTGCCACCGCGCCGACGGCCCCGACCACGCAGACAGCTGTCCAGGCGCCCGCCGCGCCGCCGCCCGCCGCTGCCGGTACCCAGACGGTGTCGAAGCCGGCGACGCTTGCCTCGACGACTGTGCCGACAGCGGCGGCTCCGGTTGAAACCGCGGCGTTGCCGCCGGCCCAGGCGCAACCGTCCGCCGCCAAGGCCTCTGCGACCGGCAACACGGAAGCGGCGCCGGGCGTCGCCTCGCTGCCGCCGCTGGAAGACCCGTCGACGACCGCCGCGGTTCCTCCTGCTCCCCAGCCTGCCGTTCCGGATGCCGATACCGCCCAGCGCGTGCGGACGATGGTCGATCAGGCCCGCCGCCAGATCGCCGGCAAGCGCCTGACCACCCCGCCGGGCGACAACGCCTATGAGACGGTGCAGCGCATCCGCCAGATCGCGCCGTCGTCGCCGGAGGCGGCGGAACTGCTGACCACCATGACGGACACCTATCGTCGCTGGGCGATGCTGGCCGAACGGGACGGCGACTGGTCGGAGACGAAGCGCTTCTACGAGCGGGCGCAGATGATCGCGCCGGAAAGCCCCGATCTGGCCGAGCGCATCCGTGCTGCGAGCGAACAGCGGGTCTACACCGGTCCTTCCGTCGGCCCCGCCACCGGCACTGCGGTCGGCACCGTGCCGGGAAGCTCCGCGGCGCCGGTGAACGCGACGCCGGGGCTGGGCGACCGCGAGTCGGTTCTGGCCCTGCTGCGCAATCCGGCGGAGCTGTCGCGCACGCTCCAGGCGGGCGCCAGCGCCGACACGCGGCTGGACAACGGCAAGACCCTGCTGATGATCGCCGCCGAACAGGGGCTGGCCGACGCGGTGCGCGTGCTGCTGGACCGCCACGCCCGCACCGACCTGCGTACCTCCGACGGCGCCACCGCGGTGATGTATGCCGCCTGGGGCGGGCATGACGGGGTGGTCCGGGCGCTGGCCGAGGGCGGTGCCGACCTCGACACCACCAACAGCGACGGCAAGACCGCGCTGATGGCCGCCGCCGCCCGCGGTCACCAGGAGGTGGCGCGCACGCTGATCCAGCGCGGGGTGATGGTCGACCGCACCACCGCCTATGGCTGGTCGGCGCTGATGTACGCCGCCAACAACGGGCACGAGGCGGTGGCGAAGCTGCTGCTCGACAGCGGGGCGAACCCCTACCGCATGGATGCCAACGGCAACTCCGCCCTGACGCTGGGCGCGTTGCAGGGGCATGTGCAGGTGGTGGAAGCCCTGAAGCCGCGCTGATCGAAGCCGGGTTGATCCTACCGTCGGATCTCCCCGGTAGCGTCTACTGGTCGAGGCGGACGGAGCCGCGCCACATCCCGGCGCTCTGTCCGCCATTGGCGTAGTGGAAGATGCCGGGGCCGTCCGGCTGGCCGTTGCGGAACCGTCCGGCGAAGCGGCTGCCGTCGTTGAAGGTCATCACGCCGAAACCGGACATCAGGTCGCCCGACCATTCCCCTTCATAGGTCTGCCCGTTGGCGAAATGGTAGACGCCGGTTCCCTGGCGGATCGGGCGGCCCAGTGCCGTGTTGGCTCCCGAATTCGACGAGGGCTGTGCCCAGCCCCCCTCATAGCGGTCGCCTCCGGAAAAGCCATAGCTCCAGAACCGGCTGTCGGGGCGGCTGCGCGCCCGCTCTGCTGCAGTGCGGGCATCGCCCAGCGCGCGCATCGCCTGTTGCTCCGCCTCCACCGCTGGGCCGTCCGGGGTTGAGAAGCCGGTTCCGGCCGGTGCGGTGGGGAAGCTGCGCTGCTCGGTCAGGACCGGGTCGGAGTTGCCTGCGGCGGGCGGCTCGCTGCCTTGCTCTATACCGGGATCGCCGAAGGACGGTCCGGCCTCCACCGGGCCACGGCCACGGGCAGCTTGCGGCGACGGGTCGGCCCAGCGGGCCGACAGCGCCCCTGCGGTGAGATAGCCGGTTCGCCCGGCCGAGTCGCGCACGCGCAACCAGCTTCCTTCCGGCACGGATTCCAGCACCGTCACGGCGCTGCCCGCCGCCAACTGGGCGACACCGCGGGCGCCGACCGCCGGCCGGTCGAACAGGACGCCCGACTTCGCCATTTCATAATTGCCGGGCGGGAGGCTGGAACCGGTCACCGCCGGCGGTTCCTTCGCCGGAGCGGCGGCGGAGGCGGAGGGCGTGGGTGCTGCCGGAGGCGTGGCTGGCGGGGTGGCCGGTGGTTTGGCAGGGGCGGCGACGGCCGGCACCAGCACCAGAGTGCTGCCCAGCCTATCCTGGAGCCAGGGCAACTGCCGGCCGTCGCTGCGTTGGGCGACCGAACGCGCGACCTCGGCCAGCGAATCGCGGAAGGCGACGCCCGGTTTGACCATCTCGCGCGCCAGCGCGGCGGTGAAGGCATCGGGTCCCTTGCCCGACTTCGGCGGCACCGGCGGCACGCCCGGACGGTGGGCATAGACGACGAACAGGCCGTCGGCCTCCATCGGCGTGCCCAGCGCACCGCCGCCGACCCGCTGGGCCAGAGCCTCGGCGACGCCGGGATCGATCACCACGATGGACTTGCGCCCGCTGTCGCGCAGGTCGCTCAGCAAGCCGTCGAGGTCGAGGGCGTTGCGCGGCAGGTCGTCCGCTCCGGTGGGGGCGGCATCGGCGGGCAGCAGGAATTCCCGCTCCCCCAGCCCGACGGCGAGGCCGGTGTAATAGACGAAGCCGAGGTCGGCTCCCGACAGCGCCTCGCGGAAACGCTCCAGCGCCGATTCCATGGCGACCCGTCCGACATTGTCGGCCCGCGTCACCGAAAAGCCGGCGCTGCGCAAGGCCGACGTCATGGCCGAGGCGTTGGCGGCCGCCTGATCGGACCGGCCGTCGAGCGCGGTGTAGCGGCCGTTGTCGATGACCAGCGCCACGCGCTTGCCGGTCTCCGCCCGGGCACCGCCCGCCTGCATGCCGCCGAAGGGCAGGGCGGCCAGCAGTGCCGCCGTCAGGACGGTCGCCTCGAGCCGGCGCCTCCACCGGCCGGCCGGGCGGCGGTCTGCATGGCTTGCGGTCGGGAGTGCGGTCTTCGTCACGGCGTTCCATCCTTCGTAATCGCGGCAGCCTGTCGCCATGGCAATGGGCTGAACTCCACGGCCATGACCCCCACGGGCATGACCCTGGGCGCCGCCCGTTGCCGGGAAACGTACCGCCGCGGGGAGCATAGCCTTTTCCGCCAGCCGGGAGCGCCGCTCATTCGGAGCGTCGGACTATGCCGGCGTTACCCCGCGTGGGCGAGGGCGTAGGTGGGGGCGGCTCTGGCGCACGCGCCACACCTCCGGCAGCGGCGGGAGTTCCGGCGATGTATCGCTTTCCCTTCGCGGCGAAGCCGCCTATATGACGCTCCTTCGCAGACAACGAGGTTCGCCATGCCGCCCGCCAAGCCGTCCGCCGTCCGGATGTCCGACACCGAAATCGCCCGCGTGCAGATGTACCTGCGCAAGACGCTGGGCAATCCCAAGATCGTGATCGAGCCGCCGGCCAAGCCCGGCCAGTCGGCCGAAGTGACGGTGGATGGCGAGTTTTTCGGCACGCTGAACCGTGACGAGGACGAGGGCGAGGTGTCCTATGCCCTGAACGTCGTCATCCTGGAAGAGGACCTGCCGGAGCCGCCGGCCATTCCGCGCCGCTGATTTCCCGGTCTTTTCCAGTTTATCGCCCTGAGGCGCTCTATAGCGTCGTGCGTTTGATGTGAAACGCACGACGCTATAGCTTTATGTTTGGCAGCTTCATGTTTGGCGATCGGATTCACGCTTCAAATCGAGTCCGATTTTACGCGATCCGATCTAGCGGCTGCGAGCGCGAAGCTCCGCTGCCAGGGCGGCCAGCAGGGTCTGCCCGCCCGACAGGGTCAGGCCGCGGACGAGGACAATCGCCTTGTGCCCGCCGCGCCGGTGCATGACCAGCCGCACATTGCGGCTGCCGGCAGCCTTCAATTCCGCCTTCACCGCATCGTTGGGCGCCACGTTGCCGGCGACCAGCGTCATCTCCGCCTTGTGACGGTAGTCGTGCGCCGGATCGATCCAGGCGACGAACAGCGGCTTGCCGCCCACCATAGGATAAAGCGCCAGATCCCGGATCGTCTCGTGCGGATGGATGCGCGCGCCGTCCACCGTCAACCCGCGTTCCGTCACGCCGAGCCGTACGGCGCGGCGCTGCACCGTTTCCGACAGGGTCACCACCCACAGCAGCAGCACCGGCACCGCGCAAAAGGCGGCCAGCCATTGCAGCATGCCGGACAGCTCGTCGGGCGCCAGCCCGGCCCCGGCGATGAAGCCGGTCGCCAGCAACCCCGCGATCAGCAGATAGCGCGTGCGGATCACCGGCGTCAGCACCGGTGTCGCCACGAACACGGCGCCGGCCGCGCCGTCTTCGCGCGTGACTTCCAGACTGGGGGGCGGCTTGGCGGCGGGCATGTCGCTGGCGCGGTCGTGAATGGGGGGTGATCCTGTTCCGGCGGAGTGCCGCCCGTCCAGTTCTTTCGCCCTGTCCTAATTACGGGGCTTCCGCACCCGCGCTGCGTGTCCGGGCGGGTCGGCCCCTCGCCCATGCCTTGAAAATGGCAGGGGGCGTGGTAATCTGCGGGGCAGGAGGTGACGCGAGCCGTTTTCCTGAATGGCGGGACCGGTTTCCCAGCCCCGCCAATGTTGGCTTACCTGTCCTGGTCCGTGTTGAAGCCGGCTTCGAACTCGACCTTCAGCTTGAACCAGAAGCGGCCGAGCCACTTCAGGAATTTTCTCACTCGCGTCACCTCCTTCCGGTTGCCATCGACGCGCGATGCGTTTCCGGCTGCGCGAGAATGCAGGGCATGCATGTGCATGCCAATTGCGCTCTGGCGAAAATTTTCCTCAAAGTTGTGTTCCGATGCCCTTGGGCGAGAGGGCTGGGCTTTTGCAACCCTGGTGCCCTGATCGGGGTGGTGATAGTTTGCGGGGTGGACGATTTCTGACCAAACCGTCAGATCCGCTTTCCCAAGTCCGCCCCATATCCGCCCTGTGAAGGACCGCTGCCCGTGACCTTCCCAAATCCGCTCGATGTCCGGGGGGCGTCCGCTTCCAGGCAAGGCTCGGACCGGGCCGCTTCTTCGGCCAAGTCCCCGGTGGTTGTCGAGGCACGCAAGCTTTCGCTGGTCTATCCTACAGCAGACAAGCCGGTGATGGCGCTGAGCGAGGTCGATCTGACCATCGCCAGGGGCGATTTCGTGTCGTTGATCGGTCCCAGTGGCTGCGGCAAGACCACGCTGCTGCGCGTGATCGCCGATCTGGAACGTCCGACCTCCGGCCGGATCGCCATCGACGGCATGACGCCGGAGCAGGCGCGGCTGAAACGGCTCTACGGCTACGTCTTCCAGGCTCCGGCGCTCTACCCGTGGCGGACGGTGGAGCGCAACGTCATGCTGCCGCTGGAGATCATGGGGATCGCCCGCGTAGACCGGCAGGCACGGGCCCGCGAGCAGCTGGAGCGCGTCGGCCTGTCGGGCTTCGAGCGCAAGTTCCCCTGGCAGCTGTCGGGCGGCATGCAGCAGCGTGTCTCCATTGCCCGCGCTCTCGCCTTGCAGCCGGACCTGCTGCTGATGGACGAGCCGTTCGGCGCGCTGGACGAGATCACCCGCGACCATTTGAACCTGCATCTGACCCAGCTGTGGCGGGCGACCGGCAAGACCTGCGTCTTCGTCACCCATTCGATTGCCGAGGCGGTGTTCCTCTCCACCCGCATCGTGGTGATGAGCCCGCGGCCGGGCCGCATCCTCGATGTCATCGACTGCAACAGCCTGCCGCGCGAGCGCACGCTGGACATCCGCGAGTCGCCGGAATTCGCCGCCATCGCCCACCGCGTGCGCGAGGGGCTGAAGGAGGGGCACAGCTACGATGACTAGGCGCGCGCTTCCCGTCACCGTGATGACGCTGCTCCTGCTGGCGGCCTGGTACATCGGGGCGGCGTGGCTGAACTGGCCGCAAGCGGCTGAAACGCTGGTGCGCGCCAACAAGCCGGCCGGCTTCGCGGACGTGCTGGCCCAGGCCTATGCGATGAAGCGGCCGATCCTGCCCACCCCCGATCAGGTGGTGGTGGAGCTGTGGAATTCCCTGACCGGCTACGCGCCAACCAGCCCGCGCAACCTGCTGTTCCATGCCTGGGTGACGGCGGAGGCGGCGCTGACCGGGCTGGCGATGGGGCTGGCGCTGGGCATCCTGCTGGCCGCCGGCATCGTCTATACCCGGACGCTGGAGGCCAGCCTGCTGCCCTGGGTGATCGCGTCGCAGACCATCCCGATTCTGGCGATTGCCCCGATGATCGTCGTCATCCTCGGCAACATCGGGCTGACCGGGCTGCTGCCGAAGGCGGTGATCTGCATGTATCTCTGTTTCTTCCCGATCACGGTCGGCATGGTGAAAGGGCTGCGCTCCGCCGATCCGCTGTGGCTCGACCTGATGCGGACCTATTCGGCGAGCGGGCTGCGCGCCTTCTGGTCGTTGCGGCTTCCGGCCTCCATGCCCTTCCTGTTCGCCAGCCTCAAGGTGTCGGTCGCCATCAGTGTGGTCGGCGCCATCGTCGGCGAGCTGCCGACCGGCGGTCAGGCCGGGTTGGGGGCGCGGCTGCTGTCGGGGTCCTATTACGGCCAGACCGTGCAGATCTGGGCGGCACTGATCATGGCCTCGCTGCTGTCGGTGGCGCTGATCGCCGTGGTGCGCGGGTTGGAACTGGTCCTGCTGGGCCGGGCGGGGGCGCGATGAGCGATTCGACGAGCGATGAGGCGACGAACCCCTACCGCACCAGCCTGCGCACCGCCGCCGATTGGGGGCTGGTCGCCATCGCCCTGCCGGCGCTGGCGGCACTGGCCCTGCCGGTGGGTGTCCAGAGCGGCGCCGTTGTTGGATGGTTCGGCGGAACCATGGCGCCGCTGTTCCTGATCGGTGTGGTGCTGGCGGTCGTCGCCGGTGCGTCGGCACCGAAGCGGGTCTGGGGCGCTTGGGTGGAACTGGCCGGCGTGGCGCTGGCCTGGCTCCTGCCGCTGCACCTGCTGAACGAAGGGCTGGATCTCTCTGCCGGCTGGGGGCTGTGGCTGTTCCTGGCCGCGGCAACGCTGCTGCTGTGGCGGGTGATGGGGGTGCTGGCCGGGGTGCCGGGCTGGACCCGCTCCGTCATCGTGCCCGGCCTGTTTGGGCTCGGACTGCTGGTGGGATGGGAAGTGCTGGTCCGCGGCTTCCAGGTGCCGGCGATCCTGCTGCCGCCGCCCAGCCGCATCGCCGCGGCGCTGGCCGCCAACGCGCCGGTGCTGTGGGACGATTTCCGCCAGACGGTGCTCACTTCCGTCCTGCGCGGCTACATCATGGGCTGCGGTGCAGGTTTCCTGGTGGCAATCCTTGCCGACCGCGTGCCGTTTCTTGCCCGCGGATTGCTGCCGCTCGGCAATCTTGCCAGTGCCATCCCGGTGGTCGGCATCGCGCCGATCATGGTGATGTGGTTCGGCTTCGACTGGCAGTCCAAGGCGGCGGTCATCGTCGTCATGACCTTCTTCCCGATGCTGATCAACACGCTGGCCGGCCTCGGCAATTCGGAGCGCATCCAACTCGACCTGATGCGCAGCTATGCCGCCGGCTATGGCCGCACGCTGGTCAAGCTGCGGCTGCCCAACGCGCTGCCCTTCCTGTTCAACGGCTTGAAGATCAACTCGACCCTGGCCCTGATCGGCGCCATCGTTGCCGAGTTCTTCGGCACGCCGGTGGTGGGGATGGGCTTCCGCATCTCGACCGAAGTGGCGCGGATGAATCTCGACATCGTCTGGGCCACCATCGCCGTGGCGGCACTGACCGGTTCCGGCCTGTATGGCGCGCTGGCGCTGCTGGAGCGGGCGACCACGGCCTGGCATCCGTCGATGCGGGGGCGCTGACCGGCCTTACGACGCCGCTGGCACGGCCATTGCTTTCACCCGGCCATTCCAGCCGGCAAGGGAGGTGGGCATGGCCGATGTCGTCGTTCTGAAGCATGTCCGCCTGACGCGGGCCCTGCTCGCCATCGAGATGGCCGCCGCGTCGCTGGACGGCGAGCTTGTCGCCCTGCGCACCGCCGGACAGGCCGGCCTGCTGGGCGATTATGCCGAGGAAGCTACGCTTCTGCGCACCTATGTCCGCACTCTGCGCGTCCTGTTGCAGGCGATGACCCCCGACGAGGTGGACGAGGCGGGGCTGAGCGAGCGCCATGCTTTGGCGGAAGCGGCGGTCGGTCGCTGCGCCGCCGCATTGCGGGTGCTCGATCTGCCGGCAGGCAGTGGGCCAGCAGGCAGCGGGCCGGTCAGCGGGACCGCCTGACGACCGCTGTCGCGAAGCCGACAGCGCCTTGACGCCTTCCGGCCACTACCATACTGCCGTATGGCTGGGATGCGGAACGCCTTTCCCCTCTCCGCCGCCGGATCGCCGCGCTATAGTGGCAGGCCCAACGAACAGTCGGACTCCACCGACAAAGCATCAGGCTTGATAAGGGCGCGATGAGGCTTCTCGTTTCCGATCTGACCCACCGCTATGACGATCTGACCGTGCTGGACGGCATCGACCTGACCCTGGCGGAGGGGGAAATCCTGGCGGTGATCGGCCCCAGCGGCTGCGGCAAGTCGACCTTGCTCGGCATCGCCGGCGGCATCGTCGCCCCGACCTCCGGCAGCATCCGGGTGGAGGGGGAGGTGCCGGACGGCTGCCTGAACCCGATCACCTTCATCTTCCAGGACTTTGCCCTGCTGCCCTGGCGCACGGTGGAGGACAATGTCGCCCTGGTGCTGGAGCATCACAAGCTGTCCGCCGCCGAGCGGCGCGAGCGCATCGACAGCGGTCTCCGCCGCATGGGGCTGTGGGAGTTCCGCAAGGCGCTGCCCAAGCAGCTGTCCGGCGGGATGCGCCAGCGGGTCGGCATCGCCCGCGCGCTGGCGGTGCGTCCGGCAATGCTGCTGCTGGACGAACCGCTGTCGGCGCTGGACGCCCAGACGCGCGAGCTGCTGATGGACGATTTCCTCGAGCTTTGGCGGCGGGAGAAGACCACTGCGCTTTATGTCACCCACAATCTGGACGAGGCGCTGCGGCTGGCCGACCGTGTCTGCGTGCTGAGCCGCCGTCCAGGCCGCATCCGCGAACTGGTCACCATCGAGGAGCCGCGGGAGCGCCGGCAGGAGCCGTCGGCCCAGGCCCATCTTGCCGAAGTGCGCGACCGTCTGTGGCACCTGATGAAGGCCGAAGCCCAAATGGCCGACCGGGAGATCGCCCGTGCCTGACAGCCTGAACCCGTCCACCGCAGCCGCTGCGTCCACGATGGGCCAGCCCGTCCGCTTCCGTGGCGGCGGTTTTACCGTGAAACGCCATCCCTGGGCGGCGCTGGCCGCCTTCGCCGTGCTGATCGCGGTGTGGGAGGGGGTGAGCCGCCTCGGCCTCGCCAGCCCGCTGTTCCTGCCGCCGCCGAGTGCCGTCGCCCATGCGCTGTCGGGCATGGTGACGGACGGATCGCTGTGGGTGAACCTGAAGGCGTCGCTGGGGCGCATCGCCGTCGGCTGGGTGCTGGGCACGGCGGGCGGCATGCTGGTCGGCTTCGCCATGGGCATCTTCTCCACCGCCCGTGCGGTCGGCGTGCCGCTGGTGTCGGCCTTCTTCCCGATCCCGAAGATCGCGCTTCTGCCGCTGTTCATCCTGTGGTTCGGCATCGGCGAGCCGTCGAAATTCGCCACCATCGGCTTCGGCGTCTTTTTTCCCACCGTCATCGCCACCTACAGCGCCATCGATTCGGTGCCGCGCAACCTGATCCGCATGGCGCAGAGCTTCGGCCTGCCCTGGCGGTCGATCCTGCGCTCCATCGTTCTGCCGGGCGCCCTGCCGGGCATCCTGGCCGGCTTCCGCATCACCGCGTCGATTGCGCTGATCCTGGTGGTGGCGGCGGAGATGATCGGCGCCGAATATGGCATCGGCGCCTTCGTGCTGATGGCCGGCAACCTGATGCAGACCGACACGCTGCTGGCCGGGGTGCTGGTGCTGTCGCTGCTCGGTCTCGCCATCGGCACGGTGCTGTCGCAGCTTGAACGGCGCCTGCTGAACTGGCGCTGACCGGCTTTTCCCCAAGAAACCGAACCATCCATCGGGAGGATTTCCGTCCATGACCGCCGCCATGACCGTGGCTCGCCTCACCCGGCGCGCCGTGATCGCCACCGTGTCCCTGGCCGCCGGGGCCGCCTTCGCCGCCGGTACCCTGATGTCCACCGCGCTGGCGCAGCCGCTGGAGAAGGCGACGGTCGGCGTGCTGGCGCTGTCCTCCTCCGGGCCGATCTTCATCGCCAAGGCCAAGGGTTATTTCGCGAAGGAAGGGCTCGACGTCGATCTGAAGATGTTCACCTCGGCCCAGCAGGTGCCGGTCGCCGTCACCTCGGGCGATGCCGATTTCGGCGTCACCGGCCTGACCGCCGGCTTCTACAACCTCGCCTCCAAAGGCGCGGTCACCATCATCGCCGCGCAGAGCCGCGACGAGCCGGGCTTCCCCCTCAGCGCCTATCTCGCGACCAACGCCGCCTATGATGCCGGGTTGAAGACGCCGGCCGACCTGAAGGGCAAGCGTGTCGCCATCACCACCGTCGGCTCGACCTTCCATTACATGATCGGGCTGCTGGCGCAGAAGCACGGCTTCACGGTCAAGGACGTGACCATGGTGCCGTTGCAGGACGTGCCGAAGATGGTCGCCGCCTTCAAGGGCGGACAGGTCGACGCCATCATCGCGCCGTCCACCGTGTCGCGGCAGCTGGTGGCCGACGGCGCCGGCAAGATGCTGGGTTGGGTCGGCGACGAGACGCCCTGGCAGCTCGGCGCCCTGTTCACCGCGCCGAAGACGATGAAGGACCGCCGTCTGCTGGTCGAGAAGTTCGTCCGCGCCTACAAGACCGCGCTGGCCGAATACCACGCCGCCTTCAACGGCAAGGACGCGTCCGGCAATCTGGTGAAGGGCCCCGGCTATGACGAGCTGCTGGGCATCATCGCCGACGCCACCAAGCAGAAGCCCGACATCGTCGCCGCCGGCCTGCCCTATGTCGATCCGCAGGCCCGCCTGCTGGTGGACGACATCGTCAATCAGGTGAAGTTCTGGCAGTCGGAAGGTCAGGTCGACAAGGCGCTGGATCCGAAGTCGGTGATGGATCTCAGCGTCGCCGGGCAGTGACATCCCTCTCCTGGGGGCGAGGGAGGGGCGGTCATACCGCCAGATAGGCTGCCCTCACCCCATCGTCCGCCATCAGCTCCGTCATCGTGCCGGTCCAGCGCAGGCGGCCGGTTTCGATGACGCAGGCGCGGTCGGCTACCGATGAGGCGAAGGACAGGCTCTGTTCGGACAGCAGCACCGACAGCCCCTCCGCCTTCAGCCGCCGCACCGCCTCGGCCATCTGCCTGACGATCAGCGGCGCCAGCCCTTCCGACGGTTCGTCCAGCAGCAGCAGCGACGGGTTGCCCATCAGCGTGCGGGCCAGCGTCAGCATCTGCTGCTCGCCGCCGCTCATCCGGGTGCCGCGGCGTCCGCGCATCTCGGCGAGGTTGGGGAACAGCGCGAAGAGTTTCTCCGGCGTCCAGGCCGGCGCGTCGGGGCGGGGCGGCTGGCGGCCGACCTCCAGATTTTCCTCCACCGTCAGATCGGCGAAGATGCGGCGATCCTCCGGCACATAGCCGACGCCGAGCCGGGCGATGCGGTGGGCGGGCAGGGCGGACAGGTCGCGCCCGTCGAAGCGCAACACCCCGGCACGCCGCTCCACCAGACCCATGATCGCCTTCAGCGTGGTGGTCTTGCCGGCGCCGTTGCGGCCCATCAGCGCCACCACCTCGCCCCGGCCCATCGTCAAGGCGATGCCGTCGAGGATGTGGGCGCGGCCGTACCAGGCCTGGAGGCCGTCGACCGTCAGCAGGGGTTCGCTCACGCCTCGCCTCCCAGATAGACGGACTGCACGCGCGGGTCGGCGCGCACCCGATCCGGCGGGCCCTCCGCGATCAGCCGGCCGCGGTCGAGCACCAGCACGCGGGTGGCATGGCCGAAGACGGCGTCCATGTCATGCTCGGTGAACAGAACGGCGAGGCCGCGCTCCCGCACCAGTTCCGCCGTCAGCGCCATCAGGGCGAGGCGTTCGGCCGGCGCCATGCCGGCGGTCGGCTCGTCCATCAGCAGCACCGTCGGTTCGCTCGCCAGCGCCATCGCCAGCTCGACCCGCTTCACGTCGCCATAGGCCAGCACGCCGCAGGGCCGGTCGGCTTGGGGTCCCATGCCGACGCGCTCCAGCAGGGCCAGCGCCGGCTCGCAAAACTGGGCGGCGGCCGGGCGCCACAGCCCGAACAGCCGGCGGGCGCGCGACAGCAGGACCATCTGCACATTCTCCGCCACCGTCATCGAGGCGAAGGTCGCGGTGATCTGGAAGGTGCGGCCGACCCCCAGCGCCCAGATGCGCCGGGGCGGCAGCCCGACCAGCTCGGTGCCGTCCAGCTTGACCGATCCTGAGTCGGGGCGCAGCTGCCCGTTCAGCAGGTTGAAGCAGGTGCTCTTCCCGGCGCCGTTCGGACCGATCAGCGCCAGCAGGTCGCCGGACCGCAGGGTGAAGGACACGCCGCCGACTGCCTGCACCCCGCCGAAGGAACGTTGCAGGTCGCGCACCACCAACTCGCTCCCAGGCGGCTTCAGGGGCGGTTCGCTCATGCCCGCCTCCTCCCGAAGGAAGACCGTAGGCCGGACAGGAAGCCAACGATCCCCTTGGGGAACACCAGCACCAGCGCAACGATGATCAGGCCCAGCACCAGCCGCCACCAGTCGGTCAGGCTCATCACTTCCGACTCCAGCAGGTGGAACACCATCGCACCGGCGAGCGGCCCGGCGACGGTCTGGATGCCGCCCATCAGCACCATCACCAGCGCGTCGACCGACTGCGGCACCGCCAGCAGGGTGGGGAAGACGCTGCCCTTGGCGAAGGCATAGAGGCCGCCGGCCAGCCCCGCCGCGGTACCGGCAAGCACGAAGGCCATCCATTGGAAGCGGCGCACGTCGATGCCCACCGATTCGGCGCGCAATCCCGAGTCGCGACCGGCCCGCAGCGCGTAGCCGAAGGGGGCGAAGGCCGCCCGGCGCAGCAGCCACAGCGCGCCGCCGCACAAGCCCAGCGTCAGCCAGTAATAGGTCGCCTTGCCCGCCGCCCAGCCCGGCGGCCAGACGCCGAGGATGCCGTTGTCGCCGCCGGTCACCGCATACCATTGGAAGGCGATCGACCAGACGATCTGGGCGAAGGCCAGCGTCAGCATGGCGAAATACAACCCCGACCGCCGCACGCAGAACCAGCCGGCCACCAGCGCCCCCAGCCCGGCCAGAACCGGCGCCCCGGCCAGTGCCAGCGGCATCGGCGCGCTCAGATGCTTGACCAGCAGGGCCGAACCATAGGCGCCCAGCCCGAACCAAGCCGCATGGCCGAAGGAGACCAGCCCGCCCAGCCCGATCAGCAGATGCAGGCTGGCGGCGAACAAAGCGAGGATCACCACCTCGGTCAGCAGGATCAGCGCGTAATCGCCGGCGACCAGCGGTGCCGCGGCGAGAAGTGCCAGCAGCGCCAGCGCCCACGGCCCGGCATGGCGCCCGGCCGACAGCGGCACGGTCACCGTGGCCGGTGCGGTCGGCGGCACCTCCTCGGCCCGGCCAAGCAGACCGTGCGGGCGCAGCACCAGAACCACCGCCATGAACAGGAAGACCAGCACCAGCGTGATCTGCGGGAAGACCAGAATGCCGAAGGCCTGCAATTGCCCGATCAGCAGCGAGGCGAGGAAAGCGCCCGTCAGGCTGCCCATGCCGCCGACCACGACGACGACGAAGGCCTCGACCACGATGGCCATGTCCATCTGCAGGGTCACCGACTCACGCGGGACCTGCAGGGCGCCGCCCAGCCCGGCCAGCGCGCAGCCCAGGAACAGCACGCCGGTGAACAGCCGCGCCGGATCGACGCCGAGCGCGCTGGTCATCTCGCGGTCCTGCGTCGCCGCACGCACCAAGGTGCCCCAGCGGGTGCGGTTGAACAGCAGCCACAACAGCCCGAGCACCAGCGGCCCGAGCCCGATCAGCACGAGGTCGTAGAGCGGGAAGGGCTGGTCCAGAATGTCGATGGAGCCCTTCAGCCCCGGCGCGCGTCGGCCCAGCAGATCTTCCGGCCCCCAGGCCCAGGCGGTCAGGTCCTGAACCACCAGAACGACACCGAAGGTGCCCAGCAGCTGGAACAGCTCCGGCGAGCGGTAGAGCCGGCGCAGCAGCCCGATCTCCATCGCCGCACCCAGCACGCCCATCGCCAGCGCCGCGGCTGCGACCGAACCCCAGAAGCCGGCCGGGGTGCCGCCGAACCGTTCGATCAGCGACCAGCCGGCATAGGCGCCGACCATGTAGAAGGAGCCGTGCGCGAAATTCACGATCCGCGTCACGCCGAACACAATGGTCAGCCCCGACGACACCAGAAACAGCGTCGCCGCGGTCGCGAGGCCGCTGAGGGCCTGGACGAGAAGGAAGGACATGGGGGGGGTGAGGCGCCGGAAACCGGGCGCCTTACTCCGCCGGCCGCATCTTGCGTGCCGCGTCGTCGGGCGGCAGGTAGTTGGCACCGTCGGCGTAGCGCCAGTCCTTCATGGTGCCGCGGCCGTCCTTCACGGTCGTGGTGCCGACATAGGCGCCCATGGTCGCCTGATGGTCGGACGCGCGGAAGGTCACCGGGCCGACCGGGCTGTCGATGGTCAGGCCGGCCAGCGCATCGACGATCGGCTCGGAATTGGCCGACTTGGCCTTGGTGATGGCGGCGGCCACCGCCTTCATGGTGATGTAGCCGACGATGGACCCCGCCTTGGGCGATTCCTTGAAGCGCGCGGTGTAGGCGGCGACGAAGGCCTTGTGGGCGGGCGTGTCGATCTGGTCCCAGGGATAGCCGGTGACGATCCAGCCTTCCGGCGCCTCGTCCTTCATCGGCTCAAGGTATTCCGGTTCACCGGTCAGCAGGCTGACGACTTTGCGGTTGCGGAACAGGCCGCGGCCCTCGCCCTCGCGCACGAACTTGGCGAGATCGGCGCCGAAGGTGACGTTGAAGATGGCGTCGGGCTTGGCGGCGGCCAGAGCCTGCACCGTCGGTCCGGCCTCCAGCTTGCCCTGCACCGGCCACTGCTCGGCGACGAACTCGACGTCCGGGCGCTTTTCCTTCAGCAGCTGCTTGAACCACGCCACCGCCGACTGGCCGTATTCGTAGTTGGGGGCGACGGTGGCCCAGCGCTTGGCCGGCAGCTTCGCCGCCTCCTCCACCAGCATCGCCGCCTGCATGTAGGTGCTGGGGCGCAGGCGGAAGGTGTAGCGGTTGCCCTTCGACCAGGTGATGGCGTCGGTCAACGGCTCGGCCGCGACGAAGGGCATCTTGTTGCGCGCGGCGAAGTCGGCGACCGCCAGCCCGATGTGGGAGAAGTAGGTGCCGGCCAGCACGTCGACCGCCTCGTTCGTCACCAGTTCCTGCGCGACGCGCACGGCGTCGTCGGGCTTGCCGGCATCGTCGCGCGAGACGACCTGAAGCTCGCAGCAGCCGATCACGCCACCTTCGGCGTTGATCTCCTCCAGCGCCAGCTGCCAGCCCTGGCGATAGGGAATGGTGAAGGCGGGCAGGCCGGTGTAGCTGTTGATCTCGCCCACCCGCACGGGTGCGCCGGAGAATTTCACCGGTTCCTTCGCTGACTGAGCCGCGGCGGGACCGGCAGTGAGAGCCGCCGCCGCAAGTGCGACGGACAGGGTGGCGCCCAGAGCGGCGGGGCGGAGGAGCTTCGCCAGCGGCGAGGCGGTCGGGTGGCGGTGCTTCATCCTGCGGGGACCCCGGTTCGTAAGAGACCAGCGGCGTGTCCGGTCGCGGTGCGACGCAACACACCGCGTTCATAGCAAACCCGGCGCAAAAGTCACCGACTGATCGGGGTTTTCCCGCCCGTGCCCCTCCCGCAGGTGCCCTCTCGGATGCCGCCTACATCAGGCGGGCCAGCAGCGACATGAACTGCACCCGCTCCTCCTCGCTCAGCGGGGTCAGCGTCTGTTCGTGGGCGGCGGCGGCGTTCGCCATCAGGTCTATGACCAGGGCCTGGCCGATCCGGGTCAGCCGGACGCTGGTGCGGCGGCGGTCCTGCGGGTCGGGCTGGCGTTCCACCAGATTGCGTTCCACCAGCCGCAGGATCACGCCCTGGGTCGTGGCGGGATCCATGTAGGTCAGGCGGCCGAGCTGGTTCTGCGACAGCGGACCTTCGGCATGCAGCGTGGCCAGCGCCCCCCATTGGGTGGGCGTCAGCAGCTGATCGCCGATCAGGTCTATGAAGATCGCCGAGGCACGCTGATGGGCGCGGCGAAGGCGGTGGTGAACCTGGCCGGCCAACTGGTAATCGTCGGGAGGCAGTCGTCCGAAGTCGTCCATGTCAACGGGCCCGTGGTTCGCGCCCGCCTTCGGTCCGGGGCGAAGGCTGGGGCGGACACGGACCGCCGCTCCCGGCTGCGTGGGCAGGGATGGCGCGGCGTTTCCCGCCTGTCACCATCCGATGCGTCCATCATGCGTTCCTCATGGAAAGGGTAGAAAACACAATGGGCGCAGTGCAATCTTCGCAGATGCGGCATAGAGCCACAGGAATGCGAATGTCATCGCTTGCGCAACAAAAGAAGCGCCGCAAGCCTGAAAATAAGCGGCGAACGGATTCTGTCGCAATTCGGAGGGTCTGCACCGCCGGTTCATGACCGCGGCGGCGCGATACGCGTCCGCCGCCGCCGCATTTCACCGGCTGCTTTCGGTCAGGGCGTCCGTTTGGGCGGGTAGCTGTCGGGCGGAGCGGTCTTTTCGGCCGGGCTGGCCGCATCGTCCTTTTCAGGGGGAGTCACGCCGCCCGGCGTGTAGGGCGGGGTGGTGGCGTCGGGCGGGCGCTTGGTCGAGGGCGGCGGGGGCGGTGTGTCGAGTCGGCGGGTCATGCGGCACCTTTGCGGGTCAAGAAACGTGATGAACAACCCATCGCCGGGCGGGCGGTTCCAAAGCAGGACCCTTGTTGCGTCATCGGCTTCGCCTCTTTGCTCTATGACCTTCATCTTAGGACCATTTGAAAAAGACGCTGAAATCAAGCAGAGCACCGTTTCAGGCGACACTGACCGGCCGGCAGCTTTTTGTTGCGGCCACACCACAGGGGTCGGCAAAAGCAGCGGTGCATGGGCTTCACTGTTGCGTGGGAAGCACGGTTTGTTGTGTCTTTGCCGAGGATGCGTCCGCAGCGGTCCCGGCCGGGGTTCTGGCCGAAGACCGGCGGCGGCGCGCCTCCCACCAAGGAGCCGGACCCCCGGCCCAGTGAGCCGACCGAACCCAGCCAAGCGCGGTGACTCCATGAAGACCAGCACCCTTTCCCTTCTCGCTCTCGCTCTCGCCTCGACCGGGCTGACGTCGCTTCCCGCCGCCGCCCAGGACGACCTGCAGCGTGGCGAAACCGTGCTGGAGCGCCGCCGGCCGGAACTGGAGCAGCTTGGGCTGCGCGCCGGCTCCTTCCTGTTCCTGCCGCGCGTGGAAGCCGGTGCCACCTATGACACCAACGTCTACGCCACGCGCGACAATCACGAGGACGACGTCATCTGGACGGTCCGGCCGCGGCTGGACATCAAGTCGGACTTCTCGGCCCACGCGCTGAACTTCTCGGCCTCGGCCGATGCCGGCCGCTACAGCGACCATTCCGGCGAGAACTACACGGACTATGCCGTGCAGGCCGACGGCCGCTTCGACGTGAACAAGGGCGGTGCGCTGGACGGCCAGCTGTTCCACCGCCGCAATCACGAAGGCCGCGGCGACATCAACAGCCTGCAGGGCTATGCCGAGCCGGTGACCTTCCTCACCAGCGGCGGCGAGGCAGGCTACACCCAGCGCTTCAACCGCCTGCGCGCCCGCGTTTCCGGTTCGGCCCAGTACATCTCCTACGACGACGTCGACCTGATCGGCGGCGGCGTCGCCCGCCAGGGCGACCGCGACCGCTGGGAATACGCGTCGGTCGGCCGTGTCGGCTATGAGTTCATCGAAGGCTATGAGGCCTTCGTCCAGGGCACCTATTCCTGGACCCGCCACAAGAACGACCGCGACTCCTTCGGTCTCGACCGCGACTCGGACGGCTACGAGGTGGTTGGCGGTCTGGCCACCGACCTGACCGGCCTGATCACCGGCGAGGTCTTCGCCGGCTACCTCGTCCGCAACTACAAGGATTCGCGGCTGGAGGATTTCAGCGGCCTGTCTTTCGGCGGGCGCGTGAACTGGGCGGTCACCCAGCTGACCGGCATCAGCGCCACCGCCAGCCGCCAGGTGCGCGAGACGTCGGCCAGCCCCGGCTTCGGCACCGCCTCCAGCTACACCCGCACCCTGGTCGCCCTGGGTGTCGACCACGAGCTTCTGCGCTCGCTGGTGCTGAACGGCCGCCTGCAATACCGCCAGGACGACTTCAACGGCAACGACCGCAACGACAAGGTCTATACGGCCGGCGTCGGCGGCACTTACCAGATGAACCGCAACCTGTATCTGACCGGCGGCTATACCTACGAAAAGCGCAATTCCAACATCAGCTCCGCCGAGTACAGCGACAACCTGATCTATCTGCGACTCGGCGCCCAGATGTAATCCAGCAGGTAATCCGGCGGAATCGGGTTGGCCGACCGGGAAAGTCCCGGCCGAAGGTCCTAAAGGTTCCGCTGAACAGGGCAGGGCGTCCGTCCTATGACGGGCGCCCTTTTCTTATGCCTGCTCTTATGAACGATGGCGATGTACTGAACAGATCCGAAGGCGGTAATTCCTCTCCACTTTTTCCCAAGCGCTTGCGAGTTGCTAGTCTCCACCCGAATTCAGGTGCGTGACCAAAGGGCGCCGCTGCAAGGCGGCCGGCGGATGGGGCGGTTCCTCGGAACCGACCCGTCGAAGGGGCCGGACCGGCGCTGTGGCAGGCATCCACCAGCCAGGGAAAGGGTTTAGGGATGAATCGACGTCAGGTGATCCGTGCGCTGGGCCAGGGGATCGGGTTGGCCGCGCTCGCCGTTGCAATGGTCGGCTGTGCCGGCGGCAACGACGCGCCGATGGAGACCGCCAGCGCCGGTCAGATCGGCGAATACCGTCTCGGCCCGGGTGACGCGCTGCGCGTCATCGTGTTCGGCGAAGAGCAGCTGTCCGGCGAATTCCGCGTCGACGGCACCGGCAAGGTCGCCATGCCGCTGATCGGCGAGGTTTCGGCCAAGGACCGCAACACCCGGGACCTGGAGAAGGAAATCGCGACCCGGCTGTCCGCCGGCTATGTGAAGGACCCGAAGGTCAGCGTCGAGGTGCTGAACCATCGTCCGTTCTTCATCCTGGGCGAGGTGCGCAATCCCGGCCAGTACCAGTATGTCAACGGCATGACCGCCCTGTCGGCGGTGGCGATGGCCGGCGGCTACACCTATCGCGCCAAGGAGGATTTCGTCCTCATCACCCGCGGCAGCGATCCCAAGAAGGAAATCCGCAAGGCTCCGATCACCACCTCGGTGATGCCGGACGACGTGGTCCGCATTCCGGAGCGCTACTTCTAAGCATCGCTTTCCAGGCCGGCGGCAGTGCGCCGCCGAATCGCAAGAAAGCCCGGCCGGGGAACACCCGGCCGGGCTTTCTGCCGTCTGCGGATCGGGGCTCCCGATCAGGTGTCGAGCGTGTCGCCGCCCTTCTTCTGCCCCGGCGGCATGCGCTGGCTGCCGGGAACGACCGCATCGCGGGAGATGCCATGCGGCGGGGTGGTGCCGGCGGCTTCGTCATCGGTGCCGAGCGGCGCTGCGGCGGGATCGGTGGCGGGAACCTTGTCGCCGGTCAGGCCGCGGTCGATGTCCGCGCGCATCCGATTCGCTTCCGCGCTGGGGGTGGTGGGCGTCCGGTCGTCCGACTCGGGATGGGGCTTGGTCATGATCGGCCTTTCGCGCAAACTGCCGTGAGGGGCATTCCGATGCCTTCACCAACCGCCGCGCCCTGCCGGGGGTTCCCCGCCGGGACATATCGGTAGGCTATCGGTGATCGTAAGACCCGGCCAGACCACCCCACGCCATGGGAGCGCCCGATGCCCGACACCGGACTGACGCTGTTGGCGTTCGGCATCCTGGCGATTGCAGTGATTTTGTTGCTTGCGGCGACGGTCCTGACGGTCCGTGTCCGCGGATGGCGGCGGCTCTATTGGGCCTGCTGCGCGATCCCGATCGCCGGCGGCAGTGCAGGGGCGGCCAGTGTCCTGTGCTGCCTGCCTCCGACGGTGCTGCCCGACGGGTCCATCAGCGGAGAAATGCCGCCGACTTTCGGAGCCGGACTGATGGTGGCGTTCATGGGATGCGGCGGGGCCCTGCTCGGCCTGATGCTCGTCGTGGGCAGGGCCCGTCTGCGTCAGCGCCGGGGCGCAAATTGGCGAGGGTAGGCTCCCGGCCTACCCTTGCTCACTCCGCCGGGACGGGGTTGTTGAGCGAGCGCTCGACGAACTGGTAGACGACGACATCCGGCTTCTGCTCCTCGATCAACGCCTTGTCGAAGCGCAGCCCCTTGTGCTCCGTGACCACCGCCTTGCTGAAGCTTTCGGCGATGTACGGGAACATTGGGATGGTGAAGGAATCGCGGAACCACACCACGCTGGGGGCCGTCGGCAGGTCGGCGCGCAGGATGTTCTGGACGATGCCGTTCGGCATCGAGACGTCGTTGGAGCGCAGTTTGGGCGGCCTCAGGGACTCGTAGCGGACTTCCTCTTCCTGATAAACCGCGGCCAGTCCCAGCATGCGGGCGAGGTCGAGGTCGACGCCCTGGCGCATGACGTGGACCTGCTTCATGTCGGCCGGCGTCAGCGGCGTGAAATCCGGGCGGACCGTCTTGATCCACTCCACGATCCGCCGATAGCCGATGGCGAAGGCGGCATCGCCCGTCCAGTGCGTGTCGGCCTGGAGGTAGACCTTCATGCTCTTCTTCGCGGCGACCAGGTCGGCGGTCATGTCCTTGAACACCAGCGGCGAGCGACGCTCCGCCAGCCGCCGCACGATCTGGTCCATCCGGCTTTCCGGATTCACCTGGGTGGCCCAGGCCGGCAGATCCTCGAGATAGACGCGCTCCTTGTTGGGGATCGCGACCATCAACATAGGGATGCCGCGCTCCGCCAGCCATGCCTGCCGCCGCTCCATCACGTCGATCCAGCGGTCCAGCTCCTCCGGCGAGAAGCGGTCGATGCCGCGCGTCTGCTCAAGCGCATGCTCGCCCGTGTAGAACAGCCAGCCGTTCCGGCCGAGAACGACCAGCGGCGAGGTGCTCTGCCCGAAGACCTTGACCCGGATGAAGTTGTTGGCGAGGACGAGATCGTTGCGGAAGCCGAAATGGTCCTTCAGCCACGCCTCGAAGCGCTGCGGCAGGACGGAAAACTCATTGAAGGTGGCGGGCAGGCCGGGCAACTCGTTCGGCGCCCGCATCTCGGTCGCCGTCACGCCGGTTCCGACGGACAGCGTCTGGCCGATCATGGGCAGCAGGAGGAGCGCCAGGAAAATCCCGATGCACAGCTTCTGCAAAAGCGTGCTGTGCACGATCCCGAGAGACATCGCTCGCATGGTCAGAACCGGAAGTAGATGAACGGGTTGTAGGTGCCGGCCGCGAGGCTCATGACGGCCAGTGCGAACATGCCGAGCAGGCCGGCAAGGTATAGCGCCTCGCCGGTGCCGACCAGCATGCGCCCGCCGGCCGCGTTCCGCACCGCATCCAGCCCGCCCCGCACCAGCCGGCCGAGCAGCGGCGTCGCGGCGACCGCGCCGATGACCAGCGCGGTGACGGTTTCCGGCGTCAGGAACTGCAGGACATGCGGCGCCAGAGGACTGGGCTGGCCGGCGCCGGCCATGGCCTTCAGGAAGATCCAGGCATGGTCCAGCGTGTCGGCACGGAAGAAGACCCAGCCGATCATCACCACCAGCAGCGTGTAGACATGGCGGACCGCCGGCACCGACCGGTCGAGCATCCGGGCGATGCCCAGCCGTTCGAACACCAGGAAGGCGCCGTGCCACAGGCCCCAGACGACGAAGGTCCAGCTGGCGCCATGCCACAGGCCGCACAGGAAGAAGACGATCAGCAGGTTGCGGTAGGTGGCCAGCGGACCGGCGCGGTTGCCGCCCAGCGGGATGTAGAGATAGTCACGGAACCACATCGACAGCGAGATGTGCCAGCGGCGCCAGAATTCGGTGATCGACTGGGCGATGTAGGGGTAGTTGAAGTTCAGCGGGAAATGGAAGCCGATCATCAGCCCCAGCCCGATGGCCATGGTCGAATAGCCGCAGAAATCGAAGAAAATCTGCAGAGTGTAGCAGACGATTCCCAGCCAGGCGATCGGCAGGCTCAGCCCCGTCGGGTCGAGCGCGAAGATCTGGTCCGCCGCCACCGCCACCGTGTTGGCGATCAGCACCTTCTGCGCGAGGCCGATCACGAAGATCTGAATGCCTTCGGCAAACAACCCGGCACTGACCCTGCGGTTGTGGATTTCGTCGCGGATGTCATGGAAGCGGATGATCGGCCCCGCCACGAGCTGCGGGAACATGGTGATGTAGACGGCGACATAGATCAGGCTGCGCTCGACCGGAACCTGACGGCGGTAGACGTCGATCAGGTAGGACAGCGCGTGGAAAGTGAAGAACGAGATGCCGAGCGGCAGATGCACCTGCGGCGGACCGGAGAACAGGTTGGGCACCAGCGCGGCCACCATCCCGTAGAAGAAGCCCAGATACTTGAAATAGACGAGAATGCCCAGGTTGACGACGACGCCGGCACCCATGGCGAGCTTGCGGCCCCGCCCCTCCTGGCCGGCGATCCACAGCCCGAAGGCATAATTGACGAGGATCGACAACAGCATGACGTAGGTATAGATCACCTCGCCATACGCATAGAAAACCAAGCTGAAGAAAAGCAGCGTTCCGTGCTTCAGCGGCAGGGAATAATAGCAAAAGATAAAAATTGGCAAAAAATAAAAGATAAATACGATAGAGCTGAAAACCATCATCCACCCTTATGCTATACCTGCTGCGCGCTTGTGGTTCCGGAACTCCAAATTCAAGCGGCATTTCGGTCCAGAGCGGCATGGGGTATAACCCAGATCTGGTACCGTATCCAGACCTATGCGGGAACAGTGCAACCCTACAGCGACAGGCCGGAAGAGCTTCCCGGCGCGCGTTGCCATCCTGGCGACTGCAAAGGGTCGGAAAGCCCTCTGGTTGCAACCGGATGGGGCGTCGATGCCGGATGCTTGGCAGAAACGTCAGTATGCCGGGGCGATGCGGGACAGATAAGAGGACTGCCCTGCGTGGGACTCCAAGCGACTGGACGGCCCAGATGTCCGATGAGTCCGTCGTGTCGGCGGATCGAACCCGCCTCGACAGACCGGCACCCGGCCGAGTTTTTCCTGGGAAAGCAAAACGGCCTAGCGCGGGGTGCGCTAAGCCGTTGAAAAATCTGGTGCCGGATACAGGAATCGAACCCGTGACCTTCTGATTACAAATCAGCTGCTCTACCAGCTGAGCTAATCCGGCGCGCCCGCCGCTTGCGGGACGCACACCTTAGCGTCCCTTTTCCGCGTAAACAAGCGCTTGACCGAGACAGCCTTGCGGTTCGGTCACTCGCGCAGGCGGGCAACCTCGTACAGCGCCACCGCGGCGGCATTCGAGACGTTGAGGCTGCCGACGGGTCCGCCGGTCGGCAGTCGGGCGATGGCGTCGCAGCGCTCCATGGTCAGCCGGCGCAGGCCGCTGCCTTCCGCCCCCATCACCAGCACCGTCTTGCCGGTCAAATTCAGCTTGGCCAGCGTCGACGGCCCCGATTCGGCGAGCCCGACCGACCAGAAGCCGTTCTGTTGCAGATCGGTCAGCGCCCGGGCCAGATTGGTGACGCGGATCAGCGGCACCGCCTCCAAGGCACCCGAAGCGCTCTTGGCGAGAACGCCGGTCGTCTCCGGAGCATGGCGCTCGGTCACCACGACGGCCCGGGCGCCAAAGGCGGCAGCGGAACGCAGGATGGCGCCGACATTGTGCGGGTCCGTCACCTGATCGAGCGCCACGATGATCGCCGATGTTTCCCCGGCCAGCTCGTTGCACAGATCCTCGATGCCCAGATCGGGCAGTGGAGACGCATCGATGACGACGCCCTGATGCACCGCACCCGGTGGCAGCATCCTGTCGAGCTCCATCCGGTCGGCCGGCGAGGCCTCCGGCCTTTGCAGACCCTGGGCGCGGGCGGCGGCGATCGCCGGCTCCAGCGCGGCGCGGCCCGAGTCGGTCACCATCAGGCGGTGGATGCGCCGTTCGGGGTTGGTCAAGGCAGCGGCCACCGGGTGCAGTCCGTAAAGAAGCACGCCGCGTGCCGCCGGCCCCCGTCCTCCCTTTGCCGCCTTGCGGCCGCCACGCGCTCCCTCGTCCCCGTCGTCCTGCCGCGGAGATGCGCCTTGCTGCTGCCTGCCGCCGGACCGGTCGCCGCTGCGGTCGCTGTTGCGGTCTGAGGGACGGGCGGAGGAGGGGTCGGAACCGGGATGTCTGGAGCGCGTCATGATACCCACGAAGAAGGGGAGGGGTCCGCAGCGGACTGCGGCCGAATTTTTTCTGGTGTGAACCGCTTAACCCGTGTTGACAAGGCCTGAAAAATTCGCATATTGCCGAACTCCGCGGCGGGCATCGCCAGGCCGCGGACTGGAAGGGTGGCCGAGTGGTTAAAGGCAGCAGACTGTAAATCTGCCCGCGTACGCGTACGCTGGTTCGAATCCAGCCCCTTCCACCATTACTTTCCACGGCTTGTCCGTGATCGCGTTTGCCCCGGACGGTCGCGCCGGCGGGATGCTTGCGGGTGTAGCTCAATGGTAGAGCAGAAGCCTTCCAAGCTTACGACGGGGGTTCGATTCCCCTCACCCGCTCCAATCCCGCGTGCGCCACGGAAAACCGATCTCGGCCGGGCCATTGTGTGCGTCCGGAACGTCGGGAACGAAAGACCAAAGCGATGGCGAAGGCAAAGTTTGAGCGGAACAAGCCGCACTGCAACGTTGGCACGATCGGCCACGTCGACCACGGCAAGACGTCGCTGACGGCGGCGATCACGAAGGTGCTGGCGGAGTCCGGCGGCGCCACCTTCACCGCTTACGACCAGATCGACAAGGCGCCGGAAGAGAAGGCGCGCGGCATCACGATCTCGACGGCGCACGTCGAGTACGAGACGTCGAACCGCCACTATGCGCACGTCGACTGCCCGGGCCACGCCGACTACGTGAAGAACATGATCACGGGYGCCGCCCAGATGGACGGCGCGATCCTGGTCGTGTCGGCCGCCGACGGCCCGATGCCGCAGACCCGCGAGCACATCCTGCTGGCGCGCCAGGTCGGCGTTCCGGCGCTGGTGGTGTTCATGAACAAGGTCGACATGGTCGACGATCCGGAGCTGCTTGAGCTGGTCGAGCTGGAAGTTCGCGAGCTTCTGTCGTCCTACCAGTTCCCTGGCGACGAYATTCCGATCACCAAGGGTTCGGCGCTGTGCGCTCTGGAAGACCGTCAGCCGGAGATCGGCCGCGACGCCGTCCTGGCGCTGATGAAGACGGTGGAYGAGTACATCCCGCAGCCGGAGCGTCCGGTCGACCGTCCGTTCCTGATGCCGATCGAAGACGTGTTCTCGATCTCGGGCCGYGGCACGGTTGTGACCGGCCGTGTCGAGCGTGGCATCGTGAAGGTCGGYGARGAAGTCGAGATCGTCGGYCTGAAGGCGACGGTSAAGACGACGGTGACCGGCGTCGAAATGTTCCGCAAGCTGCTYGACTCCGGGCAAGCCGGCGACAACATCGGCGCTCTGCTGCGCGGCACSAAGCGCGAGGACGTCGAGCGCGGCCAGGTTCTGGCCAAGCCGGGTTCGATCACCCCGCACACCAAGTTCAAGGCCGAAGCCTACATCCTGACGAAGGAAGAGGGCGGCCGCCACACCCCGTTCTTCACGAACTACCGTCCGCAGTTCTACTTCCGGACGACGGACGTGACGGGCATGGTGGCGCTGCCGGAAGGCGTCGAGATGGTGATGCCGGGCGACAATGTCGCCATGGAAGTGACGCTGATCGCCCCGATCGCCATGGACGAAGGCCTGCGCTTCGCCATCCGCGAGGGCGGCCGCACCGTCGGCGCCGGCGTCGTTGCCAAGATCGTCGAGTGATGACCCATCCGGCAGCCGCTGCAAGGCGGTCGCCGGAGGTGGACGGGTAGGGCGGCGGGAGCGATCCCGCCGTCGGATGTAAGAGACGGGCCGTCTTCCCCGCGCGAGCAGGAAGGGCGGCCCGCCCGGTTCTAGCCATCGGGCGTCGGTGTTCGGAGCCGTCCGCCTGTCAACCCAGCTTCCTCCGATCCGGGGGGAGATTCAGGATTGACACGCGGGCGCTGAACGCCTAGAGATTACGCCCTCTGGATTTTGGGTTGGTGGTAGGCAGCTTCGGCCTAGACGCAGCCCGAGACGAACAGCACGGCGCGCCTCCACGGGAGGCGCGCCGTCTGCTGATCGGAACATCCCCTCAGCGCTTCCCGCGCAGGGGATGTTCTTTTTCGTATCGGCCCGTCGCATCGGTCACAGCGTCGCCCGTCGGCCCCCGTTTCGGTGGTTCGGCGCGCGGCCTTGCGCTGTCGGCGATGCCCCGAAGCTAGCTCGTGGAGTTCCGGTGACGCGTCCGCGTCATCGCTAGAAGGTGCAAGGGACGTTTGGACATGGACAGCCAGAACATCCGCATCCGTCTGAAGGCGTTCGATCATCGCGTGCTCGACCAGTCGACCAGCGAGATCGTCAACACCGCCAAGCGGACCGGCGCGCGCGTGCGGGGCCCGATCCCCCTGCCGACGCACATCGAAAAGTTCACCGTGAACCGTTCGCCGCACATCGACAAGAAGTCGCGCGAGCAGTTCGAGATCCGCACCCACAAGCGCCTGCTCGACATCGTCGATCCGACGCCGCAGACCGTGGATGCGCTCATGAAGCTCGACCTCGCCGCCGGCGTCGATGTCGAGATCAAGCTCTGATTTTGGTTGGTAAGGGACCTCTCCGGTAATCGGATGTCCCTGGTCAGGAGATAAAGAACAATGCGATCCGGTTTGATCGCGCAGAAGGTCGGCATGACCCGCGTCTTCACGGACGACGGCCAGCATGTTCCGGTCACTGTGCTGAAAGTCGACAGCTGCCAGGTCGTCGCCGTTCGCACCGAGGAAAAGGATGGCTACACCGCCGTCCAGCTCGGCGCGGGCGCCATCAAGGTCAAGAACGTCAACAAGCCTGAGCGCGGGCATTTCGCCAAGGCGCGTGTGGAGCCCAAGCGCAAGCTTGTCGAGTTCCGCGTCGATGCCGATGCCCTGATCGAGGTCGGTGCCGAGTTGTCGGTGTCGCACTTCGTCGCCGGCCAGTTCGTCGACGTCACCGGCACCTCCATCGGCAAGGGCTTTGCCGGTGCGATGAAGCGCTGGAACTTCGGTGGTCTGCGCGCCACGCACGGCGTGTCGGTGTCGCACCGCTCGCACGGTTCGACGGGTAACCGCCAGGATCCCGGCAAGGTCTTCAAGAACAAGAAGATGGCCGGTCATCTCGGCGACGAGCGGGTCACGGTCCTGAACCTTCAGGTCGTGTCCGTCGATGAAGCCCGTGGTCTGATCCTGCTCAAGGGTGCCGTCCCCGGCGCCGAGGGCGGTTGGCTGCGCATCCGTGACGCCGTCAAGAAGAAGGCTCCGGAAGGCCTGCCCTTCCCGGCCGGCATCAAGACTGCTCCGGCGGCGGAAGCCCCGGCCGAGACGCAGGAGTGAGCGCCATGAAGGCCACGATCAAGAATCTGAACAACGAAGCCGTCGGCGAGATCGAGCTGTCGGACGCCGTGTTCGGTCTGCCGACCCGCAACGACCTGCTGGCCCGCATGGTGAACTGGCAGCTGGCCAAGCGCCGCTCCGGCAACCACAAGACCAAGGGCATCAGCGAGATCAGCGGCACGACCAAGAAGCCCTATGGGCAGAAGGGCACCGGCCGCGCTCGTCAGGGCTCCATCCGTTCGCCGCAGTTCCGCGGCGGTGCGACCATCTTCGGGCCGGTGGTGCGTTCGCATGCCCACGACCTGACCAAGAAGGTCCGCAAGCTGGCGCTCAAGACCGCCCTGTCGGCCAAGGCCGCCGAGGGCAAGCTGATCGTCCTGGAGGCCGCGGCCGCCGAGACGCACAAGACCAAGGAACTGGCGGCCCGTCTCGCCACCCTCGGCCTGACTTCGGCGCTGATCATCGATGGCTCGAACCTGGACGACAACTTCGCCAAGGCTTCGCGCAACATCCCGCTGATCGACGTGCTGCCGGAGCAGGGTGCGAACGTCTACGACATTCTCCGCCGCGACACGCTGGTCCTGACCCGCAACGCGGTCGAGCAACTGGAGGCTCGCCTGAAATGAGCAAGCAGTCGAAACCTGCGGTGAGCCAGGAGCGGATGTACGACCTGATCCTCGCTCCCGTCATCACCGAGAAGTCGACGTTGGTGTCGGAGCATAACCAGGTCACGTTCCGCGTGCCGCTCACGGCCTCCAAGCCGGAGATCAAGGCCGCCGTTGAAGGTCTCTTCAACGTCAAGGTGACCGCGGTCAACACCCTGGTTTCCAAGGGCAAGACCAAGCGGTTCCGCGGCACCATCGGCCGTCGCTCGGACTTTAAGAAGGCCGTCGTCACCCTCGCCGAGGGTAACAAGATCGACGTGACCACGGGCATCTGAGCGGGAGTGTGATCCGATGGCTCTGAAGCAATACCGCCCGATTACTCCCTCGCTCCGCCAGCTGGTCATTGTTGACCGCTCGGAGCTGTGGAAGGGCAAGCCGGTCAAGACCCTCACCGAGGGCCTGACCAAGTCTGGTGGCCGCAACAACACCGGCCGCATCACTGCGCGCCGCATGGGTGGCGGTCACAAGCGTACCTACCGTCTGGTGGACTTCAAGCGTCGCAAGTTCGACGTTCCGGCCACCGTCGAGCGGCTGGAATACGATCCGAACCGCACGGCCTTCATTGCGCTGATCAAGTACCAGGATGGGACCCTGTCCTACATCCTGGCGCCGCAGCGCCTGAAGGTCGGCGACACCGTGATCTCCGGCGAGCGCACCGACGTGAAGCCCGGCAACGCGATGCCGCTGAAGAACATCCCGGTCGGTTCGATCGTGCACAACGTCGAGCTGAAGGCCGGCAAGGGTGGTCAGGTGGCTCGTTCCGCCGGTACCTACCTGCAGCTGGTCGGCCGCGACGGCGGCTACGCCCAGCTGAAGCTGCCGTCCGGCGAGCTGCGTATGGTTCGTGGCGAGTGCATGGCCACCCTGGGTGCCGTGTCCAACCCGGACCAGATGAACACCAACCTTGGCAAGGCCGGTCGCAACCGCTGGCTGGGCAAGCGTCCGTCGGTCCGTGGCGTCGCCATGAACCCGATCGACCACCCGCACGGTGGTGGTGAGGGTCGCACCTCGGGCGGCCGTCATCCGGTCACGCCGTGGGGCAAGCCGACCAAGGGCAAGAAGACTCGTCACAACAAGAAGACGGATGGCCTGATCCTGCGCCGCCGTCATTCGAAGTAAGGAGGTCGAACGATGGCACGCTCCGTTTGGAAGGGCCCGTTCGTCGACGGCTATCTGCTGAAGAAGGCGGACAAGAGCCGGGCTTCGGGCCGCAACGAGATCATCAAGATCTGGTCGCGTCGTTCGACCATCCTGCCGCAGTTCGTCGGTCTGACGTTCGGCGTCTACAACGGCCACAAGTTCCTGCCGGTTCTGGTTACCGAGCACATGATCGGTCACAAGTTCGGCGAGTTCGCTCCGACGCGGACCTTCTATGGCCACGCGGCGGACAAGAAGGCGAAGAGGAAGTAAGCCATGGGCAAGTCTGCCAATCCCAGCCGGATCGCGGAGAACGAGGCTCTGGCCCGCAATCCGATGATCCGCACCAGCCCGCGGAAGCTCAACCTCGTCGCCCAGCTCATCCGGAACATGGATGCCAGCCGTGCCGTGGCCGAGCTGACCTTCTCCAAGCGCCGCATCGCCGGCGAAGTGAAGAAGGTCCTGCAGGCCGCGATCGCGAACGCCGAGAACAACCACCAGCTCGACGTCGACCGTCTGTACGTGTCGTCGGCGACGGTCGGTCGCGCTCTGGTGATGAAGCGCTTCCACGCCCGTGCCCGCGGTCGTGGCGCCCGGGTCGAGAAGCTGTTCAGCAACCTGACGATCATCGTCCGCGAGCGTGACGCCGCCGTTGCCGAGGGGGCCGAGTAATGGGTCAGAAAATCAATCCGATCGGGCTGCGCCTCGGCATCAACCGGACCTGGGACAGCCGTTGGTTCGCCAAGCGCGACTACGCCAATCTGCTGCACCAGGACCTGAAGCTGCGTGGCTATCTGCAGGGTCGCCTGCAGCAGGCCGGTTGCTCGCGCGTCGTCATCGAACGTCCGGCCAAGAAGGCCCGCATCACCATTCACTCGGCTCGTCCGGGCGTGGTGATCGGCAAGAAGGGCGCGGACATCGAGAAGCTGCGTCTTGAGCTGTCGAAGATGACCGGCAGCGAGGTGAGCCTGAACATCGTCGAAATCCGCAAGCCGGAAATCGACGCTCGCCTCATCGCCGAGAACATCGCCAGCCAGCTCGAGCGCCGTGTGGCATTTCGTCGCGCCATGAAGCGCGCTGTGCAGTCCGCCATGCGTCTGGGCGCCCAGGGCATCCGGATCAACTGCTCGGGCCGTCTCGGCGGTGCGGAAATCGCCCGCATGGAGTGGTACCGCGAAGGCCGTGTTCCGCTGCACACCCTGCGTGCCGACATCGACTACGGTGTGGGCACTGCCAAGACCACCTACGGCACCTGCGGTGTCAAGGTGTGGGTGTTCAAGGGCGAGGTCATGGCTCACGACCCGATGGCGCAGGACAAGCGCATGGGTACCGAGCCGGTGTCGACCGACGGCGAGCCGCGCCGTGATCGGCACGATCGCCGCGACCGTCGCGAGCGCTCCGAGCGCTCCGAACGCGAGTAAAGGGGCCGAGCGATGCTTTCTCCCAAGCGCACGAAATTCCGTAAGGCCCACAAGGGCCGCATCCACGGCAACGCTAAGGGCGGTACCGCCCTGAACTTCGGCTCTTTCGGCCTCAAGGCCCTGGAGCCGGAGCGCATCACCGCCCGTCAGATCGAAGCGGCCCGCCGCGCGATCACCCGTGCGATGAAGCGTCAGGGCCGCGTCTGGATCCGCATTTTCCCGGACCTCCCCGTCTCCACCAAGCCTGCCGAAGTCCGCATGGGTTCCGGTAAGGGTTCGCCGGAGTACTGGGCGGCTCGCGTGAAGCCGGGCCGCATCCTGTTTGAGCTGGACGGCGTGCCGGCAGATGTGGCAAAAACCGCCTTCGCTCTGGCGGCCGCGAAGCTGCCGATCAAGGTGAAGCTGGTGACCCGCCTGGGCGGTGTCGAGGAGACCGCGGCATGAAGGCCGTAGACATTCGTACGAAGAGCGCGGATGAGCTGAACGATCAGCTCATCCAGCTCAAGAAGGAACAGTTCAACCTGCGTTTCCAGAGGGCCTCCGGCCAGCTGGAGAACACCGCGCGGGTGAACACGGTGCGCCGCGACATCGCCCGCATCAAGACCATCCTCGGCGAGCGTGCCCGCTCCGCCGACGCCGGCAAGTAAGGGGGATCATCCATGCCTCGCCGCGTTCTGCAGGGCACGGTGGTCAGCGACAAGTGCGACAAGACCGTTACGGTTCTTGTCGAGCGCCGTGTCATGCACCCCGTGTACAAGAAGTTCATTCGTCAGTCGAAGAAGTACGCCGCCCACGACGAGGGCAACCTGTTCAAGGTCGGCGATACCGTTTCGATCATCGAATGCCGCCCGATCTCGAAGTCCAAGCGTTGGACGGTCGTGACGGAGTCCGCCGCCGACAGCGGCGCCGCGTGATAACGAAAGGTCGTAAACAATGATCCAGATGCAAACCAACCTGGAAGTCGCCGATAACAGCGGGGCGCGCCGGGTGCAGTGCATCAAGGTGCTTGGCGGGTCCAAGCGGAAGGTCGCGACCGTGGGCGACGTCATCGTCGTCTCGGTCAAGGAGGCCATTCCGAAGGGCCGCGTCAAGAAGGGTGACGTGCATCGCGCCGTCATCGTCCGCACCGCGAAGGAACTGCGTCGGGAGGACGGGTCGGCGATCCGTTTCGACCGGAATGCCGCCGTGCTGATCAACAAGCAGGGCGAGCCGATCGGCACCCGTATTTTCGGGCCGGTCACTCGCGAGCTGCGCGGCAAGAAGTTCATGAAGATCATCTCGCTGGCGCCGGAGGTGCTGTAATGGCCGCCAAGATCAAGACCAAGGACAAGGTTGTTGTCCTGACCGGCCGCGACAAAGGCAAGACCGGCGAGGTGTTGAAGGTTTTCCCCAAGGAGAACCGTGCCGTTGTGCAGGGCGTGAACGTGGTGAAGAAGCACCAGCGTGCCAGCGCCCGCTCGCAGGGTGGCATCATCGAGATGGAGGCGCCGATCAACGTCTCCAATCTCGCTCACGTCGATCCCAAGGATGGCAAGCCGACCCGCGTCGGTTTCAAGATCCTTGAGGATGGCCGCAAGGTGCGTGTCGCCAAGCGGTCCGGCGAAGTCATTGACCTGTGAGGACCCGGGCATGACCGCACGTTTGAAAGAAGTTTACGATTCCAAGATCCGCGCCGCTCTGAAGTCGGAATTCGGCTACAAGAACGACCTGGAAGTTCCGCGGATCGAGAAGATCGTGGTCAACATGGGTGTCGGCGAGGCTGTCGCCGACTCCAAGAAGATCCAGCTCGCCGTGGCCGAGATGGCCGCCATCACCGGCCAGCGGCCGGTGGTGACCAAGTCGCGCAAGTCGATCGCCCAGTTCAAGCTGCGCGAGGGCATGGCGATCGGCTGCAAGGTCACGCTCCGTCGCGACCGCATGTACGAGTTCCTGGATCGCCTGGTGACGATTGCGTTGCCGCGCGTCCGTGACTTCCGCGGTATCCCGGGTGACAGCTTTGATGGCCGTGGCAACTACGCCATGGGTGTCAAGGAGCAGATCATTTTCCCGGAGATCGATTACGACAAGATCGATCAGATCCGCGGCATGGACATCATCATCGTCACTTCGGCGAAGACCGATCAGGAAGCCAAGGCTCTCCTGAAGGGCTTCGACATGCCGTTCGTGAGCTGAGGCTGGAGCACGACCATGGCTAAGACCAGTGCCATCGAAAAGAACAAGCGTCGCGCCAAGCTGGCCAAGCAGTACGCGAACAAGCGTGCGCGCCTGAAGGCAATCGCGAACGACAAGGCCCTCCCGCCGGAAGAGCAATTCGCTGCCCGCCTCAAGCTGGCCGAACTGCCGCGCAACTCCTCGAAGGTGCGCATCCGGAACCGCTGCGAAATGACCGGGCGTCCGCGCGCGTTCTATCGCAAGTTCAAGCTGTCCCGCGTCACGCTCCGCGAATTGGCCTCGACCGGCCAGATTCCGGGCATGACGAAGTCGAGCTGGTAAGGAGGGTCCGAGAATGTCTTTGAGCGATCCGCTCGGCGATATGCTGACCCGCATCCGCAACGGTCAGCACGCCCGCATGTCCGTTGTGGTTTCCCCGGCGTCTAAGCTGCGCGTCAACGTCCTGGAAGTTCTGAAGCGTGAAGGCTTCATCCGCGGCTGGTCCGAGGAAGAACTGCGTCCGGGCGTCAAGAACCTGAAGATCGAGCTGAAGTACCACGAAGGCGAGCCTGTCATTAAGCAGATCGCCCGTGTGTCGAAGCCCGGCCGTCGCGTCTACTCGAAGATCGCCGACCTGCCCCGTGTCTACAACGGGCTCGGTCTGTCGATCCTGTCGACCCCGCGCGGCGTGATGTCGGACAATGAGGCCCGCTCCGCCAACGTTGGCGGTGAAGTCCTCTGCCGCGTGTTCTAAGGGGGATTGGCAGATGTCGCGCATTGGCAAGCATCCCGTGCCGGTCCCGGCTGGCGTCGACGTAAAGGTCGACGGTCAGCAGGTCACGGCCAAGGGCAAGCTGGGGCAACTCAGCATGACCCTGATCGACGACATCACCGCCTCGCTGGAAGACGGCAAGGTGGTGGTGAAGCCGGCAAACGACAGCAAGCGCGCCCGCGTCATGTGGGCGACCTCGCGCACCCTGATCAACAACATGGTCACCGGTGTCAGCCAGGGCTACACGATCAACCTGGAAATCAACGGCGTCGGCTACCGCGCGGCCGTGCAGGGCAAGGAGCTGGTTCTCCAGCTCGGCTTCTCGCACGACGTGAAGTACCCGATCCCGGAAGGCATCACGATCAAGTGTGACAAGCCGACGGCCATCTCGGTCAGCGGCTACGACAAGCACAAGGTCGGCCAGGTCGCCGCCGAGATCCGTGGTTGGAAGAAGCCGGAGCCCTACAAGGGCAAGGGCATCAAGTACGAGACCGAAACCGTCCTGCGCAAGGAAGGTAAGAAGAAGTAACCGCCATGCTGAAGCCAAAGCAACTCCACGAGCGCCGCAAGCAGCGCGTGCGCGCGCAGATTGCCAAGAAGGCCGGCGGGCGTGTTCGCCTCTCGGTCTTCCGGTCCAATCTGCACATCTACGCCCAGATCATCGACGACGTGAACGGCCAGACGCTCGCGTCGGCCTCGTCGCTCGAGAAGGAGCTGCGCGAGCAGCTCAAGCACGGCGGCAACGTCGATGCTGCCAAGCGCATCGGCGAGCTGA
Organism: Azospirillum sp. 11R-A; assembly: GCF_049472615.1. Lineage (NCBI taxonomy): Bacteria > Pseudomonadati > Pseudomonadota > Alphaproteobacteria > Rhodospirillales > Azospirillaceae > Azospirillum > Azospirillum sp. 11R-A. The sequence continues at coordinate 301,488 of NZ_JBCEBL010000003.1, read as the reverse complement.
TCGCCGAGCGCGCCAAGGCCGCTGGGATTACCGAGGTCGTGTTCGACCGCGGTGGTTACATTTACCATGGCCGGGTCAAGGCCCTGGCCGACGCCGCCCGTGAGGGCGGGCTGTCGTTCTAAGGAGGCCCGGATATGGCACGTGAACGTGGGGAGCGGGACAACCGCGACCGGCAGCCGCGCGAGCGGGAAGAAAGCGAGCTGATCGAAAAGCTCGTCGGCATTAACCGCGTTGCCAAGGTGGTCAAGGGTGGTCGTCGCTTCGGCTTCGCCGCTCTGGTCGTCGTTGGCGATGGCAAGGGTCGTGTCGGCGTCGGCTCGGGCAAGGCCCGCGAGGTCCCGGAAGCCATTCGCAAGGCGACCGATCAGGCCAAGCGCGGCATGATCCGCGTCCCGCTGCGCGAAGGCCGTACGCTGCATCATGACACCAACGGCCACTTCGGTGCCGGCAAGGTTGTGCTGCGGGCCGCTCCGGCCGGTACCGGCATCATCGCCGGTGGTCCGATGCGCGCGATCTTCGAAGCTCTCGGCGTCGCTGACGTCGTGACCAAGTCGATCGGCACGTCGAACCCGCACAACATGATCAAGGCGACCTTCGACGCCCTGACCCAGGTCACCAGCCCGCGGTCCGTCGCGGCGCGCCGTGGTCGTCGCGTGAGCGACATCCTCGGTCGTCGCGAGGCCGGCGCCGGTCAGGAGGCCTGATCATGAGCGAGAAGAAGACCGTCGTCGTGACCCAGATCGGCAGCCCGATCGGCCGCAAGCACGACCAGCGCGAAACGCTGGTCGGTCTGGGTCTCAACAAGCTGCACCGGACCCGCGAGCTGGAGGACACTCCGGCCGTGCGGGGCATGATCGCCAAGGTCGCGCACCTGGTCCGCGTCGAGAACGAGGGCTGAGATCATGACCAAGCTTAATGACCTGCGTGACAACGCCGGTGCCCGCAAGGCGCGCATGCGCGTCGGTCGCGGTATCGGTTCGGGCAAGGGCAAGACCGCTGGCCGCGGCGTGAAGGGTCAGACCTCGCGCACCGGTGTGGCGATCAACGGCTTCGAAGGCGGGCAGATGCCTCTGCACCGCCGCCTGCCGAAGCGCGGTTTCCGGAACATCTTCGCCAAGGAATACTCGGTGGTTAACCTGGGCATGGTCCAAAAGGCCATCGACCTGGGCAAGCTGAACGCCGCCGAGACCATCGATGCCGCGGCGCTCAACGCCGCCGGCGTCACCGGCAAGGTGAAGAAGGACGGTGTCCGTCTGCTGGGTAAGGGCGAGCTGACCGCGAAGGTTTCCTTCACGGTCGCCGGCGCGTCCAAGTCGGCGATCGAAGCCGTCGAGAAGGCGGGTGGCAGCGTCACGCTGACCGCTACCGCCGCCGAAGCCGCCGAGTAAAGTTCCACGACAAGCCCGTGCTTGCGCGCGGGCTTTCGGGGCACTACAAAAAGCGAAGTCGCGAGGGGCGGCCTGCGTCATGCAGTGCCGCCCTGTTCGCGCTTACGGGACAGGGATTGGACCATGGCATCAGCGGCCGAGCAGCTTGCCGCCAACATCAATTTCGGGGCTTTCTCCAAGGCGACCGAGCTGAAAAAGCGGATTTGGTTCACCTTGGCGGCCCTGATCGTCTATCGGCTGGGCACCTACATCCCGATTCCGGGCATCGATCCGCACATCCTGCAGGACGTTTTCAAGCAGCAGGGCAGCGGCATCCTCGGGATGTTCGACATGCTGGCCGGCGGTGCGCTCCACCGCATGACCATCTTCGCGCTCAACATCATGCCGTACATCTCGGCTTCCATCATCGTGCAGTTGCTGACCGCCGTGTCGCCGCAGATGGAGGCCATGAAGAAGGAAGGCGAGGCCGGGCGCAAGAAGCTGAACCAGTACACCCGATTCGGCACCGTCGTTCTCGCCACCGTCCAGGCCTACGGTCTCGCGGTCGGGCTTGAGTCGATGCGCGGTTCCACCGGTGCGGCGGTCATCGACCCCGGCCTGTTCTTCCGCATCGCCACGGTCATCACGCTGGTCGGCGGCACCATGTTCCTGATGTGGCTGGGCGAGCAGATCACCGCCCGCGGCATCGGCAACGGCACTTCGCTGATCATCTTCGCCGGCATCGTCGCGGAACTGCCGCGCGCGCTGGTCAACACGCTGGAACTCGGCCGCCAGGGCGCGCTGTCCACCGTCTTCATCATCCTGATGCTGGTGATGGCGGTCGGCGTTGTGTTCTTCATCGTCTTCATGGAACGCGCCCAGCGCCGTCTGCTGGTGCAGTACCCGAAGCGTCAGGTCGGCAACCGGGTGTTCGGCGGCGAAGCGTCGCACCTGCCGCTGAAGATGAACACGGCCGGCGTCATTCCGCCGATCTTCGCCTCGTCGCTGCTGCTGCTGCCGCTGACCGCGGTCGGCTTCGCCGGCGGCGAAGGGCCGGAGTGGCTGCAGGCGGTGTCGCGCTACGTCGCGCACGGCACGCCGCTCTATATGCTGCTTTACGCCTCGCTGATCGTGTTTTTCTGCTTCTTCTACACCGCCATCGTCTTCAATCCGACGGAGACGGCCGACAACCTGCGTAAGTATGGCGGCTTCATCCCCGGCATCCGTCCGGGCAAGAACACCGCCGACCACATCGACTATGTGCTGACGCGGCTGACGGTCATCGGCTCCGCCTACCTTGTGGCGGTTTGTCTCCTCCCCGAAATCCTGATATCCCAGCACTCGGTTCCGTTTTATTTTGGCGGCACCAGCCTGCTGATCGTGGTCACCGTCACGATGGACACGGTTGCGCAGATTCATTCCCACCTGCTGGCCCACCAGTATGAGGGATTGATCAAGAAATCGAAGCTTCGGGGGAGAAAGTAATGAACCTCATACTGCTCGGTCCGCCGGGCGCCGGGAAGGGGACCCAGGCGCGCCGTCTGGAAGACACTCGTGGTCTGGTGCAGTTGTCGACCGGCGACATGCTCCGCGCCATGGTGGCGGAAGGCGGGCCGCTCGGGCAGCAGGCGAAGGAGATCATGGCCGCCGGCAAGCTGATGCCGGACGAGTTGATGGTTAGCATGATCGCCGAACGCATTTCGAAGCCCGACGTGAAGAACGGCTTCATCCTCGACGGGTTCCCGCGCACGGTCGCTCAGGCCGAGGCGCTGGATCGGATGCTGGACGAGAAGGGCCTGAAGCTCGATCACGTGATCGAGATGCGGGTGGTCGACGACGTGCTGGTGGACCGCATCACCGGCCGTTACACCTGCGCCAAGTGCGGCAAGGGCTATCACGACAGCTTCGAAAAGCCGAAGGTCGAGGGCGTCTGCGATGTCTGCGGCAGCACCGAGTTCAAGCGGCGCGCCGACGACAATGCGGAGACGGTGACCACCCGCCTGGGCCAGTACCACCAGCAGACTGCGCCGATCCTGCCCTATTACCAGGGCCGCGGCGTTCTGAATGTGGTGGACGGCATGGCCGACATCGATGAGGTTACCAAACAGATCGGGGCGATCCTCGCCAGCTGAGGGTCGTTACCGTTCGAATAGGACAAGGCCGCAGCCTCTTTCGGGATGGCTGCGGCCTTTTCTTTTTGCCGGCTTGTTGTCGGGCCGCCGGCTTCAGCCGGCGCTGGGCGAAGGGGAGGCGTCGGTCGCGCTGTCGGTGCCGCCGGTGGAATGGTCGGACATCGTGCGGTAGCGCGCCAGGATCCAGCCGAGATGGGCGGTGACGGCGCTCGCGGCGCCGTCCGGGTCACGGCGGACGAGTGCCTGATGGATGGCGCGGTGATGCTCGATCATCAGCGACTCATGGTTTTCCATGAAGGGCTCGGTGTGCTTCATCTCGACCATGTTGCCGAGGATGTCGCGGATGGTCGACAGCAGATGGAGGTAGACCGGGCTGCCGGACGCCTGGGCGACCGCGACATGGAAGTCCATGTCATCCGCCGCACGTCCGCCGTCGCGGTTGGTCTCGCTCATCGCCGCCAGGATGCGGCCGATGGTGTCGATCTGCTCCGGTGTCGCGCGTTCCGCGGCACGGCGGGCGGCCCAGCTCTCCAGCGCCATGCGGATTTCGACGAGGTCGCACAGGTTCTGGTGGGTGCTGCGCACCATCGCCGTCAGCGCGCCGTCCATCATGCCGGCCGATGACACGACACGGGTGCCACCGCCCTGGACTGCGGTCAGGAAGCCCTGCGTCTTCAGCTTCTGCAGCGCAGCGCGGACGGAGACCCGGCTGACATGCAGCTGTTCCGCCAGCTGACGCTCGCCCGGCAGACGTTCCCCCGGCACCAGCTCGCCACGCGCAATGCGGTCGAGGAGCTGTTGGGCCACCCATTCCGAAATGCGCTGGGAAGAGGAGGGGACGTGAACGCTGTCGTCGGTGCCGGGCACGGGTTGTTCCCCTTTGGTCGGAAGGCGGTTCATTGCTGAATGGTCATACCGGTAGCGGTCCCGGCGGGTGCGGTCAATGCCCGACCGCCGTGCTGCGGCGCCTTGCCCACGGGATGGAAAACTATGGCGGCGATGGCAATGGGCAACTGCCCGGACCTGGGCGTCAGCGGCCGCCGGGACGGGCGAGTAGAATGCCCACGAGGATCACCGCGGCACCCAGTGCCTGCAAGGGGCCCAGCGGCTCGCTCAGGAGAATCCAGGCGAGGATGGCCGCCGCCGCCGGTTGAAGCAGCAGGCTGACCGACGAGAAGGACGCCGGCAGATGCGCCAGGGCGTAGGCGATCAGGCTCTGGCCGCAGGCATGGCTGAACAGGGCGAGGCCGGCCAGAACGGCCCAGCCGGACGCGCTCGCCGGCAGCATCGCTTCGCCGTCATACAGGCCGATCGGCAACAGCACCAAGGCGGATATCGCGCCGCTCCAGGTCATGATGGTGGCGGTGGAGAATTCCGCGCGCAGCCGCCCGACCGACAGGATGTAGCCGGCATAGAAGGCGGCGGTGAGCAGGGCCAGCCCATCGCCGAACAGATGGTCGGCATCGAGTTGGAAGCTCTCGCCCATCAGCACGATGGCGCCGGCCAGCGCCAGCAGCATGCCCATGACGAAGCGGCGGGTGATCCGCTCCTTGAACAGGAACCAGGCGGCCGGCGCCACGTAGAGCGGGGCGAAGTTCGCCAGCAGCGTGGAGTTGGCGACCGAGGTGTAGCGAATCGAGGTGTGCCAGATCGCGAGGTCGCCGGCGAAGAACAGGCCGGCCAACGACAGGCGGGCATAGTCGGAGACCGAGGAGGGGCGGCGGCTGGAACGCCCGTCCCGTTGCCGCGACTCGGCAGCCATCCATAGCCCCAGTGCCGGCATCGCCAACGCGGTCCGCCAGAAGCCGGTGGCGACCGGTCCGACCTCCGACAGCCGGACGAAGATGGGGGCAAAGGCGATGCCCAAGGCGCCGACCAGCAGCGCGATCAGGGCGATGCGCTGGGTCCGGTACGCATGATCGGCTGGGAAGGCACTGGCGTCTGGCATGGACCGCTTATAACGGCCGCCCGGTTACCGGGCCAGCGGGACGCAAGTCATGGCTGCCGTGCGCCTCCGGGACTCTCCCGGAGGCTGCCGGCGGCGGCCGGGGAAACAGTGGCCGGGAAACGGTGGATCAGCGCGGACGGATGCGGCGCAGTGCGACCGACTCGTCGTCTTCCGAGCCGAAATCGTCATAGTGGACCGGGCAGCGGCCGTCCTTGCGGGGATGGTCCTTGACGGTGGCCGGATACCAGTCGCCCTTCCATTCCACCGACACCCGCATGCCGGGCTGGCACAGCGACGAACCGGCGGCATAGCCACCGTTGTTGGACATCGGAGCGGCCCCCGTCGGTGCCTGCATCATCGGCGCCTGGACGCCGCCCGGCGGCACCGGGCTCAGCATCGGTGCGACGGGCGCCGGCTTTTCCTGGTCGCAGAAGGCGGTGCAGACGCGTTTGGCGACCACCTGTCCGCCGCAGCTTCCGCCGAAGCAGTCGCGATAGTCGGATTCGCAGCGCGCTTCGCAGCTGCTGTTGCCGCAGGAGTAGGAGCGGTCGAAATCGCCGACCGACTTCTTGATCGGCTTCTTCTCCGCCTGCTGGCGGTTGACGTAGGCCTGATATTCGTAGAGGGCGCGCGACCGTGCCTCGTTCACGCAGGCCTGTTGCGACATGCCGCAATTCTGCCGGCAATAGTTGCGGTTCTGCTGGCATTGGTTGACGCAGAGCCGACCTTCGGCCGAGCTTGGCGGGACGAGGCTGTACTGCGTCTCATAAACGGGTCCGCAAGCGCTGAGCAGCGCCATCACGGCAAGGCAGAGGGAAAGCAGGCGAAGCATGCGGGTCGTCTTCCGGGTGGGTTCGCGCGGAGAGGGAAGGACAGCCTACCAGCTTGCCGTTCGAGCTACCACCATCGGCCGCGCTTCCGCCCGGCGTGGCGGTTGCGTTAGTGTGGCATATGGCCACATCACCCTCCGAACATCGCCAGCCCGTCACCGCGCCCGCACCGGCGCCGCGCAGTCTCCCTCCGCTGCTGGGCCCCGACGATCCGCCGCCGGCGACAACGCTGAACCCGGATGCCGGGGGACCGCTGCTGCTGCTGTGCGACCACGCATCGCGCGCGGTTCCGCGGTCGCTGGGCGACCTCGGTCTGCCGGAGGAGCAGCTCTGCCGCCACATCGCCTACGACATCGGCGCTGCCGAGGTGACGCGGCGGCTGGCGGAGCGGTTCGGCGCCACCGCGGTGCTTTCCGGATTCTCCCGGCTGGTGATCGATCCGAACCGGGCTCTGGATGATCCGACCGCCATCCCGGTGGTCAGCGACGATGTGGTGATCCCCGGCAACCGTGCGCTCGACGCCGAGGCACAGGCGCAGCGGGTTGAGGCGCTGTTCAAGCCCTACCACGCCGCGGTCGCGGCTGCGGTGGCCTCGATCCGCGCCCGCGGGCAGGTGCCGGTGCTGGTTTCGGTGCACAGCTTCACCCCGGCGATGCGCGGGGTGGCGCGGCCCTGGCACATCGGCGTGCTGTGGGACAACGATCCGCGCCTGCCGGTGCCGCTGATCGAGGCGCTGAAGGCCGACAACCGCTGGTGCGTCGGCGACAACCAGCCCTATTCCGGCCGCGGCACGCTGGGCGGCACGGTGGAGACCCATGCGACCCCCGCCGGCTACCCCAATGTCCTGCTTGAGGTGCGGCAGGATCTGATCGCCACGCCGGAGGGCGCCGATCTCTGGGCGCAGGTGATCGGCGATGCGCTGGAACCTCTGCTCTCCCTGCCGTCGCTGACGGTCGTCCACCATTATCCCCGGGCCTGACACCGCATGGAAAGCACCGTGACCGAACCGTCCTTCACCCTCGGCCTGGAAGAGGAATATCTGCTGGTCGACCGCGGCACGCGCGACATCGTGCCCAGCCCGCCGGACGAGATGCTGGAAGCCTGCCAGGAACAGGCGCCCGGCCGCATCCATCCGGAATTCCTGCGCTGCCAGATCGAGGTGGGAACGCCGGTCTGCAAGACGCTGGACGAGGCGCGGGCCGAGCTGGCTGCACTGCGCGGCACGGTGGCCGGGGTGGCCGACCGCTACGGGCTGGCGCCCATCGCCGCCTCCACCCATCCCTTCGCCGCGTGGGAGCCGCAGAAGCACACCAACCGCGACCGCTACAACATGCTGGCCCGCGACCTCGGTGCGCCGGCCCGCCGGCTGATGATCTGCGGCATGCATGTCCATGTCGGGATCGAGGATGACGACCTGCGCATCGATCTGATGAATCAGGTCCGCTATTTCCTGCCGCACCTGCTGGCGCTGTCGACCTCCTCGCCCTTCTGGCGCGGGCGCGACATGGAGCGCCGCTCCTACCGGCTCAGCGTCTGGCACGAGCTGCCGCGCACCGGCATGCCCGCCGGCTTCCAGAGCTATGGCGAGTACCAGAGCCACGTCGCGGTGCTGGTGAATGCCGGGGTGATCGAGGATGCCAGCAAGCTGTGGTGGGACATCCGCCCGTCCTCGCGCTTCCCGACGCTGGAGATGCGCATCACCGACATCTGCACCCGGCTGGACGATGCGGTGACGGTGGCGGCGCTGTATCGCTGCCTGCTGCGCATGCTGTGGCGGCTGAAGCTGCGCAACGTCACCTGGAGGCCCTACAAGAACCTGCTGATCGAGGAAAACCGCTGGCGCGCCCAGCGCTATGGGCTGGACAGCGGGCTGGTCGATTTCGGGCAGGGCCGCATCGTGCCCTATGCCGACCTGCTGGATGAGATCATCGACCTGACCCGCGAAGATGCCGAGCATTTCGGATGCACCGCCGAGGTCGGGCGGGCGCGCGATATCCTCAGGCGCGGCACCAGCGCGCACCGGCAGATTGAGATCTTCCAGGCGGCGCTCGCCGATGGCGCCAGCGAGGACGAGGCTTTGCGGCGGGTGGTGGACTGGCTGGCGGAGGAGACGATGGTGGGGGTGCGGGACGAGCCGTCACCGGCGGGCGTCACCGCCTGATCCGCCCCCCGGCGTCCACAGACTTGTCAGCGCAGGGGCGTGTCGAAGAGATGCGCCTCGCCCTCGACATGGATGCGGACGCGGCTGCCGATCCTCGGCAGGTCCAGGCTGGAATGGCGCAGGAGCAGCGGGTTGCGCTGCCCCGGCACATTGCCGAGCGCCACCGCGACCTTGCAGACGGAGCCGCCGAACTCGACGTCGATGACCCGGCCCCAGCTTTCCGCAGTGCTTTCTCTGGTGTCTGGCGGGGCGTCGCGGTCGTCGATCACCAGCCGGAGCTGCTCGGGGCGCAGCATGATCTCGCCCGCGCCGCGTCGGGGGCCGGCGGTCACCGGCAGCCGGCCGAGACTGCAACTCGCCCAGCCGTTTTCGACATCCGCCGGCAGGATGATCGCATCGCCGAGGAACGCTGCCGTCTCGCGGTCGCGCGGCCGTCGATACAGCTCCTGGGGTGAGCCGACCTGCGTCAGGCGGCCTTCGCGCATCACCGCCACCTGATCGGCGAAGGACAGCGCTTCGGCCTGGTCGTGGGTGACGAGGATCGTCGCGATTCCGGCTTCGCAGAGCACCCGGGCGACGGTGCGGCGCAGGGAGTCGCGCAAGCCGGTGTCGAGCGCCGAGAAAGGCTCGTCGAGCAGCATCAGGGCCGGTTTGCGGGCGAGCGCGCGGGCGAGCGCCACGCGCTGTTGCTGGCCGCCGGACAGCTCGTGCGGCCGGCGCTCCAGCATTTGCGGATCGAGTTCCACCGCGTCCAGCAGTTCCAGGATGCGGCTCCGCCGGCCGGCATCGCCGCGCTCCAGCCCGAAGCCGATGTTGTCGGCGATGCTGAGATGCGGGAACAGCGCACCATCCTGCGGCACATAGCCGATGCCGCGGCGGTGGGCCGGCACGACGCCAGCGCCGTCCATCAGCGGGTGCCCGTCGAGCAGGATCCGGCCGCTGTCGGCGGATTCGAAGCCAGCGACGATGCGCAGAAGCGTGGTCTTCCCCGACCCGGAGCGGCCGACGATGGCGGTGCGGCTGCCGGCATGCACCGAGAGGTCGACATCCTCCAGCGCCACCGCCTCGCCATACCGTTTTCCCAGTCCCTGAACCTGAAGGAAGCTCATCGTCCGGCGGCCCGTTTCGATTGGATGTGGAGAAGGATCGTCATCGGCAACGACGCGGCGACCATCATCACCGCATAGGGGGCGGCCCCCGCATAGTCGATCTCGCTGGTCAGCGACCAGAATTCGGTGGCGAGCGTGCGCGTGCCGCTGGGGGCGAGCATCAGGGTCGCCGTCAGCTCGTTGGTGATGCCGAGCGCCACCATCGCCATGCTGGCCGCCGCGCCGGGGGCGGCGAGCCGGAAGGTGATCTGGCGCACCGCCTGCAACGGCGTCCGGCCCAGCGCCATGGCCGCCCGCTCCAGTTCGACCGGCGCCTGGGCGAGGCTGGCCCGCAGTCCGACCAGGGCCCGCGGCAGGAACAGCAGCAGGTAGGCCAGCAGCACCGTGCCAACGGTCTGGTAGAGCGGCAGCGCGACCCGTACGGTGATCGTCACCAGCGAAAGCGCGACGACCACCCCCGGCAGCGAGCCGACATAGTAATGGCAGGCTTCCAGAACCCGCTGGAGCCGGCCGGGGGCACGCACCGACAGCCAGGCCATCGGTGCGGCGGCGAGCGTGGTCAGCAGCGCGCCGGCCAGCGCCAGGGCGACGGTCTGGACGATGGCGCCGCCGATGTCGGCACCCTGCCAGATGCGGGAGCCGCCGATGGCGAGCCAGCGGCCGAGCGTCAGCAGTGGGACGCCGAGCGAGAGCGCAGCGAACAGCAGCGGGATCAGCAGGCAAAGCAAGGTCGCGCGGCCGAGTTCGGCCGGGGCGGCCCGCCTTGCGGCGCCGCTGCCGACGCGCGCGTAGCGTTCCTGCCCGCGCAGCAGCACCTCGCCGCCCATCAGTCCCATGCAGAGCAGCACCAGAACGCCGGCCAGCATGTTCGCCGCCGGGCCGTTGTAGGCCGACTGGAACTGGTCGACGATGGCGGTGGTGAAGGTGTCGAACTGGATCATGACGTAGAGGCCGTATTCGGCCAGCAGATGCAGGCCGATCAGCAGCGAGCCGCCGCAGACCGCCAGACGCAGCTGGGGCAACACCACCGTCAGGAACACCCGCCACGGTCCGTGGCCGAGCGAGGCGGCGACATCCTCCATCGTCGGATCGAGCCGGCGCAGCTGGGCGGCCACCGGCAAATAGAGGAACGGCGAGTAGGCGAGCACCGAGACCAGAACCGCCGCCGCCAGCCCATGCAGGCCGGGCGCAACGGTGACCCAGGCATAGCTGTGGACGAAGGCGGGTACGGCCAGCGGCGCCACCGCCAGCCAGGCCCAGAACCGCCGTCCCGGCAGGTCGGACCGCTCGGTCAGCCAGGCCAGCGTGACCGCCACCAGGATCGAAAGCGGCAGGGTCAGCAGCACCAGCAGCAGCGTGTTCACCAGCAATTCGCCGACCCGGCGGCGGAACACCAGTTCGACCACCGTGTCCCATCCGGTCTGGATGGTGATCCAGACGACGAAGGCGAGCGGCATCAGCGCAAGCGCCGCGACCACCGAGGTGACGGCGAGGACAGGCAGCCCCGCCCGCTGCGGACGGCGCGCGACGACGAGGGAGGCCGCGGCGTGGAGCGTGGGGCGGTCGCGGTCCGCCTGCGGCTGGGAAGAGTGCGGGTGAAGAGCGATGACGGTGAACTCCGGAACCGGCTCCGGGTCCGTCCGGATGGACGGGCCTGAACTGCCGCCGCCCGCGGGTTCGATGCCGCGGGCGACGGCAGATTGGATTACAGCAGGCCGGCCGCAGTCATCAAGTCGGTGACGGCCTTATTGTTGAGGGCCTCCGGCTTGACCTTCGGCGCCTGCAGCTTGTCGAGCGGCTCCAGCTTCGCATTGGAGGCGATGCCGCCGGCAACGGCGTATTCATAGGAATCGCCGTCGCGCAGCACTTCCTGCCCGCCCTTGCCGGTGAGGAACTTCACGAAGGTCTCGGCCTCGCGCTTGTTCTTGCTGGAGCCCAGGACGCCGGCGCCGGAGATGCTGACGAACGCGCCGGGATCGCCGTTGCGGAAATAGTGCAGGGCGACGTTCTTGCTGTTCTCGCCGCCGGTGCGGGCCTGATCGCCGATGTAATAATAATGGTAGATCACCGCGCCCTCGACCTCGCCGGCATTCACCGCCTTCATGGCGACGCTGTTGCCGCGGTAGGGCTTGGCGTTCTCCTTCATCGCCTTCAGCCAGGAGGCGGTGGCCGCCTCGCCCTTCAGCTGGAGGAGCGCGCCGACGATGGCCTGGAAATCGGCTCCGGCGGGCGAGGCGGCCCAGCGGCCCTTCCACTCCGGATTGGCGAGGTCGAGCAGCGACTTCGGCAGCTTGTCCTGCGTCAGCTTGCCGGTGTTGTAGGCGAAGACGGTGGAGCGGGCGGCGATGCCGACCCAATGGCCGTTGGCCGGGCGGAAGCTCTCGGGCACCGGGGCCAGCGTTTCGGCGCCGAGCGGTGCGAACAGCCCGGCATTATCGACCAGGGCCATCGCCGGCGAATTCTCCGTCAGGAAAACGTCGGCGGGGGAGGCGGCACCCTCCTGCACGATCTGGTTCCCCAGCTCCATGTCGCTGCCGTTGCGCACCGTCACCTTGATGCCGGTTTCGCGGGTGAAGCGCTCCACCCACTCCTTGGTCAGGCTGGCGTGCTGGGCGTTGTAGACCGTGATGCCGTCGTTACTCGGCGTCGCCTGGGCGGAAGCGGTGCCGGTGAGGGCCACGACCGGCAGGGCGGCGAGAGCGGAGGCAAGGGCGAGCGACCGGACGAACCGGGAACGGGAGATCTTCATTCCAACCTCTTCTTCGGACAGGCCTGGCCTGGGGGCCAAGCCCGGTGGGCAGAGCCATCGCCGCCTTTTAGTCCCTCCCGGTACTTGTTGCAACTTGTTCTCATTCGCGTAAACTTGTCCGTTGGCGGGCTTTTTCGTCGATCCAACCGCCTTGACGCGCGCGTCACGTCTCCATACGCTTCCGCACCGTCGATGCCGCAGGAATGCGGGTTGAACAGGGCTGGCAAATAAGACGCTGAAAAGCAAAGAGGGCCGCTCCATCGCAGGCGGCCCTCTTTTAATTTTCGGTGCCAACTTCGAGGGGAGGGGGGAGCATGGCTGGCGCCAAGTTCCTGAAGTTCGACACGCAGAGCCTGCATGCGGGGCAGAAGCCCGATCCGGCAACCGGGGCGCGGGCGGTTCCGATCCACCTGACCTCCTCCTACGTCTTCAGCGACGTCGATCAGGCGGCGGCCCTGTTCAACCTGGAGCGGCCTGGCCACATCTATTCGCGCATCTCCAACCCCACCGTCGCGGTGCTGGAAGAGCGGCTGGCGACGCTGGAAGGCGGGGTGGGCGCGGTCTGCACCGCCAGCGGACAGGCGGCGCTGACGCTCGCGATCATGACGCTGATGGGGGCGGGCGGGCACATCGTCGCCTCCTCTTCCATCTACGGCGGCAGCCGCAACCTGCTGGCCTATACCCTGCCGCGCTTCGGTATCACCACGACCTTCGTCCATCCGCGCGACTTCGACGGCATCCGCGCCGCGATCCGTCCGGAAACCCGGCTGGTCTTCGGCGAGGTGCTGGGCAATCCCGGGCTGGAGGTGCTGGACGTGCCGAAGGTCGCGGCCATCGCACATGATGCCGGCATTCCGCTGCTGATCGACTCGACCTTCACCACCCCCTATCTCTGCCGGCCGTTCGAGCATGGCGCCGATCTGGTCATGCATTCCTGCACCAAGTGGCTGAGCGGGCATGGCACCGCCATCGGCGGCGTGGTGATCGACGGCGGTCGCTTCGACTGGGAGGCGTCGGGCAAGTTCCCGACCCTGACCGAGCCCTATGCCGGCTATCACGGCATCGATTTCGCCGAGGAGTACGGCCCGGCCGCCTTCATCGCCCGTGCCCGTGCCGAGGGTCTGCGCGACTTCGGCGCCTGCATGAGCCCGATGAACGCCTTCCAGATCCTGCAGGGCGTGGAGACGCTGCCGCTGCGGATGAAGTGCCACATCCACAACGCCCGCAAGGTCGTCTGCTTCCTGGAAGGGGAGTTGAATTCGGAGAAGGGTGCGGTCGCCTGGGTCTCCTATCCGGAGCTTGTCGACCATCCCGACCATGCGCTGGCCGCCCGGCTGCTGCCGCATGGCGCCGGTTCGATCATCTCCTTCGGCATCCGGGCCGGTGCGCAGGGCGGCGGCCGCGAGGCTGGACGGCGCTTCATCGAGTCGCTGACGCTGTTCTCGCACCTCGCCAATGTCGGCGACGCCAAGTCGCTGGTGATCCATCCGGCCAGCACCACCCACGCCCAGCTCGATGCCGAAGCGCTCGCCGCCTCCGGGGTGGGGGAGGACATGATCCGCCTGTCCATCGGGCTGGAGGATTGCGAAGACCTGATCGACGATCTGAAGCAGGCGCTGCGCGCCGCCACCAAGGGCTGAGGGCCGCGCCATGCAACTGACCGTCAACGGAAACCCCGTCTTCGTCCACACCGGCGGCCGGGACATCGACCCCGCGCGTCCGGCTGTCGTGCTGATCCACGGCGCCGGCATGGACCACAGCGTGTGGAGCCTGCAAAGCCGCTATCTCGCCCACCATGGCCGCTCCGTCCTGGCGGTCGATCTGCCCGGCCATGGCCGCTCCGGCGGCGAGCCGCTGGACAGCATCGCCGCCATCGCCGACTGGGTGATCGCCCTGCTCGACGCCGCCGGGCTGGAGCGGGCGGTGCTGGTCGGCCACTCCATGGGTGCGCTGGTGGCGCTGGACGCCGCCGCCCGCCATGAGGGGCGGGTCGAGGCGGTGGCATTGCTGGGCGTGGCGGAACGGATGCCGGTCCATCCGGACCTGCTGGCCGCGGCCCATGCCGGCGAACAGTCGGCCATCGAGATGGTGATCGGCTGGGGCTCCGGCCCGCGCGGCCATGGCGGCGCCCAGGGTGGCGGTTGCCCGACGCCGGGGCTGGCGCTGATCCCCGGCGGACGCCAGCTGATGGCTTCGGTGCGTCCGGGCGTGCTGGGCGTCGATCTCGCCGCCTGCAACGACTATGGGCAGGGGGCCGATGCCGCTGCGATGGTCGGCTGTCCGGCGCTGTTCCTGTTGGGCGCGCTCGACAAGATGACCCCGGCGAAGGCCGGACGGTCGCTGGCCGCCCGCGTCAAGACATCGCAGGTCGTCGTCCTGCCGCAGACCGGGCATATGGTGATGACCGAGTCCCCCGATGCGGTGCTGGAATCATTGGCATCCTTCCTGTCCCTGCGGCGGGGATAGGGGTTTCAACGCGGAAATCATGCACCCGGAGTCGGGTTAATCCTGACATGAACCGTTAACGCCCTCTGATTACCCTGCGGACGGCGGGATCGAGCGCAATCCCGCCGTCCGCATCAGGGTCGGGGGTGTCGTCTTGCAGGATGGCCTGTCCAGGGAACTCAGGATCGGCGGCCTGTTCCAGGATCGCCGCGAGCTTGTCGCGGTGCTGTCGCCGGACGGGCGTGTGCGCCATATCGGCGACTCCGCGGGCGATCTGCTGGGCTATGCGCCGGAGACCCTGACCGGCGCGTCGCTCGGCGAGCATATCCATCCCGACGATGTGGAGGAGGCGCAGCACCGGCTGCAACTCCGCGTGAACGCTCCCGCGGGCAGCAGCGGCCGCGCCGTTTTCCGCTTCCGCCATGCCGATGGCGGCTGGCGCTGGCTGGAGGTCACCACCCGCAACGAGCTGGCCGACCCGGCCATCGGCGGGCTTGTGCTGAACATCCGCGACATCAGCGACCACATCGCCCTGTCGGAACGGCTGCGCGCCAGCGAGGCGCGCTACCGCACCCTGGCGGAGGCGGTGCCGGTCGGCATATTGCAGGCCGATTCCGCCGGGCAGGTGCAGTTCGCCAATGCCCGTCTGGCCGGGATCACCGGGCTGGAGCCCGACCGGCTGCTTGGCAGGGGCTGGCTCGATGCCGTGCATCCGGAGGACCGGGAGCGGGTGGCGGCGGATTGGCGGCTGGACTCGGGCTGCGATGCCGCGGCGACCGATTTCCGCTTCCACGATCCCGACGGCACGGGCGCCGACCGCCGGGTGCTGTGCCAGCGCATCCGCCTGGAGGATGGCGGCACCATCGCCACCATCACCGATGTCAGCGAATATGTGCTCACCGCCAACGCGCTCCGCCTGTCGGAGGCGCGCAACGAGGCGGTTCTCGACACCGCCGCCGACGCGATCCTGACCGTCGACGAGGCGGGCGTGCTGCTCAGCTTCAACCGTGCGGCGGAGGCCATGTTCGGCGTCGCGGCGGGCGACCTGCTGTGGCGTCCGCTCGACCGCCTGATCCCGCTGGCCGATTTGCGGGAGGAGGGCGGCATCCGGCTGGAGTTCGCGCCCGGCCAGACCACCGCCCTGGTCGCCCGCGACCGCGCAGCGGAGGCGGAACGTGCCGACGGCATCCGCTTTCCGGTCGAACTGTCGGTCAGCGCCAGCGAGGTGGAGGGGCGGCGGGTCTATACCGCCATTCTTCGCGACGTGACCGAGCGCCGGCGGGCCGAGGCCGAGCTTCTGGCCGCCAAAGAGGCGGCGGAGGCCGGCAACCAGGCGAAATCGACCTTCATCGCGACGATGAGCCACGAGTTGCGCACCCCGCTGAACGCGGTGATCGGCTTCTCCCAACTGCTGGAGACGCAAGCCGGGACTGCCGTGGCGGGTGGGCGGCAAAATGACTTGGTGACTGACTGCGTCGGGGCGATCCGCCAGGCCGGCGAACAGCTTCTGGCGATCATCGACGACATCCTCGACATGGCGCGCGTCGATGCCGGCGGGTTCTCGCTGGTCGAAGGGTCGGTGAACCTGTCGGCGTTGATCGAGCGCGTGGTGGCGGATCTGCGCTTCCACGCCACCCGTCAGGGCGTGACGGTCGATGTGGCGGCCGACGGCGACCTGCCGCCGATCCGCGGCGACGACCGCCGCCTTGGGCAGGCCTTGAGGAATCTGCTGTCCAACGCCATCAAGTTCAGCCATCCGGGTGGTGCGGTCAGCCTGTCCGCCGGGCTCGCCGCCGATGGCTGGGTGGAGCTGACGGTGCGCGACCGCGGCGTCGGCATGCGGCAGGAGGACGTCGCGCAGGCGCTCACCCCCTTCGGCCAGATCGACCAGACCGTCACCCGCCGTCATGAAGGCATCGGTCTCGGCCTGCCGCTGGCGCTGCGTCTGGTTGAGGCGCATGGCGGCACGCTGACGTTGGACAGTGCGCCGGGGCAGGGCTGTACCGCCACCATCCGGCTGCCGCCGTCGCGCATCATGACCATCGCGGAGTTGCTGGCGTCGATGTCCTGAACTGGCCTGTGCCGTCCGGATGTGCCAGAAGCTGTCGCGGGATGTCCGCCCTGCCGGGCGGACGGTTTCGGAAAGGCAGAGGTGTGCGATGGCGGATCGGAACGGTGTCAGGGACGCGGTGGTGCTGGTCAGCGGCGGGCTCGACTCGACGACGGTGCTCGCCATCGCCAAGGCCGAGGGCTATCGGGTCAATGCGCTCAGCTTCCGCTACGGCCAGCGCCATGCGGTGGAGCTGGAGGCGGCGCGGCGGGTGGTCGCGGCGATGGGGGTGGAGCGGCATGTGATCGCCGACATCGACCTGCGCGCCTTCGGCGGCTCGGCCCTGACCGACTCCATCGCCGTGCCGAAGCACGACAGCTCCGCCGACCTGCAAGCCGGGCTGGGCGAGGGCATCCCCGTCACCTATGTCCCGGCGCGCAACACCGTCTTCCTGTCCTTCGCGCTGGCCTGGGCGGAAACGCTGGGGGCATCCGACCTGTTCATCGGCGTCAATGCGCTGGATTACTCCGGCTATCCCGACTGCCGCCCCGAATACATCGCGGCCTTCGAAACACTCGCCAACCTCGCCACCAAGGCCGGGGTCGAAGGCACCAGCCGTTTCAAGATCCATGCGCCGCTGATGACGCTGGACAAGGCCGCCATCGTCCGCCGCGGGCTGGAGCTGGGGGTGGACTACAGCCTCACCCACTCCTGCTACGACCCGACGCCGGAGGGGCTGTCCTGCGGCGCCTGCGACAGCTGCCTGCTGCGTCTCAAGGGCTTTTCCGAAGCCGGAATGACCGACCCGATCCGTTACGATGCCGGAATGAAAGCTTAACAGACCGGATCGTTTCGCAATCGGTTCTTATATCCAGGCCGTCACTTCCAGGGCATCTCGGTCCACAGGCTGCGGAACTCGCCGTCCAGCTGCTTCAGCTCGGCGGCGAAGGCGTCGGGGCCGACGATGCGCAGCGGCTGGAAGGTCTCGCGCGCCTTGGCCTGGAATTCCGGATCCATGGCGGCCTTGGTGACCGCCTCGATCAGGGTGCGGCGGATCTCCGGCGGCAGGCCTTTCGGAGCACCGATGCCGCGCATCGACACCATATCGATGGCATAGCCCTGCTCGCGGAAGGTCGGCAGGTCCGGCGCCATGTCCCAGCGCGAGCGGCTCATCACGCCCAGCATCCGCACCGGATCGCCACCGGCGATTCCGCGCAGCCCCTCGCCCAGATTCTGGTCGCAGATCTGGATGTGCTGGCCCAGCATCGCCCGGTAGTTCTCGGCGCTGCCGGGAAACGGCACATGGGTGAGGTGAACCGCGGCCTGCCGTTCCAGCAGAAGCATGGCGAGATGGTCGTCGGAGCCGATGCCGGTCGAACCGACGGTGAGAACGCGCGGATTGGCTTTGGCATTGGCGACGACGTCCGCGACCGAGCGGAAGGGGCTGTCGGCGCGGACGGTCATCACGCCGGGATCGTCGACGATGTTCACCAGCGGGTCCAGCCGGTCGAGGCCATAGCGCGCCTGCCGTTCGATCGGGATGGTGATGAGGTTCGGCGTGTTGATGAAGCCGATGGTGTAGCCGTCGGGCACGGCGTCGGCGATGGCGGCGAAGCCGATTTCCCCGCCGGCGCCCGGGCGGTTCAGGATGACGATCCGGGCGCCGCCCAGATACCGCTCGATATAGGGCGCCAGCATGCGGGCCGTCACGTCGGTCGATCCGCCGGCCCCATAGGCCACGATCATGGTGATCGGCTTCTCCGGATAGGCGGCCTGCGCCACCGGGCCGGCCGCGGCGCACAGAACCAGCGCCGCCAGCACCGTGCCGAGAAGGGATGCGGCACGGCCACCGGCCTTGCGCAGTAATCGGGTCGCTGCTGTCATCGTTCCATCCCTTGCTTTCGTGCCGATGCGTCCGACGCCGGCCCCGCTCGCTTTGGCAGCCGCGTCCACATCGGCGCTTATGCGTGTATTGACTAAATTTATTGATATCTAAAAGGGTGTTCTGGCGCAAAATGCCGCGGATAAAGTTTGAGAATTCCCTTATGTCGCGAATTAAAGCGCGCAACGGCATGCATATGACACTCGACGGAGATGAGGCGCGGGGCAATAATGCAACCCGCGGATTCGGGTGCCGAGGGTTCGGAGCGGCCAGTGTGGACTGCGCCCGGTTGGGGGCGGACCCGCTCCCTCCCGTGCCCCTCGTCCGATGAACTCGTTCCACGAAGCGAGAGCGCTGCATCCGGCCTACTCGCCGTCGCGTGCCTGAGAGAGCGGACATCCATCCAATGACACATACCCTGAGATCGCCACGGCCGGCTGCCTTCCGGCTGAGATCGCCCCAGGACCTTGCGGCCGGGCTGCTGCTCGCGGCCATCGCACTCGGCGGGCTGTGGCTGGCGCGCAATTGGGAGGCCGGGTCGCTGGCCATGATGCAGGCCGGCTTCTTCCCGCGGCTCGTCTGCTATTTCCTGCTGGCATCCGGGCTCGCGACGATGTTTCGCGCCCTGACCGCCGATGCGCCGGCGGCGCTGGCCTGGGCATGGCGGCCGTCGGTCGCCATCACCGTCGCTGTGGTGGCTTTCGCCGCCCTGCTCGACAAGCTGGGGCTGGTGCTCGCCATCCTGGCGCTGATCGGCATCGGCGGACTGGCCGGCCGGCCGCTGCGTCCGGGTCCCTTCACCGCGCTGTGGGCCACGCTGGCCTCCACTTGCGTCGCCATCTTCTCCTGGGGACTGGGCCTGCCGCTCCAGATCTGGCCATGATGGACGTCTTCGCCAATCTCTGGCTCGGGCTGGGCGTGTCGGTCGAGCCGATGAACCTGCTCTATTGCTTCCTCGGCGCGCTGATCGGCACGCTGATCGGCGTTCTGCCGGGGCTGGGGCCGACGGCGACGGTGGCGCTGCTGCTGCCGATCACCTTCTACCTGCCGCCGGTCGGCGCGCTGATCATGCTGGCCGGCATCTTCTACGGTGCCCAGTATGGCGGCTCGACCACCGCCATCCTGGTGAAGCTGCCGGGCGAATCCTCGTCCGTCATGACCTGCCTGGACGGCAACGCGATGGCGCGCCAGGGCCGCGGCGGCGTGGCGCTGGCGACCGCGGCGCTGGCCTCGCTGTTCGCCGGTGTCGTGACAACGCTGGTCATCGCCGTCGCCGGTCCGCCGCTGGCCGGGGTGGCGCTGGCCTTCGGGCCCTCGGAATATGTGGCGCTGATGCTGGTCGGCCTGATCGGCGCGGTGATCCTCGCCCATGGATCCGTCGTCAAGGCGGTGGCGATGATCCTGATCGGGCTGCTGCTCTCCATGGTCGGCACCGACGTCAATTCCGGCCAGATGCGCTTCACCTTCGACATCCCGCAGCTTTATGACGGGCTGGACTTCGTGCCGCTCGCCATGGGGCTGTTCGGTCTGGCCGACATCATCATCAATCTGGAGGAGACGGAGGGGCGCGGCATCGAACCGTCGCCGATCCACCGGCTCTGGCCGAGCTGGCAGGACTTCAAGGACGCCTGGCCGGCCGCCGTGCGCGGCACGGCTCTCGGCGCCTTCCTCGGCATCCTGCCGGGCGGCGGGGCGACGTTGAGCGCCTTTTCCTCCTACGCGCTGGAAAAGAAGGTGGCGCGCGATCCGGCCGCCTTCGGCAAGGGCGCGATCCAGGGCGTCGCCGGGCCGGAGGCCGCCAACAATGCCGGCGCCCAGGCCAGCTTCATCCCGATGCTCAGCCTCGGCATCCCGTCCAACGCGGTGATGGCGCTGATGATCGGCGCGATGATGATCCACGGCATCACGCCGGGCCCGCAGATCATGACCAAGCAGCCCGACCTGTTCTGGGGCATGATCGCCAGCATGCTGGTCGGCAACATCATGCTGGTGGTGCTGAACCTGCCGCTGATCGGCATCTGGGTGCGGCTGCTGCGCGTTCCCTACGCCTACCTGTTTCCCGCCATCCTGGTCTTCTGCTGCATCGGCACCTACAGCCTGCGCAACGACGTCTTCGACGTGGTGATGATGGCCGGCTTCGGTCTGTTCGGCTATGTGCTGAAGAAGCTGGACTGCGAACCGGCGCCGCTGCTGCTCGGCTTCGTCCTCGGCCCGCTGCTGGAGGAGAATCTGAGCCGGGCGATGCTGCTGTCGCATGGCGACCTGGGCATCTTCGTCTCCCGGCCGATCAGCGCCGGCCTGATGGCGGTGGCTGCCAGCCTGCTGGCCCTGATCCTGCTGCCGGCCTTCCGCCGCCAGCGCGAGGTGGCCTTCAAGGAGTAAGCGTCGCCTCTGGTGAGCGTGTCCTGCGGCAATCCGCTGCGGGACTCGCTCCTTGCCAAACAAGATAAAATTTTATATAAAAGCATATCGATTGTTGAGAACGGTGAGGGAGCGCATCATGGCCGCCACCGCCTGGATGGGACAGCGTCTGCCTGGCCGCGCCGCGCGGGCCGTAGAGCGCGCACATCGCCGTGCCAATGCCCGCAAGCGCGGCTGGTCCCGCGACATCGCCCGCCTGATGCTGGTCGCCTCCGTTCTCATCCTGGGCGTGCTGGCGGTGGAAATCGGGCGCAAGGCCGTCACCATCCTCAGCCACAACACCGCCCAGCAGTCGGTCGAGAACACCGGCTAGAGTGTGGTCGGTTCAAGCGGAATCGCTTGAAGCGTGAATCACACGGAAAACCAAAAGCTTGCGGTCTGTCTGGTGCTTCAATAAGCACCAGACAGACTCTAGGCGGGCGGGTCAGGGCAGGATCACCACATAGCGCTTGGTGGTGGCCGCGATCACCGTCCAGCTTCCCTGGAATCCCGGTTCGATGACGAAACGGTCCCCGGCCTTCAAGGCCCATGACCGGCCATCGTCATGGGCGACGATGCTCTCGCCCTCCAGAATCTCGCAATACTCCCACTCGTCATAGACGATGCGCCAGGAGCCGGGCGTCGAATGCCATGTGCCGGCGAACCGCTTGCCGTCGGGCGACTCGTAGCTGTTCCAACTGGTGAAGACCGGCGCACCCGACAGGATGCGCTCGGCCGCCGGTGCGCCGGTTTCGGGCGTGATGCCGTCGAGCTCGGCCAAGAGCGACAGTGGAGTGGACAGGGTCATCGTCAGGGTTCCTCACCAGTCGGCCAGCAATGCCGGCAGGTCGCGGACCGACTCCAGCCGGCGGTAATGCTCATCGGGCACCTCGGCCTCTTCATGGGCCCAGGTGATGGCATAGGGGATATGGACGGCATGGGCGCCGGTCGCCAGCACCGGCAGGATGTCGGAACGCACCGAGTTGCCGACCATCAGGAAGCGGGCCGGATCGATGCCGTGGCGATCCATCACCCGGCGGTAGGTGGCCGGGTCCTTCTCGCTGACGATCTCCACCGCGTGGAAGAGGTCCGACAGGCCGGAGCGCGCGATCTTGCTTTCCTGGTCGAACAGGTCGCCCTTGGTGATCAGCACCAGCCGGTGACGGCCGGCCAGCGTCTCCACCACCTCCTTCACGCCGGGCAGAAGCTCCACCGGATGCTCCAGCATCGCCTTGCCGAAGTCGATCAGGCTTTGCAGGTCACGGGCGGGGACATGGCCGTCGGTGACGGCAATCGCCGTCTCGATCATCGACAGCACGAAGCCCTTGATGCCATAGCCATAGACGCTGAGGTTCGCCCGTTCCGCCTCCAGCAGGCGGCGATCCAGGTCGGTCGGGTCGGCGGTGTGGGCCAGCAGGGCGCGGAAGCGGTCCTGCGTCATCGAAAACAGCGATTCATTGTGCCAGAGCGTGTCGTCGCCATCGAAGCCGATGGTCTCGAACTGCTGGCCGGCGGGGCTGGGGATGCTGCTCATGAGCCTGTCCACTGGTCTGCTGGATTGATCCGTAAGTAAAACAATACATCGCCCAAGTCGGTCTGCCTTGTCCAGCGGGTGCCGGTGTGGGGGTCCTTTATTGTCAGTCTGACGAACGGTAAGTATCCGCAATGACGAATTTGCCACAGATCGGTGACATTCCATGGCGAGTTCTTCGCTGCCTGCAAAGCGGGCATGTTGCCGTCGGGGGTGGCAACATGGCTCAAAGAAGCATAATTATATTTCCACACAAGGAGGACGTGATCGCCGACCGGCGGACCCTCCAAAACAAGACATCTCAGGAATCTCCATCATGGCAACCCTTCTGCACTCCGCCGAGACCGGCCACGCCAACACCACCTTCGGCCACGTCGTCGAAATCGCTTCGAACCTGCTGGGTCTGTGGCGCCAGCGCGTCGTCACCCGCCGCGAGCTGGGCTATCTGGACGACCGTATGCTCCAGGACATCGGCTTCAGCCGCCTGGATGCCGAGCGCGAGATGTCGAAGCCGTTCTGGCGCGAATGAGCGCCTGTACGCCGGCCGGCGAACGCACTGAAAAAGGCCGCTTCCGTTGATCGGAGGCGGCCTTTTTCTTTGTCCGATACTTGGGAATGCTCAAAAAATAGGCTGCACAAAAATCAGCCGGCCAAAAAAGAGAAAGCCCGCTGCCGGGTGAACCGGCAGGCGGGCTTTCTCTTGGCGGACTGAAGCCGGGCAGGGCAACTCCCCGCCCGTATCCTCAGATGCAGTAGTGCTTGAGCGGCTCGAAGCCATTGAAGCAGACGGCCGAATAGGTCGTGGTGTAGGCGCCGGTGGCGTGGATGCGCACGCGGTCGCCGCACTTCAGGTCCACCGGCATCTTGTAGTCGGCACGCTCGTACAGCACGTCGGCGCTGTCGCAGGTCGGTCCGGCCAGGATCACCGCCTCGCGGTCGCTCTCCAGATCATCGCCCAGCACCTCGATCGGATACTGGATCGCCTCGTCCATCGTCTCGGCCAGACCGCCAAACTTGCCGATGTCGAGATAGACCCAGCGCTTCGGATCCTCGGCCGACTTGCGCGACACCAGGACCACTTCGCTCTCGATGATGCCGGCGCTGCCGACCATGCCGCGGCCGGGCTCCACGATGGTCTCCGGCAGGTGGTTGCCGAAGTGGGTGCGCAGCGAGTCGAAGATCGCCTGGCCGTAGGCGGTGCATTCCGGCACGTCGGTGCGGTAGCGGGTGGGGAAGCCGCCGCCCAGATTGATCATGCCCAGGTCGACGCCCAGCACCTCAAGCTCGCGGAACAACTGCGCCACCTGGAAGATGGCGTGGTCCCACTGCATCAGGTCCTTCTGCTGCGAGCCGACATGGAACGACACGCCATAGGGCTGCACGTTCATGTCGCGGGCCTTCAGCAGCAGCTCGCGCGCCATCTTCAGGTCGCAGCCGAACTTGCGCGACAGCGGCCATTCGGCACCCTCGCCCGAGGTCAGGATGCGGCAGAACACGCGGGCGCCGGGGGCGGCGCGCTCGATCTTCTCCAGTTCCGGCTCGCTGTCGAAGGCGAACAGGCGCACGCCCAGCTCGAAGGCGCGGCGGACGTCGCTTTCCTTCTTGATGGTGTTGCCGAAGGAGATGCGGTCCGGGGTGGCGCCGGCGGCCAGGGCCATCTGGATTTCCGGGACCGAGGCGCAGTCGAAGGCCGAGCCGAGACGGGCCAGCAGGCTGAGGATTTCCGCGGCCGGGTTCGCCTTCACCGCATAGAAGATACGGGCGTCGGGCAGGGCGTCGTGCAGATCGTTGTAGTTCTGCTCGACGACATCCAGATCGATGACGAGGCAAGGGGTCTGCGGGCGCTGCTCTTCGAAAAAGCGCGCAATCTTCTGGGTCATCGAGGTCTCCTGGGACGCAAGATGATGGAACGGAACGGGCGAAGTCGGGGGGAACGGAGCGGCCGAGCGGGCCGATCAGCAACTGAAAAAGCTGATCAGGCGCTCAAGCCGCCAATACTGGATTTCCCCGTACAGAACCCTGTTCTGTCCGTATGGTCCAGGAGCGGCAAATTTCGGAGACGGGTGAGCACGCGCCCACCCACAACAACATCAACCATCGTAACCTCCAAGTCGCCGCCTTGTTTAAGGGACGGTCGGGGATCACGCGTTACGTCGTTGCATAACCACATCTCGGAGACGCCGAGGGGCGGGCCAGCGGCACGTGCGCTTGCGAGTTCGCGTTACATAGATCCAACGCGAACGATTGCAAAGTGAAAAATGCCGTCTGCCCCAAAAAAGTGGCAGACCGTTTGGAGGGCAGAAAAACCGGAGCAATTTCATGGGCTTGACCAGTGTTCTGACTGCCGGGGAAATCGGGCTACGGCTGCTGGCGGCGGCCCTGTGCGGCGCTTTGCTTGGACTCGACCGCGAGATGCGGGGCAAAGCGGCGGGGTTGCGCACGCATACGCTGATATCCATCAGCTGTGCCCTGACCACGCTGGTCGCACTGGAGCTTTACGCCGGGCTGCAGGCGACGGGGGACGAGCGGCCGAGCGATCCCGTCCGCGTCATCCAGGGCGTGGCCCAGGCGGTCGGCTTCATCAGCGCCGGCGTGATGTTCCGCTCGGGCGACAGCGTGCGCGGGGCGACCACCGCGGCGGTGATCTGGGTGGCCGGTGCGCTGGGGATCGCCTGCGGCGCCGGATACTATATGCTGGCGGGGATGACGCTGGGCCTATGCCTGGTCGTGACGATCCTGTTCACCTTTCTGCTGGATCGTTTCCCGCAGTTGGGAAAGGAGGACGGCGACGATGCCGGGAAAACCCGGAAGCGCCGCGCTACTTCCCGTCACGCCTCCCGTCAGGGCCGGATCAGGCGGATCGCCCGCTCGTCGCCGCGGGGATGACCAGCAGCCGGTGCGCCAGCAGGGCACCCAGGGCGACCAGCCCGATGGCGCCCATCATCGGCAGGGCGGTGCCGTCGTTCATGTGGCCGACGACGATGCCGATGATCGCGGCGATGGCCATCTGCGCGAAGCCCAGCAGTGAGGAGGCCAGCCCGGCCATGGTGGCGTAGGGACCGACGGCGTTGGCGCTGGCGTTCGGCAGGGTCAGTCCGGTGCCCAGGATGAACAGGAAGACCGGCACCACGATGGCCAGCAGGTGCAGCACCCCGGCCAGCGCCAGCGCCCCGCCGACCAGCCCGCCGCCCATCGACAGCAGCGTGCCGATCCGGATCATCCGCGCCCCGCCCAGCCGCGGCGTCAGCCGCCCGGCCAGGAAGGTGCCGAGCATGTAGCCCAGCACCACCGCGCCGAAGCTGGCGCCATACTGGGCCGGGGTCAGGTGCATCTGCTCGATCAGCACGAAGGAGGAGCCGGAGATGAAGGAGAAGATGCCGCTGTAGGAGAAGGCGACCACCAGCACATAGCCGAGGAAGCCGCGGTTGCGCAGCAAAAGCAGATAGTTCGCCGCCAGCCGGCTTGGCCTCAGGGCGTCCTCGTCGCGATGCGCGTTGGTCTCGCCCAGCAACGACCAGACGGCGGCCAGGATGCCGCAGGCGAAGACGGTCAGCAGCACGAAGTTGGCGCGCCAGCCGAACCATTCCGTCAGCACGCCGCCCAGCATCGGCCCCACCGCCGGGGCCAGCGCCATCGCCATCGACATATAGGCCAGCACCGTCGCCGCCCGGTCGCGCCCGAACACGTCGCGCACCACCGCGCGTGCCACCACCGGGCCGCAGCAGGCGCCCAGCGCCTGGAAGAAGCGGGCGGCGATCAGCGCATCGATGCTGCTGGTCATGGCACAGACGGCGCTGGCCGCCAGATAGATCGTCACCCCCACCAGCAGGGTGGGGCGCCGGCCGAATCGGTCCGACATCGGCCCATAGACCAGCTGCGACACTGCGAAGCCGACCAGGAAGATCGACAGGGTCAGCTGCACCGTGGCGACGTCGGTGCCGAACACCCGCACCAGCGTCGGCAGCGACGGCAGATACAGGTCGGTGGACAGCGGGCCGAAGGCGACGAGCGCCGTCAGCAGGATGCGGATGGTCAGGGAGTCTGGACGGGGCATGGGGATTCGGGGGGATTCGGGGCGGCTTGCGGCGGGAAGCCTGGGGCGGGGCGGCACTGTATCAGAGGAAACCACCGCCGCCAGCGCGGATCGCAGGCCGCCTGTTCAATGCCGTCGCCAAGCCTGTCGCGCGTCCAGCCCGGTCAGTTGGCCGGCAGCGTCATGCGGATGCAGCGCGACAGCACGGTGTTGCCGGTCATCTCGCGGTAATTCTGGATGATGATCGGCTCGGCCGCCTTGCACTGCTCCATGCTGGCGAACTCCAGCGTGGTCGGGCCGCCCTGGTTCAGCATGAACAGCAGCATCAGGACCCGTTCCATCCGATTTCCCTCCTGTCAGCCGGCCGCCAGCACGGTGCGGGCGGCGGCGGCATCCTGCACGATCTGGTCCTTCAGCGCATCGAAGCTGGGGAACTTCATCTCCGGCCGCAGGAAATCGATCATCTGGACGCGCAGATGCAGATCGTACAGGTCGAGATCGACATCGAACAGGTGGGCCTCCAGCCGTGCCACCGTGCCGTCCACCGTAGGGCGGGCGCCGAGATTGGCGACGCCCGGCAGCCAGACCGTCTCGCCGGCGCGGTCGATGCCGGCGCGCACCGCATAGACGCCGAAGGCCGGGCGCAGATACTCGCCCAGCTCGATGTTGGCGGTGGGGAAGCCGATGGTGCGGCCGCGCTGGTCGCCATGGACGACTCGCCCCTCGATCTCCCACGGATGACCCAGCACATGGGCGGCCTCGCGCGGCCGGCCGGCGGTCAGCGCGTCGCGCACGCGGGTGGAGGAATAGACGCCGCCCTGTTCGTCGGACACCGGCCCGACCTCGGTCACGCCGAAGCCCTGGGCGCGCCCGGCCTGCAGCAGGAAGGCGGGATCGCCCGACCGCCTGTGCCCGAACAGGAAGTCGTAGCCGCAGACGACATGCCGCACGCCCAGCCCGCCGACCAGGATTTCGTCGACGAAGGCCTGCGCGGTCTTGTGGCGGAAGCCGTCGTCGAAATGGCAGACGATCAGCTGGTCGACGCCCAGCGCCTCGATGTGGCGGGTCTTGACGCGGAAGGGCGTCAGGCGAAAGGGCGGGTCGTCGGGACGGAAGACGCTGCGCGGGTGCGGTTCGAAGGTGACGACGGCCGACGGCGCCCCCAGCTCCGCGGCAAGGCGCTGGGCGGTGCCGATGACCGTCTGATGCCCGCGATGGACGCCGTCGAAATTGCCGAGCGCCACGACGGCGCCCCGCTCTTCGGCCGGCAGGTCGGCGGTGTGTCTGTACAGTCGCATGCGCGCCCCGGTGCTGTGGGCGGACCCCGGCGGGTCCGCTTGCTCGGGCGTCTATATAGACCGACGCCGGCGCGGGGTAAACGCGCCGGCGTGTTTTACGCTCGCAGGCAGGCCGATTGGCCTGGGTATTGGCCGTAGGCGATCAGCCGCGGGACGGAACCATCAGCAGCGCTTCACCTTCGACCACCACGGTCTCGCCGACGGTGCAGACGGTCTTGATGACGCAGCGGCGCTTTTCCGGGATCAGCTCGGTGATGGTGGCGCGGGCGGTGACGGTGTCGCCGGCGCGGACCGGCGCCTTGAACTTCAAGGTCTGGCTCATGTAGATGCAGCCCGGCCCCGGCAGCTTGGTGCCGAGAACGGCCGAGATGAAGCCGACCGTCAGCATGCCGTGGGCGATGCGGCCCTGGAACATGGTGGTGGCGGCATATTCCTGGTTGATGTGGACCGGGTTGGTGTCGCCGGAAATACCCGCGAACAGGACGATGTCGGCTTCCGTCACCGTCTTGGCGAAGCTGGCCGTCATGCCGACGGACAGGTCTTCGATGCAGTAGCCTTCGGTATCCTTGCGGACCTGACGCACGTCGTCCATCGCAGCAATTCCTCTTTCTCTCGGTGCCTGTTCCGGCATCTGACGCCCGGGCGCCGTGCCGTTCGCTGCAATGCGTCGTGTGCACCGCAGCGATGGGAATGGCACCACGTCTCCTCCAAAAATGCAAAAAAATCTCTAACGTTCCGCACAAGTCGGCGAGGAAGCCGGCCGCTCCGTCCGGCAGGCTTCGCCGCAATGGAAGCCGGCATGGCGGTAAGGGATTACTTACGGACCGAGGTATTGCGGGAGAAAATACGGCGGATCATGGGCTTATCGCAAAAACTCGGACCGCTCCGACCGGTGTGGCGCCATGGGTGCGACTGTTTTGCCACCGGCTGAGGCACCGATGGCGAAGTCCCGTTCTTTTCAACGGTTTGACCGTATGGTGACTGTTGGTTCGGCGATGCAATAAAATCAGGGCGGTGGACGCGGCGAATCGGAAGCCCTTTTCGCCGCGCCGCAGCATTACTTGCCGGAGCCGGAGTGCGACACTGTGTCGCTTCTGCTCCCGCCGCTGTTTCCGCTGTTCCGGTTGCCCTCGCCCTGGGCGACCTGATTGCCGGGGGTCAGCTGGTCGACCTTCTCCTCCACCTTTTCGCGGGCGGTGTCGGTCGGCTGTTCCGACGGCTTGACCTCGACCTTCACCGGGGCGGTGCCGTCTTCGATCATGTCCAGCTTCTTGGCGGCGGAGCGCGACAGGTCGATCACGCGGCCATCGACATAGGGGCCGCGGTCGTTGACGATGACGTCGACGCTCTTGCCATTTTCCTGATTGGTGACGGTGGCCTTGGAACCCAGCGGCAGGGTGCGCGAGGCGGCGGTCGCCTTATTCTGGTTCATCGTTTCGCCGTTCGCCGTGGTGCGGCCGTGGAACTTCTGGCTGTAGAACGACGCTTCCCCCTTGTGGACGAGGATCTCCTCGCCATCCTCATGCTCTACATGCACGGGCGGAACCTTGGCCTTCTCGTTCGCCAGCACAGGGACGGCAGTCCCGCTCAGGGTCGCGGCGGTCAGCGCCAGGACGATGATGTGTGTTGTCTTCATCTGTACACCTCCAACGGCGGACCAACGCCATTCAAGGAAAAGAGTTCCCTCGCGGAGTCGATACAAGACATCGCCACTATTTCTGGTTTCTAATATCTTGACGAATTCGGAGTGGGTTGCCCTCGGGGGTGCCATTCCGGTCCGCAACACAACGGTCAGGGGAGAAAGCATGGCCGACGATGCCGCCTGGACTGCATCCGAATTTGCGGCGGATCGCCTCGCCAATGGTGTTGCCGCCCCGGCTGAGATGCGTCATGTGGCGATGCCCGACGGGGTTCGGCTGCGCGTCGCCGTCTGGCCGATGCCGGAGCGGGCTCGCGGCACGGCGCTGGTGCTGACCGGCCGGGCGGAGTTCATCGAGAAATATGCCGAAACCGCGGAGGCGCTGATTGCCCGCGGCTTCCGCGTCGTGGCGTTCGACTGGCGCAACCAGGGACTGTCCGACCGGCCCTTGCCCAACCGGCAGATCCATCACCTGACCGATTTCGCGACGCTGGTGGACGATCTCGACGAGGTCCATCGGCAGGTGGTGGCGCCGGTCGCGGCCGAGACGGGCGGTCCGGTGATCGTGCTGGCCCATTCGATGGGCGGGCTGGTGGCGACGCTGGCGCTTGTCCGCCATGCCGATGACGATCCGGACCGCTACGCCGCCGTTCTGCTGGCGGCGCCGATGTACGCCATTCACAGCGGGCCGCTGCCGCGCTGGCTGGTGCGGGTGCTGGCCAGCCTCGGGCTCGCCTGCGGCTGGGGCGCGCGCTATGCGCTGGGCCAGGGCGATTACGACCCGGCGGAGGGGAGCTTCGGTCCGGACAACAAGATCACGACCGACCCGCGACGCTACGCCGCCTTCCACACCCCCTATGCCGAGCGGCCGGAACTGCGCGTCGGTGGGGTCAGCTTCGCCTGGGTCGCCGCCGCCCTGGATGCCGAGGATGCGTTGCGCCACGTCCTGCCGCTGGAACGGGTGCGCACGCCGGTGATGCTGCTGAGCGCGCCGGAGGACCGGGTGGTGCGGGCGGAGGCCCACCGCGTGGTGGCCGCCCGGCTCGGCGATGCCCATCTCGTCGGCTATCCCGGCGCCCGGCACGAGCTGCTGATGGAAGGCGACGCCATCCGCGACCGGGTGTGGGCGGACATCGACGCCTTTCTCGACAGGACCCTCGGCACTGGGGCCTCGCACAAGACACTTGCGCCGGCCGGCGGCTCTGTCGTCGGATAGGCGCCTTCAGGACCAAAGGTGCCCCGCAGCATGACCGATTTCTGGACGGCGTCCGGTTTCCACCTGTTGACCCGCGACGCCGACAACCATCTGGCGGTGACGCCCGATTTCCTGCGCGCCTACCTGCTCCGGCCCGAGATGCGCCCGCCGGAGGAGGCCTGCGACGCCGAGCGCACGCTGCACGCCGCCCTGCTGGACGATCCGGCGCGGATCGTGCCGGCTCCGCTGATCGATGCCATCGCCGATGCGGACGCGCGGGAGAATTTCCAGGTCTGGCTGGCCTTCCGCGACCGGCTGCTCGCCGCCGGGACGCTGGAGGGCTGCTACATCCGCCTGTTCCGCGAGGGCGCCCGCGGCGTGCCCGGCCTGTTCATCGACCAGCTGGTCCACGCCATCCTGCGCGGCATCCTCGACGAAACGCCGTCTGGCCTGCGGGCGCGGGCGGGGGAGCTGTTCTTTCGCGAGCAGACGGTGTCGGTGGAGGATGGTCGCGTCCGCGTCGCCGATGCCGAGATCGTGGAGACGATGGCGGCCTCCGGCGGCTTCGGCTCGCTCGGCCGTCTCGTCGTGGAGGCCGGCACCGCCCCGCGCAGTGTCGAGCTGGACATTCTGGACGAGACCAACCACCCGCTCTACTGGGGCCGCGACGGCCGGCACGACACCGTGCTGGACATCACCTTCGCCGCCGCCGGGCTGGACGCGCTGGCCCGCGTGCTGGAGGTCTGGGTCGGGCATTTCCTGGGCGTCGCGGTCAGCATCCAGCCGGTGCAGAACATCCGCGACGACCGCTGGGTCTGGCATGTCGGGCTGGACAGCGCCGCCACCGCGATCCTCAACGACCTCTACAACGGGGTCGATGTGGGGGAGGAGCGGCTGGCCCGCATCCTCGCTTTGTTCCGCCTGGACTTCGCCGATCCCGCCGCCATGCGCCCTGACCTCGCCGGCCGGCCGGTCTATCTCGGGCTGGCGATGACGGAAGCGCGGCGGCTGAAGCTGAAGCCGCAGAACCTGCTGGTGAACCTGCCGCTGGCTTCGGTGGCGTGAAAGGGGTTTGAGGGGGCCTTGGCCCCGCTCAGTCCCCCAGCAGGGCCCCGACCGGCTTCAGCGGTTCGTGCGCGTCGAACAGGATCTTCAGGATTGCCAGGATCGGCACGGCCAGCAGCGCGCCGGGGATGCCCCACAGCCAGCCCCAGAACAGGATCGACACGAACACCGCGATGGGGTTCAGCGACAGCCGGCGGCCGACGATCATCGGGGTGAGGAAATTGCCCTCGATCGTCGTCAGCGCGACGAAGGACAGCGGCGGCAGGATGATGGTGCCGAGGCCGTCGAAGGTCAGGACCGACACTAGGAAGAGCACACCGGTCATCACCGCCGGGCCGATGAAGGGGATGTAGTTGGCCAGCGCCACCATCACCCCCCACAGCGCCGGATTGGGCAGCCCCCACAGCCACATCAACAGGCCGGTCGCCAGCCCCAGGATCGCGTTGATGACGGTGATGGTCAGCAGATAGGCGGCGATGTTCTGCTGCAGCGTCGCCGCGACCATGGCGTAATGCACGCGGTCGTCGACGTTGCGCATGGTGCCGATCAGCGCCTCCAGCGAATGCCGGCCGCGGGCGAGGAAGAAGTAGAGCAGCACCAGCAGGATCACGACATTGGCCAGCACCGTTTCGACCTGGCTGACCGCCTGCTCCATCAGCGTCGGACCGCGCACCACCACCTCGCGCGCCGGTCCGGCCTGGTTGCCGGTCTCCTTGGTGATCTGCTCGATCTGGCGCGATGCTTCGCGGGCGCGGTCGATGCCGGCACGGATGTCGCCCAGCTTGAACTCCAGCTCGTGCATGACCCGGGGCATGCGGTTGACCCACTCCGCCGCCGGTCCCGACAGGGTGTAGACCGCCAGCAGCACGCCGCCGAACAGCGATACCACCATGATGGCGGCGCCGATGCCTTCCGGCACGCGGACGCGATAAAGGGCGCGGACCAGAGGCCGCAGCAGGAAACTCAGGATCAGCGCCAGCATGATCGGCAGCAGCACGTCGCGCCCGAAATACAGCGCGAACAGCAGGGCGATGACGAACAGGCCAACGGTGGCGATGGTTTGCGGATTGCGGCGATGACCGGGCGGGGGCACGGGCTCGGTCGCCGGTTCCGGCGTTCCGGCGAGCGGAGCCTCTGGCGCAGGAGGATGCGCGGGGGGAATCGAGGCGAACTGGCTGCGGTCTGTCATCGCGGTGGCCGGACCTCCGAAGGTGGGCGCTTGACGGTGGCGCCCGATCCTCCGATCTAGGGGAGTGTTTTGCCGGACCGCGCGGCCCGCGGTCCCCGCCCGTCCTTGCCGGAGACCCAGTCGCGATGCGCAGCCCGTTTCCCCTGATGAACGTTTCCGCCGGCCTTTTGGTTCTGGGCCTGTTGACTGCCGGGCTGACGCTGCCGTCACCGGCGGCGGCGGACGACGTGATCGGCCGCTTCTCCAACGATTGGACCGGCAACGGCCTGCAGGTCCAGGCCATCGAGGACCCCAAGGTGAAGGGGATCACCTGCCATCTGGTCGATTTCGATCGCAGCCTGATCGACCGGCTGAGCAAGGGCAACTGGTTCGAGGATCCGTCCAACGCCTCCATCGCCTGCCGCCAGACCGGGGCGGTCACCGTCGGTGACATCGACCTGTCGCAGAAGGGGGAGGAGGTCTTCTCCGAACGGAAAAGCCTGATCTTCAAGTCGATCGCCATCCGCCGCATCTATGACCGGCCGAACGACACGCTGGTTTATGTGGTGTACAGCCGACAGGTGAAGGACGCCTCGGCCAAGACCTCGATCTCCACCGTGCCGCTGTTCAGCGCGAATGCGACCTGGACGAAGGGCAAGCCGGCCGTGAAATGAGTGGTTTCCGGCGATTTGGCAGGGCTCTGATCCGGGAGCAACATTGACACGGATGTCGCGGATTTAGACACGGATTACACGGATTTTTTCGGAGCTTGCGGCCGCTCAGGCTTGTTCCGGAAACCCAGGCTCAGGGATGCCACATCCGTGAAATCCCTGTTTTTAAATCCGTGAAATCCGTGTCGATTTTGCCCGCATCCGCAGGACCTAGCAAGGATCGACCAGCCTCACCCGACGATCCGCCCCAGCCGCACCGCCGTCTGGCCGGATTTCACGCGGCGGGCGGGCATGATGAGAACGCAGTCGTTGTAAGGGGTCTGGATCGCGCGGGCGTCGTCCCAGCCGATGACGGTGCCGGCGCGGCCGATCACCTCCATCCCGACGAAGGGGGCGGTGAAGCGGAAGCGCTCGCTGGCGGCGGTGATGGCCTCGGTGACCTCGACCAGCCGCTGCGGATCGGTTCGCGGGCGCAGGCGCGGACCGTTCGCCGGCTGGTCTATCATCTCCAGCCCGAGAAGCAGGCGCAGGCAGCTTTCCAGCGCCACCGTCGCGGTTTCCGCCCGCCAATGCTGGCCGCATTCGACCAGGATGGCGGTGTGCGACCCCTCGGGCTTGGCGAAGTTGCCGTAATCGATCAGCCTCTTGCCCCCGGCATGACCGCCGTCCGCCACCACCCAGGCCGGATAGCTAAGGCCGAGCGCCAGATCGCGCCCGCGCGTGGTCCGTCCGCACAGGGTCAGCGGTGCCGTGTCCGCCGTCATCGAATGGAGATCGAGCAGCAGATCAGCCGATTCATAGACGGGCCGCAGGGCGCGGGCGCGCCGAAGCTCGATGCTGTCGCGCCGGCCGTCGAGATGCTCCGGCGACCACAGCCGGTTGAAATCCTCGTCCAGATAGCGCGACGCGTAGGGGTTCTGGCGGTCGAAGGTGGCGTAGGCCGTGGTGTTGGCGAAGACGAAGGTCAGCCGTCCGCGCGTCGGCCGCAGTCCCATGCGCAGCAGGGCGTCCAGCGCTATGGCGCCGCACAGTTCGTTGCCGTGGACGAGCGCGTTCAGCACCACATGCGGCCCGGGCTCTGCCGCCGACAGGCTGGTGACGTAATCGATGCCGGTGTTGCCGCGCCGGTAGGGCGCGATGTCCGGTGGCGTGAGTTCTACGGGGGCGAAGAGCGGGTCGGTCAAGCGGCAAGCTCGCCAGCGGTGGGCGCTCCGAACAGTATGGCGAACCAAGCGACTCCACGCCAGTGCGGGCCGGTGCGCCGCCGTGGTTTTTTTGGCTGATGCGCCTGGCGCAATGTTGCGGCGGCATGGCAGCATCATGACGAATGGCCGTCGACTGCGGGTTGACGCATGGGTTATAGGATCCGCCGGATCGATAAGGGCGGCGGTGGACGTTGCGGCAATTGAACTGGCGGTTGTTCCACTCCGGCTATCTGGTTGGGGGCTATCTGGTCGGGGTCGGTCGATGAGCTTCGTGATCGATGACGTTCTGGTCCGCAACGACCCGGTCGGCCGGCGCCTTCCGGTGCTGTTCGATTCGCCGCACAGCGGCAGCATCTATCCCGACGATTTCCGGGTGATCTGCCCGCATCCGCTGCTGCGTCAGGCCGAGGACACCCATGTCGAGGAGCTGTTCGCCACGGCACCCGACCATGGCGCCACCCTGCTGTGCGCGCTGTTCCCGCGCACTTGCATCGATGTGAACCGTGCCATCGACGACATCGATCTGGCGATGATCGACGGCGACCTGCCGCTGCCAGTGCGTCCGACCCCGCGCAGCACGCTGGGCATGGGGCTGATCCGGGCCATGCTGCGGCCGGGCGTTCCGCTCTATGACGGGAAGCTGCCGGCGTCGGTGGTTGCCGACCGCATCGACCGCTATTACCGCCCCTACCATGCCCAGATGCGGATGGCGCTGGACGGTCTGGCGGATCGGTTCGGGGCTGCGTGGCACGTCAACTGCCATTCCATGCCATCGTCACTGCGGCCGGACGGGCGCGATCCGCTGGCGGTGGATTTCGTCATCGGCGACCGCGACGGCACCACCAGCGAGCCGGGTTTCGTCCGGCTGGTGGCGGACACCCTGCGCGGCCTCGGCCATCGGGTGGCGATCAACGATCCTTACAAGGGCGTGGAACTGCTGGCGCGCTATGGCGAGCCGGCGCGCGGCCGCCATTCGATCCAGCTGGAGATCAACCGGCGCCTCTACATGAACGAGGAGACGCTGGAGCGCCACGATGGGTTCGCCCGGCTGAAGGGTGATATCGACACGCTGATCCGCCGCATCGCCGACTATGCCGGCCAGCGCGTCCTGCACCGCGCAGCGGAATAGGCGCCCCGCCGGGATCGGGTCGGCGGGGTCGCTAAGGACGTGCAGAGGCCCGATCCGATCAGGCTTGCGTCACCTGCTGGCGCGCGATGTCCAGGAAATGCGCCATCTGCTTTTCGACGCGGTGGTCGGAGATGTCGACCCCGCGGGCGTGCAGGTCGGCGCTCAGCTTGTCCCGGATGTCGTGCGGGCCGGGGGTTGCGATGTCGGTGTCCACGATCTGGCGGGCATAGGCCTCGGCGTCGGCACCGGACAGCCCCATCAGGTCGGCGGCCCATTCGCCGGCCAGCCGGTCGCGCCGGGCGCGGATGCGGAAGAGCAGGTCCTCGTCGTGCTGGAACTTGTTCTCGAAGGCCTTTTCGCGGTCGTCGAAGGTCGTCATGGGGACCCAGGCTCCTTTATTGGTTTCGCTCCCTTATATAAGGATAATATAGCCCGAAGGCGGCTGTCGTCACTCTCCCGCCGCGTCGCGCCCGCGGATATTCTGCAGTGTCCTCCCCGGGTGGCGGGATACCCCCAAGCGACATCCAAGGCTGTCACCACCGAATACCGACGCCGCCGAAGACCGGCATCCCCAGAGACGCACCCCCCACAGACGCAA
Organism: Azospirillum sp. 11R-A; assembly: GCF_049472615.1. Lineage (NCBI taxonomy): Bacteria > Pseudomonadati > Pseudomonadota > Alphaproteobacteria > Rhodospirillales > Azospirillaceae > Azospirillum > Azospirillum sp. 11R-A. Next base: position 264,883 of record NZ_JBCEBL010000003.1, on the reverse strand, counting down.
CCCCCCACAAACGCAACTGAAGACAGGGCAAGGCATGTGCAGTGTGATTCTCCTGCGGCGACCCGATGCAACCTGGCCGCTGGTCGTCGCCGGAAACCGTGACGAGATGGTGGGACGCCCCTGGCTGCCCCCGGCCCGCCACTGGCCCGACCGCCCCAACGTGGTCGCCGGGCTGGACGAGCTGGCGAGCGGCTCCTGGATGGGGCTGAACGACGAGGGGGTGGTGGCGGTCATCCTCAACCGCTTCGGCACGCTGGGGCCGGAGGCCGGCAAGCGGTCGCGCGGCGAACTGGTGCTGGATGCGCTCGACCATGCCGACGCCGTCGATGCGGCGCGCAGCTTCGCCGATCTCGACATCCGTGCCTACCGCCCGTTCAATCTGGTGATCGCTGACAACCGCGACGCTTTCCTGGTCGTCCACCGCGGCGCCAACCCGCGCCACCGGCCGGAGGTGTCGTCGATCCCCGCCGGCGTCCACATGCTGACCGCCTTCGAGCTGGACGACCCGCAGGACCCGCGCACCGCCTTCTACCGCCCGCTGTTCGAGCACGCCATTCCGCCGACCCTCGACGCGCTCGACGCGGAGACCTTCGCCTGGGGCGGCTGGCCGGAGCTGATGGGCAGCCGCATCTGGGAGGGCACGCCGGACGAGCGCGGCGCCATGGATTTCCTGCTGCCCAGCGGCTTCGGAACCTCGTCCAGTTCGCTTCTGGCGGTGCCGCGGGTGGAGCGTCCCGACCTGAACCCGATCTGGCACTTCGCCCCCGGCCGCCCGCATGCAGTGGACTATGCGCCGGTGGAGCTGTGAAAGGGGCTCGATTGCTGGGTCGGTTGCGTGCCGTCGGGCAAGATTGACACGGATGTCACGGATTTAAACACGGATTACACGGATTTTCCTGAGCTTGCCGAGATCTCGGCCTTTTCCGAAAGCCATGAGTTCGGAACGCCACATCCGTGAAATCCGTGTTCGCATCCGTGAAATCCGTGGAGATCTTGTCCCCCGCCGCTGCACCCCACAGGATCCGCGACCGCACAATCCTGCCCTCCAGCCCCCGTCGTTGTGTTCGCGCACCCGGCTTGCTATATCACTCAGGCACATTCCTGGGCCGGCAAGCTCGCTTGACCGGTCCTTACGTATTTGGACGAAGACGCGATGACACGACGCCGGCGCATCTACGAAGGCAAGGCCAAGGTACTCTTCGAAGGGCCGGAGCCGGGCACCCTGGTGCAGTACTTCAAGGACGATGCCACCGCCTTCAACAACCAGAAGAAGGGCGTCATCACCGGCAAGGGGGTGCTGAACAACCGCATCTCCGAGTATCTGATGAGCCGTCTCTCCGAGATCGGCGTGCCGACGCACTTCATGCGCCGCCTGAACATGCGCGAGCAACTGGTGCGCGAGGTGGAGATCATCCCGATCGAGGTCGTCGTCCGCAACGTCGCCGCCGGCAGCCTGTCGCGCCGCTTCGGCATTCCCGAAGGCACGCCGCTGCCGCGGTCGATCATCGAATACTACTACAAGTCGGACGAGCTGAACGACCCGATGGTCTCGGAGGAGCACATCACCGCCTTCGGCTGGGCGGCTCCCCAGGATCTCGACGACATGGTCGCGCTCAGCTTGCGCGTGAACGACTATCTGTCCGGCCTCTTCCTCGGCATCGGCCTCAAGCTGGTGGACTTCAAGCTGGAGTTCGGCCGGCTGTGGGAGAACGAGGAGATGCGGATCGTCCTGGCGGACGAGATCAGCCCCGACAACTGCCGCCTGTGGGACGTCAAGACCAACGAGAAGCTGGACAAGGACCGGTTCCGCCAGGATCTGGGCCGTGTCGAGGAAGCCTATCAGGAGGTCGCGCGGCGCCTCGGCATCCTGCCGGAAGGCGGGCCGAGCGACGTCAAGGGTCCAAAGACGATCCAGTGACCGCCATCCAGTAACCACCCCTCCACCCAACACCGTAAAGCGAGCGGACATCCGATGAAGGCCAAGGTTCACGTCACCCTCAAGCGCGGCGTTCTCGACCCCCAGGGCAAGGCCATCGCGCACGCGCTGCACACGCTGGGCTTCGACGGCGTCGAGGACGTCCGCGCCGGCAAGGTGATCGAGCTGCAGCTCAAGAGCACCGACGAGGCGACCGCCCGCAAAGAGGTCGAGGCGATGTGCAGCAAGCTGCTCGCCAACACCGTGATCGAGGACTACGCCATCGAGCTGGTGGCCTGATCCGCCGTCAGCCTTGATTGAGCGGTTTGCTGGAGTGGAGCGCGGCAGATGAGCATTGAACATCTGGCCGCGCTCGACCCCATTTTCGCCGAATGCCTGCGTGTCGGCGGCCCGGTGATCCGCGACTTCACCCGGCCGACCGGCTTCGTCGGCCTGCTGCGCATGGTGATGGAGCAGCAGCTCTCCACCAAGGTGGCGCTGGCGCTCTGGGCCAAGCTGCAGGACCGGCTGGGCGGCACCGTCACCCCCGACGCCATCCTGGCGCTGGACGACGACAGCTTGCGCGCCTGCGGGTTCTCCCGCCAGAAGATCGGCTACGCCCGCGGCCTTGCCGAGGCGGTGGCGAGCGGCCGGCTCGATTTCGACATCATCCATGATCTGCCCGACGAGGAGGCGATTGCCCAGCTCGTCGCGCTGAAGGGCATCGGCCGCTGGAGTGCGGAGGTCTATCTGATGACCACGCTCGACCGGCCCGACATCTGGCCCATCGGCGATCTGGCGATCCAACTGGGCGTCCAGCGGCTGAAGGGCTGGGCTGACAAGCCGACGCCGAAACAACTGATTGAGGTGGCCGAACCCTGGCGGCCCCATCGCTCGCTGGCGGCGCGGCTGGTCTGGCATCATTACGTGGCGTTGCAGGAGCAGGCGAGGGCGGCGCGGGGGCTGCCGCCATCGCGGTGATCGCTCTCACCCCACCAGCACCGGCAACTGCCACCCCGCCAGCGCGATCTCCACCGGCAGCCGAGCCAGTACGTCGCCGTCGCCCTGCACCGCGTCGGCGAACAGCCCGTCGCCGGCCGGTCCCTCGATCCGCACGCGCCTGGCCGTCACCACCCGATAGTCCGGAAAGCGCGCCAGCCGCCCGGCGGTGACGCCCCAGACATAGCGCAGCGCGTTCAGCCGCCCGCCGCGCGGGAACAGGCAGACATGCAGTTCCGGCTCCGTCAGCCGCGCATCGGGCGCGCAGATGAAGCGGCCGCCGTAGAAATGCCCCTTGGCGACGATGACAGACGCCAGTTCCTGTGCCTCCCCGTCGTCCAAGGTGACCCGATAGCGGTGGTCGGGCCGGGTCGCCAGTTGCACCAGCGTCTCGGCGACATAGGCGCCCTTGCCGATCAGCCGCTTCACCCTGGGATCGACCCGCTCCACCACCCGCGCGTCCAGCCCGACCCCGGCCATCAGCGAGAACACCCGCCCGTTCGCCTGCGCCGGCCAGATCATCGTCCGCCTTCCGCCCGCAATCGCCGTCGCGATGCGCTCCGCATCCATCGTCAGGCCCAGTTCGGCCGCCAGCACATTGGCGGTGCCCATCGGCACGATGCCGAGCGGCAGTGGCCGACCCGCCTCGGCATGGGCGGCCAGCCCGTTGATGACCTCGTTGATGGTGCCGTCGCCGCCGGCCGCCACCACCGCATCCACCTCGGCGGGATCGGCCGCGCGGGCGAACTCTTCCGCATCGCCGCGCCTGCCGGTCGGCCTGACCGTGACGCCGATGCCGCGCGCCTCCAGCCGGGCGACCACCGCGCGAAGCCGCCGTGCCCGCCGGCCGCCGGCGGTCGGGTTGTGGATCACCAGCAGCCGCCGCACGTCGATGGCCGCATCCTCGCCGCTGCCCATGCCAACCGCCGGGCTTTCGCCCACCAGAACCGTGTCGCGCACCGATTCGCTCTCCCTGACCGGCGCGAAGTGCGCCTTCTGTTGCAGAACAGTGAAGGGCTTGCGGCGGTTCCATTACAGTAAAACTGCGACGGTATGACGATAGCCCAAATCGTTGTGACGAATAGGTGCGGCTGTTTCAAATAGTTGTCAAGGCATGCCTCTTTCCTTTATACGGCAGTTGTCTTGATGGCCATCGGCCATGGCGACGACGGAGCGGAAGATGGACGCCGTCCCAGCGGTCAAGCGTTACCGCAGCATTTGGATATCCGACGTTCATCTTGGAACGCGCGGCTGTCAGGCGGAACTGCTTCTCGATTTCCTGAAGCACACCGAATCGGATCACCTGTTCCTGGTCGGCGACATCGTCGACGGCTGGCGGCTGAAGAAAAGCTGGTACTGGCCGCAGGCCCACAATGACGTGGTGCAGAAGATCATGCGCCGCGCCCGCAAGGGGGTGGAGGTCTATTACATCCCCGGCAACCATGACGAGGCGGCGCGCGATTATGTCGGGCTGCAATTCGGCGGCGTGCATGTGGTGGACGAATGGGTCCACACCACCGCCGACGGCCGCCGCCTGCTGATCACCCACGGCGACAAGTTCGACGCGGTGGTGCGCTACGCCAAGTGGCTGGCCCTGCTCGGCGACCACGCCTACGTCACGCTGCTGCACGTCAACACCCTGTTCAACTGGGTGCGCCGCAAGCTGGGCTTCAATTACTGGTCGCTGTCGGCCTACCTGAAGCACAAGGCGAAGACCGCGGTCGAATTCATCGGCAAATACGAAGAAGCCCTGGGTGAGGAAGCTCGCCGCCGCAAGGTCGACGGTGTCGTCTGCGGCCACATCCACACCGCCGAGATGCGCGACATCGAAGGAATCCTCTATTGCAACGACGGCGATTGGGTCGAGTCCTGCACCGCCTTGGTCGAGCACGACAGTGGCGCGCTGGAAATCATCCACTGGACGGAGGTCATGGCGCAGCGGCTTGCCACCACCGGCCCCGGCAGCAGCCCCACCGGCGGCAAGATCAAGGCGAAGGAACTCACGGCGAAGGAACGGGAAGCGGCGTGAACATCCTGATCGTCAGCGACGCCTGGCACCCGCAGGTGAACGGCGTCGTGCGCACCATCGGCACCGTGCGCGGGGAGTTGGAGGCGATGGGCCACAGCGTCGAGGTGATCGGCCCCGATCGCTTCCGCACCCTGCCGATGCCGACATATCCGGAAATCCGGCTGGCGCTGGGGGCGAAGCGGCGGTTGTGGGCGATGATCGACGGCCTGCTGCCCGACTGCATCCACATCGCCACCGAAGGGCCGCTGGGCTTTGCCGCCCGGTCCTATTGCCTGAAGCACGGCAAGCCCTTCACCACCGCGTACCACACGCGTTTTCCCGAATATGTGCGCGACCGCGCGCCGATCCCGCTGGCGCTGTCCTATGCGGTGGTGCGCCGCTTCCACAAGCCGTCCTCGGCGGTGATGGTGGCGACCCAGACCATCGAGGACGCGCTGACGACCCGCGGCTTCGCCAACATCCGCCGCTGGACCCGCGGCGTCGACACCGAGCTGTTCCGGCCCCGCGACAAGGACTTCCTCGATCTGCCGCGCCCGGTGTCGATGTATGTTGGGCGCGTGGCGGTGGAAAAGAACCTGGAGGATTTCCTGCGCCTCGACCTGCCCGGCACCAAGGTGGTGGTGGGCGACGGCCCGGCGCGGGAGGAATTGCAGCGCAAGTATCCGGCCGTCCATTGGGTCGGCGCCAAGCATGGCGAGGAACTGGCGAGGCATTACGCCGCCGCCGACGTCTTCGTCTTCCCCTCGCGCACCGACACCTTCGGGCTGGTGCTGCTGGAGGCGCTGGCATCCGGCGTGCCGGTGGCGGCCTATCCGGTGCCGGGACCGCTGGACGTGGTGGACGGTTCCGGCGCCGGCTGCCTGGACGAGGATTTGAAGCGCGCGGTCGAAGGGGCGCTGGCGATCCCGGCGCAGACCTGCCGGGACTATGCGCTGGGCTACTCCTGGCGCCGCTCGGCAGAACAGTTCCTGTCGAACTTGCGGCCGTTTGCATAAGCGGGGAGGGCACAGCCCCGCTCATTCGGCTTGGCTGCGGCCCTGCGGCGTGGTTCCATTTCGCGGAACCACAACCCGCGCGAGGTCCCCGGCCATGACCCCCGACTTCCTGATCACCTCCCTGATCGTCGTCGCCTCGCCCGGCACCGGGGTGCTGCTGACGCTGGCGGCGGGGCTGTCCCAGGGCGCGCGGGCTAGCGCGGTGACGGCGTTCGGCTGCACGCTGGGCATCCTGCCGCACATGGCGGCGGCGGTGCTGGGACTGGCCGCCCTGCTGCACACCAGCGCGATGGCATTCCAGGGGCTGAAGATCCTGGGCGTGCTCTATCTGCTCTACATGGCCTGGGCGACGCTGAAGGAGCAGGGCGCGCTCAGTGTCCAGGCGGACCGGACGCACCGCACGGCCGGTCGCATGATCCTGCGGGCGGTGCTGGTCAATGTGCTGAACCCGAAGCTGTCGATCTTCTTCCTGGCTTTCCTGCCGCAGTTCGTCAGCGAGTCCGATCCTCAGCCTCTGGCGCGCATGCTGGAACTCAGTGCTGTGTTCATGGCGCTGACTTTCGCGGTCTTCGTCGTCTATGGTCTGTTCGCCGCCGCGGTGCGCGATCAGGTGGTTTCCCGTCCGCGGGTGATGGCCTGGATGCGCCGCAGCTTTGCCGCCGCCTTCGCGGCGCTCGGCGCCAAGCTGGCTTTGGCGGAACGTTGAGGGATCTGCGTCGCACCGGCCCCTGTTACGGAACCGCTGCCGCGTGCTAAGGTGCCGCCGGGCGCGTCGCCGGTGGTCCGTATCAGGGGTACCGGCAACGCGCCCGTTGTCGTAAGTCTCCTGTTCCGGACCTTGATGCTGCATTCCCTCTACCGTGGCCTGACGACCGTTGCCGGGCCGGCGGTGCGCCTTTATCTCGACCGGCGCCGTGCCGCCGGCAAGGAAGACTCCGTGCGCCAGGCGGAGCGGTTCGGCGTGGCATCGCAAGCCCGGCCGGCCGGTCCGCTGGTCTGGATCCACGCGGCCAGCGTGGGGGAGGCGAACTCGGTCCTCGTGCTGGTCGGCCGGCTGCTGGACGGCGCGCCCGACCTGACCGTGCTGATGACCACCGGCACCGTCACCTCGGCCGAGCTGATGGGCCGGCGGCTGCCGCAGCGTGCGATCCACCAATATGTGCCGGTCGATCTGCCGGGCGCGGTCGACCGTTTCCTCGACCATTGGCGGCCCGACGCGGTGCTGTGGACGGAATCGGAGATCTGGCCGAACCTGCTGGCCGGCATCCGCGCCCGCTCCATCCCGGCCGCGCTGGTCAATGCCCGCATGTCCGAACGCAGCTTCTCGCGCTGGCGCAACGTGCCCGGGCTGATCGGCGGCCTGCTGTCGACCTTCCAGGTGACGCTGGCCCAGACCGAAGGCGATGCGGAACGGCTGCGCCGGCTCGGCGCCTCCGGCGTTGCCAGCGTCGGCAACCTGAAATTCTCCGCCGAGCCTCCCCCCGCCGTTGCCGATGCGATGGAGCCGCTGCGGGCATCCCTGGCCGGCCGGCCGGTCTGGCTGCTCGCCAGTTCCCATCCGGGAGAGGACGAGATCGCCGCGGCGGTCCATGCCGCGCTGGCTCCTGTGCTGCCCGGCCTGCTGACAGTCGTCGCCCCGCGCCATGCCCATCGCGGCGATGCCATCGCGGAGCTGATGCGGGCGCGCGGACTGCCGGTTCTTCAGCGGACCGCCGGGCATCGCCTGCCGGGGCCTGAGCATGCCGTCTATGTCGCCGACACCATGGGCGAGCTTGGGCTGTTCTACCGTGCGGCGCCGGTGGTGTGCATGGGCGGCTCCTTCATCCCCCATGGCGGACAGAACCCGGTGGAGCCGGCGCAGCTCGGCTGTGCTGTGCTGTATGGTCCGCACATGTTCAATTTCGGCGAGATCACCCACATGCTGGAGGCTGCCGGCGGCGCCCTGCCGGTGGCGGATGGCGAGGCGCTGACCCGCGAGGCGCGCCGGCTGCTGACCGACGACCGGGCGCGGGACCGCATCGTCGCAGGTGCGGCGCGGGTGACCGCGGACAACCGGCGGATCATCGACCGGGCGCTGGCGGCGCTGGCCCCGGTGCTGGGCGCAGCCGGCATCCGGACGGCTGCCTGAGGGGACGCGCCGCCGTGAAGACCCCCGCCTTCTGGTACCGGCCACCCGGCCTCGCCTCCACACTGCTGGCACCGTTGGGGGCGTTCTATGGGCTGGCCGGGCGGCGGCGCATCGCCGGGACCGTTCCGCGCCGGGTCGGCGTTCCGGTGGTCTGCGTCGGCAATCTGGTGGCGGGCGGCGCCGGCAAGACGCCGGTCGGGCTGGCCCTGATCGCGGCCTTGCAGGCCCGTGGCGTCGCCGTCCATGCGCTGACCCGCGGCCATGGCGGGCGGGAGGCCGGTCCATTGGCGGTCGATCCTGGCCGCCATACCGCCGCCGATGTCGGCGACGAGGCGCTGCTGCTGGCCGGGGCGGCGCCCTGCTGGGTGGCGCGCGACCGGCTGGCCGGGGCGGAGCGCTCGGTTGCCGCCGGTGCCAAGGCAATCGTCATGGATGACGGGTTCCAGAACCCGGCGTTGCACAAGGATCTGTCGCTGATCGTCGCCGACGGTGCGGTCGGCTTCGGCAACGGCCGGCTGGTTCCGGCGGGGCCGCTGCGGGAGCGGGTGGCCGACGGCCTTGCCCGCGCCGATGCGCTGGTGATCCTGGGCGAGGACCGCCACGCCCTGGCGGAGCTGGCCGGCGGGCTCCCGGTGCTGGCGGCCCGGCTGGAGCCCGATCCGGAGGCCGCCGCGCGTCTGGTTGCCCGCGACGTGCTGGCCTTCGCCGGCATCGGCCGGCCGGAGAAGTTCTTCGCGACGCTGGAGGCGCTCGGTGCCCGCATCGCGGAGCGTGTGCCCTTCGCCGACCACCATCCCTACCGCCCGGCCGAGGTGGCGGCGCTGATCGACCGCGCCGCGGCGCTGGGCGCCTTGCCCGTCACCACCGCCAAGGACGCCGTCCGCCTGCCGCCGGAGTTGCGGGCGAAAATCGCCGTCCTGCCGGTGTCGGTGCGCTGGGCGGACGAGGGCGCGCTCGCCGCGTTGCTGACACATGTCTCGCTGAAAGGAAGCCCCGATGGCCAAGCCGCGTAGCCCGTTGCAGAAATGGCTGACGCGCCGCATCGGCTACCCGGTGGAGGGAATGCTGGTCCATGGCGTCTGCGGCCTGTTCCGGGCGCTGCCGCTCGACCGCGCATCGGCGCTCGGCGGCTGGATCGGCCGGACGGTGGGGCCGTGGCTGCCCAACAGCGCCCGTGCCCGGCGCAACCTGGCCCGCGCCTTTCCGGAGAAGGGCAGGGCGGAGATCGAGGCGATCGTTCGCGGGATGTGGGACAATCTCGGCCGCACCATCGCCGAATACCCGCATCTGGAGCAGATCGGCCGTGAGCGGGTCGAGGTGGTCGGCGCGGAACACGTCGACAGGCTGCGCGAGGACGGCAAGGCCGGCATCATCGTTACCGGCCATCTGGCGAACTGGGAGGTGCAGCCGGTCGCCGCCCGCCTGCATGGGCTGGAGGTCGGTGCGGTCTACCGCGCCCCAAACAACCCGATCGTCGCCGAGCTGCTGCTGAAGCTGCGCGGAGTGGCGTCGGGACCCCAGATCCCCAAGGGGCCGGACGGCGCGCGCATGCTGCTGCGCCATCTGACCAGGGGCGGCCATGTCGGCATGCTGATCGACCAGAAGATGAACGACGGCATCCCGGTGCCCTTCTTCGGCCGCGACGCGATGACCGCTCCGGCGGCGGCCGTCCTGGGTATCAAGCTGAACCTGCCGCTTTGCCCCACACGGACCGAGCGGCTGGAGGGTGCCAATTTCCGCCTCACCGTCCTGCCGCCGGAGGAATACCCGACCAGCGGCGACCGCAATGCGGATGCGCGAATTCTTATGGAAAGGCTGAACCGTCTGTTGGAGGATTGGATCCGCGACAAGCCGGCGCAATGGCTGTGGATCCACCGCCGCTGGCCCGACTGAGCACCCAAATCTCCCGCCCAAGGTTCGTCCCCCCATGACCCTGCCGCTCGACCTCCACCTGCTGCAACTCTATATGGTCGCCGTCTGCGTGCTGGTCCTGGCGCCGGGACCGGATTCGCTTCTGGTGCTGACCCGCAGCATCGCCGATGGCCGGCAGGCGGGCGTGGTGGCCACCATTGGGATCTGCGTCGGCAACACCGTGCATTCGCTGCTGGCCGCCGCCGGCATCTCCGCCCTGATCGCGGCGTCGGCGTCGCTGTTCGACCTGCTGCGCTATGCCGGCGGCGCCTATCTCGCCTGGATCGGCCTGCGGTCGCTGTGGAGCGTCTGGACCAGCCGCGGTGCCGAGCCCGCTCCATCCATCGAGGCCCCGGCCCCGGCGGGCACGGGCCGCGTCTTCGTCCAGGCGCTGCTGACCAATCTGCTGAACCCGAAGATCATCCTGTTCCAACTGGCCTTCGTGCCCCAGTTCATCGCCCCGGACCTGGGCCATGTGGCGTTGCAGACCTTCATCCTCGGCAACATCATCTCGGTGCTGGGCGGTGTCTATCTGGTCGGCATCGCCGCGCTCAGCGCCGGGGCCGCACGGCGCGTCCTGTCCAGCCCGCGGGTCCGCACGGTGCTGGACGGCATCGCCGGTGTGCTGTTCCTTGGGTTCGCGGTGCGGCTGCTGCTGACCGACCGCAAGTTCGCGTGAGAAGGCCGGTGAGGGCCCTGGACAGGGCTCCCTGGCGTCCTCACCACAGATCGTCCTCGTCCTCCGCCCCGGTGTCGACGTCGAAGGTCGCCGCCTGCCGCACCACCGGGTGGCTGTCCTTCCATTCGTCGAAATCCGACACCAGCGCCGGGCGGATGCCGAGCGCCAGCACCGGACAGCCGCCGCCGCGGCCGGCATCCAGGCGGTAGAGCAGCTTCTTCATCCAGGTGGTGCTGGCACCGTACTTGTTCTGGAAGTTCTTCATCTCGACCCGCCGCGCCACCTCGGTGAACAGCGGGATCAGTTCGGCGCTGCGGGTCAGCAGGACGCCGGCATTGATGATGCCGCATTCGTAGAAGGTGCGGGCGGCGTAGAGGTCGCGGTCGAAGGTCTGGTCCTTGCTGTTCCATTCCAGATCGAAGGACACCCGCCCCTTCACGAAGTCGATCTTGTGCCCGTCGATGAAGCCGTTGACCTTGTACAGCTCCTCGCGCTGGCGCTGCTCGGTGACGGTCTGGCCGCGGTTCTTGCCGGCGACGCGGCGCTTCTCCTCGTGCGTCACGATCATCTTGGTGATGAACAGGTCGCCGCGGATGCGTGTCTCGTTCCAGCCCAGCGGGTTCAGCATCCGCTCCATCGTCTTGGCGATCTGCGATTTGTTGCCGCCGGACGCCACGATGTCCTCGGTGCGGATGCGGAACTCCATCAGCCGTTCGGTGATCTCGCGGAACTCGGCCGTGCAGGCATGGGCCAGGATACGCGCGGCGTTGCGATAGCTGTGCACCTCGTACAGGTCGAGGAAGCCGGGCGGAAACAGGTCGCCCAGATCGGGATCCCGCGCCTCGATCAGCGGAGCCTTGTCGTGGATGCAGGCAAGCAGGGTCATGACGGCACATGCGCGATGGAAAACGGCGCCACCATGGCGGCTGCCGTCGGGCAAATCCACCGTTTCCGCCCGATGGCCACCCGATGGCGATGGGAGGGGGCCGACTGGCGGTCATTCCCCGACATATGCTAAGGTCGCCAGCGCGTTGGGGCGCGCTTTGGGCCGCGCGTCGGGGTGGAAAAGGCGCGGCAAGTTCGCCGGGGGACCGTGATGAGCGACGAATTCCTGTTCGCGGAGGAGGAGCCCGCCGTCGAGGCGGTTGCCGAGGCTGCGGAGCCGGTCGAACCCTGGCTGATCCTGATCGTCGACGACGACCCGGCCATCCATGCCACCACCAAGATGGTGCTGCGCGGCTTCACCTTCGAAGGACGCCCGGCGCAGTTCCTGTCGGCCGCCACCGCGGCGGAGGCGCGCGGGGTGCTGCGCGACAACCCGGCCATCGCGGTGATCCTGCTGGACGTCGTGATGGAATCCGACGATGCCGGCCTGCGGCTGGTCCGCTACATCCGCAGTGAGCTGAGCAACCGCCGTGTGCGCATCATCCTGCGCACCGGCCAGCCGGGGCAGGCGCCGGAACGCGACGTCATCCTCAGCTACGACATCAACGACTACAAATCGAAGACCGAACTGACGGCGCAGAAGCTGTTCACCTCGGTCGTTGCCGCGCTGCGCGGTTATCAGGACATCACCGCCATCGAGGATCACCGGGAGGGGCTGGAGCGCATCCTGGACTCCTCCTCGACCCTGCTGGGCAAACGGACGATGGCGGAGTTCGTCCGCCATGCCGTGGCCCAGATCGTCGGCGTCTGCCCGCCGGCCAATGGACCGACGTCGGGCGGGGTGGCGCTGGTCAGCCGCCTGTGCGACGGGCCGCGGCCGGCGGAGCCGCTGGTGCTGGGCGGTGCCGGCTGCCATGTCGGGATGGAAGGGATCCCGCTCTTCCTGGCGTTGCCGCCCGACGCGGCGCAGGCGGTGATCGCGGCGCTGGCCGATGGCCGCAACCGCTACGAGCGCGGGCACAGCGTTCTGGTCTTCCGCTCCGCCACCCGCCGGCACGACACCGTGGTCTATCTCGGGCATGGCCGCGCCCTGACGGCCGACGAGCGGCGGCTGCTGGAGGTGTTCTGCGCCAAGGTCGCCATCGGCTTCGACAATGTCCACCTCTACGAGGAACTGACCGAGCTGAACCGCAGCCTGGAACGGCAGGTGGCGGAGCGCACGCAGGATCTGGTGGCGGCGCGCGTGGCGGCCGAGGCGGCGCGGTCAGAGGCGGAGGCGGCCAACCAGGCGAAGTCGCTGTTCCTGGCGACCATGAGCCACGAGATCCGCACGCCGATGAACGGCATCCAGGGCATGCTGGAACTGCTGGAGCACACCAGCCTGACCGGCGACCAGCGCGAGCTGGTCAGCGTGGTGCGGGAATCGGCCGGCGCCCTGCTGACCATCATCAACGACATCCTCGACTTCTCCAAGATCGAGGCGGGCCGGCTCGACCTGGAGCGGGTGCCGGTGGCGCTCGCCAATGTGGTGGAGGGGGTGGCCGACACGCTGGCGCCGGGTGCCAGGGCCAAGGGGCTGTCGCTTGTCACCTACATCGACCCCGACCTGCCGGCGGAAGTCGTCGGCGATCCGGTCCGCATCCGGCAGGTGCTGTTCAATATCGCCGGCAACGCGGTGAAGTTCACCCAGTCGGGCTCGGTCACCGTGCGGGTGGAACTGGCGCAGTTCGACGGCGACCGCGTCATCATCCGCGTCGCGGTGACCGACACCGGCATCGGCATCTCCAGGGAGAACCAGACCCGCCTGTTCCGCCCCTTCACCCAGGCGGAGGCGTCGACCACCCGCCGCTTCGGCGGCACCGGGCTGGGGCTGTCGATCTGCCGGCGCCTGGCCGAGCTGATGGGCGGCGACATCGGCGTCAACAGCGAGGTGAATGTCGGCTCCACCTTCTGGTTCACCTTCGCCGCCGATCTGGTTGCGATGGACGAGCTGGCGGTGATGCAGCGGGCGCCGCTTCAGGGGGTGACCGTCCTGCTCCTGGCGGCGGATGCGCAGGAGCGCGGCTTTCTCGCCCGCTACCTGAATGCCGACGGCGCCCAGGTGGTGGAGGCGGCCGACGCGGCCGCCGCCTTGCGCACCCTGTTGCCGACCGCCGCCTGCGACGTGCTGGTCTCGACGCTCGGCAGCGACACCGCGGCGCTGGACCGCGACCCGCGCGGCCGGGTGCGCGGGCGCGTGGTGATCGGCGGCGACGCGCTGAGTTCCGGCGATGCGGCGGAACTGGGGGCCTCCGGTGCCGGCACCGTGGTGCTCGGCCGGCCGGTGCGGCGGGTCGGGCTGGTCCGTGCCGTCCTGGCCGCTGCCGGCCGGATGGCGGCGGGGGAGGGTGGACGCACCGACCGGCAACCCGCGCCGGAGCCCGCCGCCCCGGCCGCCGGCCGCCGCCGCCTGCCCACGGTGGAGGAGGCGCGGGCGCGTGGCCGGCTGATTCTGGTGGCGGAAGACCATCCGACCAACCGTCAGGTCATCCAGCGCCAGCTGACCCTGCTCGGCCATGTGATGGAGACGGCGGAGGACGGCGCCCAGGCGCTGGCCCTGTGGCGGGCCGGCGGCCATGGCCTGCTGCTGACCGACTGCCAGATGCCGGAGATGGACGGCATGGAACTGGCCCGCAGCATCCGCGCCGCAGAGGGGGAAAGCGGCGCTCGCCTGCCCATCGTCGCCATCACCGCCAACGCGACGGAGAACGAGGCCCAGCTTTGCCTTCTCGCGGGCATGGACGACACGCTGGCGAAACCGGTCAGCCTTGCCGACCTGCGCCGGGTGGTGGACCGTTTCCTGCCGCCGGCGGACGGCGAAACCGGGGAGGGAGAGGAATTGGACGATCCGTTGCAGAACAGGGAGCCGGTGACCGGCGGGTTGCAGCAACCGCTACCTCAGCCCTCGCCCCGGCCCGCCCCCGCCCCCGCCATTGCCGACCTGCCGCCGCTCGACCTCGAGGCGCTGACCGCGCTGTTCGACGGCGACAGCGAGTTCGTCCGGCATCTGCTTGGCGAGTTCGTGACCTCCAACAGCGCCTCGCACCATTGGCTGGTCGACGCGCTGGCCGGCGAAATCTGGGACGAGGTGCGGCAGGCCGCCCACAAGCTGGCGGGGTCCTCGCGCACCGTCGGCGCCCGCGACCTCGCCGCCGCCGCCGATGCGGTGGAGCTGGCGGTGATCGACCACCGGCTGGACGGCATCGCCGACATGGTCGCCCGCGTCGGCGTGGAGCTGGACCGGGTCGTCGCCCACATCGAGACGGTCTGAGTCCCCACCCGCCGCGGCTGTAGCGAAACCGACATCAGCGTTCCCTTGTCGCCTTTGCGACACGGGGAGGGCGCTTTCCGACTTTTAAAAATCTCCAGTGTTTCCCGTGGCTTGGCCGGTCTCGTCCGGCTGGCACGCTGCTTGCTGTCTGGGATGTATCCCGGCCCGGTGCCGGCCCCAAACCCACATGCGCGTCACAGCGAGAGCGGAAGCCAAGGAGAGCGGGATGCACATCGTCGTCTGTATCAAACAGGTGCCCGACAGCGCCCAGATCCGCATCCATCCCGTCACCAACACCATCATGCGGCAGGGCGTGCCCGCCATCATCAACCCCTTCGACCTGTTCTCGCTGGAAGAGGCGCTGCGGCTGAAGGACAAGGTGGGCGCCCGCGTCACCGTGCTGACCATGGGGCCGCCGATGGCGGAGACCTCGCTGCGCAAGGCGCTGTCGCTGGGGGCCGACGATGCGGTGCTGCTGACCGACCGCAAGTTCGCCGGTTCCGACACGCTGGCCACCTCCTACGCCCTGACCTCGGCCATCCAGAAGCTGGCGGAGGAGGATCCGGTCGACATCGTCTTCTGCGGCAAGCAGACGGTGGACGGCGACACCGCCCAGGTCGGCCCCGGCATCGCCACCCGCCTCGGCTTCGAGCAGCTGACCTACATCACCAGGATTGAGGATCTGGACACCGCGTCCAAGGAGATCGTGGTGCAGCGCCGCTCCGAAGGCGGCGTGCAGGTGCTGAAGACGAAGCTCCCCTGCATGATCACCATGCTGGAAGGCACCAACACCATCCGCTTCGGCAAGATGGACGATCTGTTCCGCGCCGCCCGCTACGAGCTGAAGACCTGGAGCCGCGACTTCACCGGCGCCGAGGAGGGCCGCGTCGGCCTGAAGGGCTCGCCGACCGTGGTGTCGAAGGTGTTCGTGCCGAAGCCGCGGGCGGAGAAGGCGAAGATGATCGTCGCCGATGCGGACACCCCCGACGCGATGGCCGCTGCCGCCATCGACGCCATCTTCGCCGCCCAGCCCAAGCTGGCTGGCGACCTGCTCGCCCGCGCCGCGGCCGGGCTTTGACGATCCATCCGCGGGAGACCCGACGATGAGCGAACCGAGCAAGCCCCAGGGCCGCAAGTTCCAGCTTCCCGAACACCTCAAGGTTTACCAGAACGTCTGGGTGATCGTGGAGCAGGAGCGCGGCATCGTCCACTCCGTGTCGCTGGAGCTGCTGGGCGAAGCCCGCAAGCTGGCCGACAAGCTGGGGGTGGAGGTCGGCGCCGTGGTGCTGGGCGCCGAAAGCCCCGACCTGAACCGCATCTGCGGCGACGCCATCGGCTATGGCGCCGACATCGTCTACAAGGTGACCGACCCGGCGCTGGCCGACTACCGCACCGACCCCTATTGCCGCGTCATGACCGACGTGGTGAACACCCACAAGCCGGAGATCGTGCTGCTGGGCGCCACGACGCTGGGCCGCGATCTGGCCGGCGCCATCGCCACCACGCTGGCGACCGGTCTGACCGCCGACTGCACCGAGCTGGACATCTACGCCGACAACCGTTCGCTGGCCGCCACCCGGCCGACCTTCGGCGGCACGCTGCTCTGCACCATCCAAACCCTGGCCTACCGGCCGCAGATGGCGACGGTGCGCCCCCGCGTGATGGCGATGCCGGAGCGCGACGACGCCCGCACCGGCCGCGTCATCGAAATCCAGCCGGATCTCCGCGAAGAGGACATCGTCACCAAGGTCCTGAACTTCATCGCCGACCGCGAGCAGAACGAGGCGCAGCTGGCCTTCGCCGACATCATCGTGTCGGCCGGCAAGGGGCTGGGCAAGGTCGAGAACATGAAGCTGGTCTTCGACCTCGCCAAGGTTCTGGGCGCCGAGGTCGGGGTGACCCGCCCGCTGGTCCAGGCCGGTTGGGCGACCAACGACCGTCAGGTCGGGCAGACCGGCAAGACGGTGCGGCCGAAGCTCTACATCGCCGCCGGCATCTCCGGCGCCATCCAGCATCGGGTCGGCATGGAGAAGTCGGACCTGATCCTGGCGATCAACACCGATCCGAACGCGACGATCTTCGACTTCGCCCATCTGGGTCTGGTCGGCGACGCGCTGAAGATCCTGCCGGCGCTGACCGACGCCTTCGGCCGCCGCCTCTCCGTCAACCGCATGGCCGGCTGACCGCCGGACGAGAAAGGAGCCTGTCGACATGGTCGAAAAGTTCGACGCCATCGTCATCGGTGCCGGCCCGTCCGGCAACGCCGCGACCTACACGCTGGCCAAGCAGGGGCTGAAGGTGCTTCAGCTCGAACGTGGCGAGTATCCCGGCGCCAAGAATGTCCAGGGCGGCATCATGTACGCCCATGAGCTGGAGAAGATCATCCCGGATTTCCGGGACGATTGCCCGACCGAGCGCCACATCATCGAACAGCGCGTCTGGCTGCTGGGCGACGACAATTACGTCGGCACCAACTACCGCTCGGAAGCCTTCAACAGCGACAAGCCGAACCGCTACACCATCATCCGCGCCAACATCGACAAATGGTGGGGCGAGCAGATCCGCAAGGTCGGCGGTCTCCAGATCTGCGAGACGACGGTGACCGAGTTGATCCGCGATGCGTCGGGCAAGGTCATCGGCGTGCGCACCGACCGCGAGGGCGGCGAGATTCACGCCGAAATCGTCATCATGGCCGACGGCGTCAACGCCCTGCTCGCCAAGCGCGCCGGGTTGCAGGACGAGGCCGCGCCGGAGAATGTGGCGCTGGCGGTCAAGGAAATCCTCTTCATCGATCCGGAGCTGATCCAGCAGCGCTTCGGCATCAAGGAGGACGAAGGCGTCGTCATCGAGATCATGGGCAAGGTGACCAAAGGGATGGTCGGCACCGCCTTCCTCTACACCAACAAGGAATCGCTGACGATCGGCATCGGCTGCCTGATCTCCGACTTCAAGAACGGCGACTGCCCGCCCTACAAGATGCTCGAGGATCTGAAGAAGCATCCCGTCATCAAGCCGCTGATCGAAGGGGCGGAGATGAAGGAATACGCCGCCCACATGATCCCGGAAGGCGGCTACAAGGCGGTTCCGCAGCTCTATGGCGACGGCTGGATGGTGGTCGGCGACGCCGCCCACTTCAACAACGCCGCCCACCGCGAAGGCTCCAACCTCGCGATGGCGTCGGGCCGCATGGCGGCGGAGACGGTGATCGAGCTGAAGGCCGCCGGCAAGGGCTTCACCGCGTCGAACCTTGCCGTCTACAAGAAGAAGCTGGACGACAGCTTCATCATGAAGGACCTGAAGAAGTATCGCGAGCTGCCCGGCATCATGCACGGCAACAAGCAGTTCTTCGGCGCCTATCCCGACGAAATCACCGCGGCTGCACACAACTGGTTCACCGTGGACAGCATCGACAAGAAGACGAAGGAAAAGCAGATCATGAAGTCCTTCATCAAGCGTCGCTCGGTGATGGGACTGGTCGGTGACGCAATCAAGCTGGTGAGGGCCGTGCGATGACCATGATGGTGAAGGTCGAAGAGAAGCTCTATCAGAACCGCTACATCGTCGACGAGAGTCGGCCGCACATCCAGATCAAGAGCGTGGAGGCCTGCCAGACCTGCGAGAAGCAGGCCTGCACCTTCTGCTGCCCGGCCGCCTGCTACAGCAAGAACGAAACAGGCGGCGTGACGCTGGTGACTGACGGCTGCCTGGAATGCGGCACCTGCCGCGTCGTCTGCCAGGACAAGGGCAACATCGCCTGGGATTATCCGCGTGGCGGCTACGGCATCAGCTACAAGTTCGGCTGATCCGGTCTTTCGGTGCCTTTCCCCGGAACCGGTTGGCCTCCGCGCGGCGACGCGCGGGGGCCGATTTGTGTTTGGGAAGCAGGCTTGCGCCGACGCTTTTCTAAACCCGTCCCCGCAACGTCTCCGTCGCCTGACCCAGCGCCCGTTGCAGTTCGGCCGGGAAGTAGGGCTTGCGGACGAAGCCGAAGGGATCGCATTCGGCGGCGCGGTGGCGGGTTTCGGCGTCGCCGAAGGCCGAGGTGAAGATACAGCGGATGCCGGTCCGCTTGCGGATCGCCACCGCGGCCTCGATCCCGTCGCGCGGCCCCAGCAGGCGGATGTCCATCATCACGATGTCCGGACGCAGCCGCTCCGCCGCCGCGACCGCATCGTCCGCATTGTCCTCGATCCCGACGACGGCGAATCCGAGCATGCCCAGAACCTCCTCCAAAGCCATGGCGGCGAGGCTCTCGTCTTCGACGATAAGGATGCGGATGGGAGTGTCGGAGGCAGGCGAAGGGTCGGTCATCATGATCGTGCAAGGAGTGTCACAGCGATTTTACAGGAGTCGTGCAATCGGCGAACCTGAAAACGCGGGATTATGACCAATGGTGCAGCCTGCGTCCCTTGCATGGGTGACGGTGGAAAAGCGTCGCCTGGGCTGTCGGCGA
This sequence comes from Azospirillum sp. 11R-A, assembly GCF_049472615.1. Lineage (NCBI taxonomy): Bacteria > Pseudomonadati > Pseudomonadota > Alphaproteobacteria > Rhodospirillales > Azospirillaceae > Azospirillum > Azospirillum sp. 11R-A. The sequence continues at coordinate 245,579 of NZ_JBCEBL010000003.1, read as the reverse complement.
ACCCTTGTTTTTCACACCTGCGGCGTACCATCTCACTGTTACGGCTGTTTTCACGAGCGAGCATCGCGGACCTGCACCCGTCCCTTGCAGGCTGTTGGGCGGGGACTATCGGTGGGTTTGCGGCCTTTTTGCATGAGGAGACCGGCGATGGATCTGCGTGTCTGTTTCGAGAACATGGAAAACGTCAACGTCAACGACGCGGCGATGATGAAGCACTACACCAAGAGCTATCTGGCCGATTTCGACCCGGAATGGGCCGGCTTCATCATGCTGCCGCACAGCGAGACCATGCGCGCGACGATGGAGCCCGCCTGGCAGGTGCTGATCCGCGGCGCCACGCCGCGGACGGAGCAGGAGCTGCTGCGCTATCTCGATGAAAATCCGATGGCGGCCTACCACGTCCATGTCTACCGGCGCGACGGCAGCCCGAACGAGAGCAAAATCCACTGACGACAAAGGGGGCGCACCAAGCGCCCCCACCTGTTCGCTCAGACGGCGCCGGCGTTCAGCCGACCGGCGTGCCCAGCAGGCTGTCCAGCGGGACGAAGCGGTCGGCCATCTTGCGCGCCTCTTCCTTGTGGACCTTGAAGGTCTTCTCCGCGATGGCGTTGGAGACGACGAAATCCTGGTACGCGCGTTCCAGATGGAAACGGTAACGCGCCGCCGTGCCTTCGTCGTCCAGCCCCTCCATGCCGATGTCGTCGGACAGGTAATCGTGGAAGCGCTGCAGGATGTGCAGACGGTTCACGTTCACAACACGCTGGTCGTAGATGACGTGGAAGAAGCGCAGGAAGTCTTCCGCGGTTTCCAGATCGTCGAGGTCGTCGGTGAAATCGCTCATCGTCGAAGGCTCCTCACGCGTGCTGCTGGGTGGAAGGCGAGGGGGCGCACCCCTCCTGGTCGCAAATGTTGCCGCAGGAGCTGCAGGCCACACCGTCCAAACGTATATCGCCGCGTATATCGTTCAGGCGAAATTCCGACAGGCGGATGCTTTTAGCAGGAAACTGTGACGTTTCCGCTGCGGTGTGGGCCTCGAGCCGGGCTTCGATGCGGTTTATGTGGTCGATCAGGCAGGCGATGGCCTTGCCGACCGGATCGGGCATCAGGTGATGCTCCAGATCGATGCCGTGATTGGCAAGATGGGGATCGGACAGCTTGCTATACGCTTCCGGCCGCACCACCCGGCCGGGGATGCCGACCACGGTCATGCCCGGCGGCACCGGCTTGGTCACCACCGAATTGGCGCCGACCCGCGCGCTGGCGCCGACGGTGATCGGTCCCAGGATCTTGGCGCCGGCACCGACCAGCACGCCGTCCATCAGCGTCGGATGCCGCTTGCCCTTGGTCCAGGACGTGCCGCCCAGCGTCACCCCGTGATAGAGCGTCACGTCGTCGCCGATCTCCGCCGTCTCGCCGATCACCACGCCGGCGCCATGGTCGATGAAGAAGCGGCGGCCGATGCGGGCGCCGGGATGGATGTCGATGTTGGTCACCGCGCGGGCGACATAGGACAGGAAACGCGCCGGCCAGCGCAGCCCCCGCCGCCAGGCCGCGTTGGCGACGCGGTGGATCACCAGCGCATGAATGCCGGGATAGCAGGTCAGCACGTCGAGGACGTTGCGCGCCGCCGGGTCGCGGTCGAACACGCAGGCGACGTCCTCGCGCAGCAGGGCGACGATGCCGGCCCCCGACTCGGATTTCCCGGGCTCGGATCTGCTCATGTCGCCGCCTCCAGAAAGGCGTGCAGTTCCTCGGCCGTCGGCGGCCGCTTGGCGCGGGTGGCCAGCGCCCGGACGCGCGGTAGCACCGCCTGTGCGGTGGCGTCGTCGCAGGCGATGCCGAGCCGCTCATAGGCCAGCTTCACCGCCGCGGTGCCGGAATGCTTGCCCAGCACGATGCGGTGTTCGCGCCCGACCTCGGCCGGGTCGAAATTCTGGTAGGTGCTGCGGTCGCGCAGCAGCCCGTCGACATGGATGCCGGCCTCGTGGGTGAAGACGGCGGCGCCGACGATCGACTTGTTGACCGCCACCGGCCGGTTGGAGGCCCGTTCCACCAGATCGCTGATGGTGCCGAGCGACCGCGTCTCGACGCCGGTGTCGATGTGGTAGAGGTGCTTCAGCGACACCACCACCTCCTCCAGCGGCGCATTGCCGGCGCGCTCGCCCAGCCCGTTCACGGTGGTGTTGACGTGGGTGGCGCCGCCCAGCACCGCCGCCAGCGAATTGGCGTTGGCGAGGCCCAGATCGTCATGGGCGTGGATCTCGATCTCCAGGTCGGTGGCCCGGCGCAGCCGCTCGATGCAGGCGCGCGTCTGGAAGGGATCGAGCACGCCGAGCGTGTCGGCGAAGCGGAAGCGGCGGGCGCCGGCCTCCTGCGCCACCGTGGCGGCAGTAATCAGGAAATCCATGTCGGCGCGCGACGAATCCTCGCCGCCGACGCTGACCTCCATCCCCTGGTCGCGCGCCTGCTTCACCCGGCGCTCGATCTCGGCCAACGCCCAGGCGCGGCTGCGCTTCAGCTTCCTGGTGATGTGGATGTCCGACACCGGCATCGACAGGTTGACGAAGCCGACGTTGCAGGACAGTGCCGCCTTCAGGTCGGCGTCGTGCATGCGGCACCACACCATCAGCCGGCCTTTCAGCCCCAAGGACGCCACGGCGCGGATGCCCTCGCGCTCCTCCTCGCCCATGGCGGGAATGCCGATTTCCTGCTCCGGCACGCCGGCGGCGTCGAGCGCCTTGGCGATGGCGATCTTCTCGTCGAGCGTGAAGGCGACGCCGGCGGTCTGCTCGCCGTCGCGCAGCGTGGTGTCGTTGATGGTGGCGAAGGTGATGGGCATGGGGGGGCACCTCGCGCGCGGGGAAGACCTGTCCCCTTTGAAAAGTGTCGCAGGCCGGGGCGGGGACCCGCCCCGACGGGGTGTCGTCGGGCGGGGTGCCGGGACGGGCCACCGACCCGGCCTGCGATCTCGGTGTTAGGAATAAACGGGTGCGAACTCTTTGGGCTTGCCGGCTTCCTGCTGCCAGTAGGGCGACAGGCTGCGCAGCTTGGCGATGATGCCCGGCACCACGGCGATGACGTGGTCGATCTCGGCGTCGGTGGTGTCGCGCGACAGCGAGAAGCGGGTGGCGCCGTGCGCCGCCGTGTAGGGAACCCCCATGGCGCGCATCACGTGGCTCGGCTCCAGCGATCCCGAGGTGCAGGCCGATCCGGAGGATGCGGCGATGCCCTGCTCGTTCAGCAGCAGCAGGATGGCCTCGCCCTCGATGTATTCGAAGGCGATGTTGCAGGTGTTGGGCAGCCGGTTGTCCGGGTTGCCGGTGACGAAGCAGGCCGGCACGGCGGCCAGGATCGCCTGTTCCAGACGGTCGCGCTGTGCCTTCACCCGCGTGTTCTCCTCGCCCATGTGGGTGAGAGCGAGGTGGGCGGCGGCGCCCAGGCCGACGATGGCCGGCGCGTTCTCGGTGCCGGCGCGGCGCGAGCGCTCTTGGTGGCCGCCACGCAGCATCGGACGAAAGCGCAGGCCGCGCTTGACGTACAGCGCGCCGATGCCCTTCGGGGCGTGCAGCTTGTGGCCGGACAGCGACAGCATGTCGACCGCACTGTCGGCGAGCTTCATCGGGATTTTGCCGACCGCCTGGACGGCATCGGTGTGGAAGATGGCGCCGACCGCCTTGGCCATTTGCGCCAGCTCCTCGATCGGGAAGATCGTCCCGGTCTCGTTGTTGGCCCACATGATCGATACGATGGCGACCTGATCCGACAGCGCCGCCCGGTAGGCGTCGATGTCGAGGTTGCCCTTGTTGTCCACCGGGATGCGGTGGATCTTGTAGTCGCGCTTCTTCTCCAGATAGTCGCAGAGCGCCAGCACGGCGGGGTGCTCGACCACGCTGGTGACGATCTCGCGCTTCTTCGGATAGGCCTCGATGATCGACAGGATGGCGGTGTTGTCGCTTTCCGTGCCGCCCGAGGTGAAGATGATCTCGCTGTCGTGCGCCGCGCCCAGCAGGGCCTGGACCTGCTTGCGCGCCCATTCGATCTTGCCGCCGACCGCGGCGCCGAAGGCGTGCATCGAGGACGGGTTGCCGAAATGTTCGGTGAAGAGCGGCAGCATTTCCGCCAGCACGTCGGGATCGACGCGGGTGGTGGCGTTGTTGTCGAGATAGACGCCCCGGTTGGGAATGGTCACGTTCGGAATGGTCATCGCCGGTTCCTCCCCTTAGCCCGCATGGGCCGGCATGAGGGACGCGGGCTTGACCCGCACGAACTCGCCGAGCGCCTCGACCAGCTTCATCTGCACGCCCATCATGGTGCCGGCCGACTGCGAACAGCCGGAGCAGGCGCCGGTCAGCCGGACGTAGATGTCCTTGCCGTCGATGTCGACCAGTTCCACGTCGCCGCCGTCGCGCTGGATTTGCGGACGCATCTCCTCGATCGCACCCATGATCGCCTGCATCCGCTGCACGTTGGTCAGCTTGGGTGCGGCGGCCGGCTCCGGCTTGGCCGGCAACGGCTTGATGGCGTCGAGGCCGACGGTGCCGGGGGTGTGCTTCGCGGCCGGTTTCAGCGCGCCGGTCTTCGCCATCACCGCTTCCAGCACCTCTTCGATCTTCTCGTGGCAGGTCTGGCAGGAGCCGCCGGCCTTGGTGTAGTGGGTGACCTCCTCCAGCGAGGTCAGGCCGTTGACGGTCACCGCGCGCTCGATCATGGCGGCGTCGATGCCGAAGCACTTGCAGATCAGCTCGCCTTCCTCGTGGTCGTCGACCCACTCCTCGCCCTTGTAGTTGGCGATGGCGGCGCGCAGAGCCTCGGCCCCCATGACGGAGCAGTGCATCTTCTCCGGCGGCAGGCCGCCCAGATACTCGGCGATGTCCCGGTTGGTCAGGGTCAGCGCCTCGTCCACCGTCTTGCCGATGATCATCTCGGTCAGTGCCGAGGAGGACGCGATGGCCGATCCGCAGCCGAAGGTCTGGAACTTCGCATCCAGGATGATCTGGGTGTCGGGATCGACCTTCAGCATCAGACGCAGCGCGTCGCCGCAGGTGATGGAGCCGACCTCGCCGACCGCGTTGGCGCTGTCCAGGACACCGGAGTTCTTCGGGTTGAAGAAGTGTTCCTTGACCTTGTCGGTGTAGTTCCACATGTCGCTGCTGCCTTTCCGTGGGGTGCGCGCCTAGGGGAAGAGCTGTCTTGGAAGAGCCGTTCGGGGGACGTTCAGTGGGTCGAGTAGGGGGCGGACGAACCGCAGCCCGACGACGAAGTCGAGCAGGAGCCCCCGCTGCCGTCGCCGGCCGAGAAGGACTTGCCGCAGCCGCAGCTGCTCGTCGCGTTCGGGTTGTCGAACTTGAAGCCCGAGCCTTCGATGCCCTCGACGAAATCGACGACCACGCCCGACAGGAAGGGCTGGCTGTTGGCGTCGACGAAGATGGTGACGGGGCCGAAGCTGAGAACCGTGTCGTCGTCGCCGGCCGTCGCCTCCAGCCCCATCTGGTATTTCAGGCCGGCGCAGCCACCATCGGTCACCGCGATCCGCAAGCCCGCCGCCGCGCCACCGGACTTTTCCAGAACCCGTTCCAGGGTGGAGACCGCCGCATCCGTCAGAGTCACCATGTCCCGCCTCCTCAAGCCGCGTTGCCGGGGGTGCCGGCCAATCTGACGAGACATAAGCAAGGGGTGTGCCAGATAGGCAAGTTATTGAAGTAAAAGGATTGCCTGGTCGGATCGGTATGGCGAAAGTCCGACAATGTTTCGCCTACAAACGGTTTTGTCGGGTTTGGCGCGTGTCGGATTCGCGACAGCCGCGACACTTCGCCGCACAAAAATAATGTGGTTTTTCCCGGCGCGCCCGCGCCTACCATGGGGGCGTCGTCGGTGCGTCGGATGGTTGATTGCAGCAGCGGAAAAATTCAGGCGAGGGAAGCGATGAGCGACGAACCGATCGAACTCCGGATGTCGAACGGCCGCATGGCCTTCGGCGACGTGCCCGAACAGATCGACGAGCTTTTGCAGGAGGCGGTGAAGGTCCGCGACGTGCCCGACGCCTGCGAGGCGTTGCTGTGGGAGGCCCACCGCAAGGGACCGCGGGTGCTGCCGGTCTTCTACGCGCTCTACAAATTCTACTTCAACCGCAAGAAGCTGGGGGAGGCGGAGCGGGTGGCCCGCATCGGGCTGGATGCCGCGGCACTCCAGGGCGGCTTTCCGGCCGACTGGTCGCAACTGACCGCCGGTTCCACCGACTGGACGGCGGCTGGACCGGCGCGCTTCTTCCTGTTCACCATGAAGGCGCTGGCCTTCATCGAACTGCGCCGCCACAACCGCGGCAAGGCGCTGGCGATCCTCGCCAAGATGGCGGAGATCGACCCGGCCGATCAGGTCGGCTACGGCACCATCGCAGCACTTGCCCGCGGGTTGGAGGGAGAGGGCGGGGCGGCGTGAGCGACCCGGCCCGATAAGGCAGCCCCCCAAAAGAAGCCCCCCGGCCCAGGGGGGAACCGGGCCGGGGGCAGGGGGGATTTGCGTCTCACGACGCGCTCACGACGCGCTCTCTCACGTCGAGAGGAATTGCGGCCCCGATTGGGGATTCCCGATTGGGGATTCCGGGGGGGCGGAATTCGGGGCCGCAAACCTGTCAGGCGGCGATGGATTCCAGCGCCGGGTAATCGGTGTAACCCTTGGCATCGCCGCCGTAATAGGTGGTGCGGTCCGGTTCGGCCAGCGAGGCGCCGGCACGGAAGCGCACGGGCAGATCCGGGTTGGAGATGAAGGCCTCGCCGAAGCTGACTGCATCGGCCTCGCCGTTGGCGAGCGCCGCGACGGCGTCACCGCGGCCGTAGCCGCCATTCAGGATGAACGGACCCCTGTAGGCGGCGCGCAGGGTCGACGCCACGTGCGGCGTCCCCTCCGGCGGGGCCATGTGGTGGCCGGGCTTGCCCTCAATCACATGCAGATAGGCGAGGTTGAAGGGGTTCAGCGCCTTGGTGATCGCCAGGAAGTGCGGCAGCGGGTCGCTGTCCTTCATGTCGTTGAACACGCCGGTCGGCGACAGGCGGACGCCGATGCGGTCGGCGCCGACCGCATGGGCCGTCGCTTCCAGGATCTCCAGCAGGAAGCGGCAACGGTTCTCCACCGTTCCGCCATACTGGTCGGTGCGGGTGTTGGTGCTGTCGCGCAGGAACTGGTCGATCAGATAGCCGTTGGCCGCGTGGATCTCGACGCCGTCCAGGCCGGCATCGAAGACGGCGCGCTTGGCGGCATCGGCGAAATGGCGGACCAGGGCAGGGATCTCGGCGGTTTCAAGAGCGCGCGGAACCGGGAAGGGCTCCATGCCGGCGCCGGTGTAGAGCTGGCCCTTCGCCGCGATGGCCGACGGGGCGACCGGGGCGGCGCCGTTCGGCTGGAAGCGCGGGTGGGAAATGCGGCCGACATGCCAGAGCTGGGTGACGATCCGCCCGCCGGCCGTGTGCACGGCATCGGCGACTGCGCGCCATGCCAGGGTCTGGGCGTCGGTGTGGATGCCCGGCGTGCTGGGATAGCCCTGGGCGGTGTCGCAGACCTGCGTCGCCTCGGTGATGATCAGGCCGGCGGACGCGCGCTGCGCATAATATTCGGCGGTGAGCGCGGTTGGGCAGTTGCCGTCGCCGGCGCGGCTGCGGGTCATCGGCGCCATGACGACGCGATTCGGCAGTTCGATTGCGCCGAGACGCAGCGGGGTGAACAGATCCGGGGTGGCGGTGCTGTGCGTGTCGTTGCCGTGCGGCATGGCGGGAATACCCCCTGTTGGGCAATAGGCTTTTGGGGTGAGGTCTTGTATGTATGTGAGTACATACTTGAACCGACGCCTGCCGCTTGTCAAGTATGTATCTGCATACTTATTATGAAGCCGCCTATCGTGACGCGGATGGGGCGGACTGGAGAGGGACGGGTCTTGGACGCAAGCACTGACGCCGACGGCTGTTGCCCCGGAAACGGCACCGAGGGCGCCTGCGAGGGCGGAGCGCGCAAGCGCGACCGCGCCGCGACGGAAAGCGCGCTGCTCGACGCCGCCAAGGTGGTGTTCGCCGAGCGTGGCTTCGACGCGGCGACGACGCGGGAGATCTCCGGCCGTGCCGGGGTCAACGAACAACTGATCCAGCGCTATTTCTCAGGAAAGAGCGGGCTGCTGTTGGCGGTGGTCGAGCGCTATTGGCGCGAGGAAGCGGGCGGCTGTGACCTGCCGCCGCCGGACGACGATCTGGAAACCGACCTTGGCCGCTTCCTGCACGCGCAGCTGAAGCACAGCTGGAAATGCCGAGACTTCACCCGCGTCGTGCTGGCCCGCGCCCTGGTCGATCAGGCGGTGGCGGACGAGATGGCGCGCACCCTGTCGGAGAGCCGCATCCCCTGCCTGCTGAAACGGCTGGAGGGCTATCGCGAGCGCGGCGCCATCGCCGCCGACGCCGACCTCGCCAACGTGGCGGCCGGCATCGCGACGCTCAGCTTCGGGCTGGGCTTCCTCGATCAGGTGGTGTTCGGCCGCGACGACGCCGGCATCTGCGCGATGGTCGGCACGCTGGCCCACACCATCGCCCATGGCCTGACGCCGCGCTGACGCCTACTCCGCTGCTGCTGCGGCGCGGGTGGTGGCGCGGTGGCTGTGCACCGCGTCGGCGGTGAAGACGGCCAGGGCCACCCAGATGCAGGCGAAGGTGATGGCGTGGCTGTGGGTGAAGGCCTCGCCATAGACCAGCACGCCCAGCAGAAGCTGTCCGGTCGGCCCGACATATTGCAGCAGACCGAGGGTGGTCATGGTCAGCTTGCTCGCGCCGATCATGAACAGCACCAGCGGCACCGCCGTCATCGGTCCGGCCAGCACCAGCAGGGTGCTCTCCCCCCAGCCATGGCCGAAGGCGCCATCGCTGCCCAGCCACAGCAGATAGCCCAGCGCTGCCGGCAGCAGCAGGGCGGTTTCCACCAGCAGGCCGATCACCGGATCGATCGCCGCCTTCTTGCGCACCAGGGCGTAGAAGCCGAAGGACAGCGCCAGTGACAGCGCGACCCAGGGCACGGCGCCATAGCTGACGACGAGGCTGCCGACGCCGGCCGCGGCGATGGCGACCGCCAGTATCCGGCCGCGGCTGAGCCGTTCGTTCAGGAACAGCACGCCCAGCAGCACATTGACCAGTGGGTTGATGAAGTATCCCAGGCTGGCCTCGACCAGCCGGCTGTTCACCACCGCCCAGATGAAGACGGTCCAATTGACGGTGACCAGCAGGGTGGTGACCACCAGAATGCCCAGCCGGCGCCAGTTGCCGACCGCGGCGACGACGGCCGCCGGCCCGCGGGTCGCCAGCACGCCGACGCCGACCAGCACCACGGTCCACACCACGCGGTGGGCGACGATCTCCACCGCGCCGACATCGCCCAGGGATTTGAAGAAGACGGGGTTGACCAGCCCCCAGATCAGGTAGGAGGCAAGCGCCGCGACGAACGCGGCGGTTGTGGAGGTCGGGGCCTGGGCGGGCGGCGGGGTCTGAGCCATACCGTCCGTTTAGCACATTGTTTGTGCAATCTGGCAGCGGGCCGCCGGGCATGGCCGGGCTGCGCGGCCGGCATCGCTGCACGTCATCCTGGTGTCGGGCATCGACGGTGCCCAGCATGGAAAAGGTGCCGGGCATGGAAAAGCCCCGCCGGAGCGGGGCTTTTCCATTGCTCACCGGACCGGCGCTGCGGTCAGGCGGCGGTGGCGACGCCCTTGTCGGCCATCAGGGTCTGCAGCTCGCCCGACTCGTACATCTCGCGGACGATGTCGCAGCCGCCGACCAGCTCGCCCTTGACGTAGAGCTGCGGGAAGGTCGGCCAGTTCGAGTATTCCTTCAGGCCCTGGCGCAGGCCCGGGTCCTCCAGGATGTTGACGCCCTTGAACTTGACGCCGGTGTGGCTCAGCACCTGGACGACGGCGGCGGAGAAGCCGCACTGCGGGAACACCGGGGTCCCCTTCATGTACAGCACGACATCGTTGTTCTTGATGTCCTGCTCGATGCGCTCGACGACGTTCTGATCGACCATGACCTGATAACCCTTCCGATTAAGGCCCGGCTGCGCCGGGGCCTTGTCCGTTGCAACTTTGATCAGGCGCCCTCAGGCACCTTGCGTCAGGCGCCCTCAGGCACCGCGGTGGTCAGCGCCAGGGCGTGCAGTTCGCCGCCCATCTTTCCCTGGAGGGATGCGTAGACCATCTGGTGCTGCTGCACCCGGCTCTTGCCCTTGAAGGCGGCGGAGGTGACGAGCGCGGCATAGTGATCGCCGTCGCCGCGCAGGTCCGCGATCTCGACGACCGCGTCCGGGATGCCCTCCTTGATGAGCTTTTCGATCGTGGCGGCTTCCATCGCCATGGGTCTGGTCCTCGCTCTGTTCAGGATTGCCCCGCCCGGGCACACGCTTATCGGAATAGAGTAGGTGCGGCCGGGCCGTTTGTCATCCACCGGCAAGTCTTTGCCGCCCTGCGGAAGACGCCGTAACGGCCCGGATGCCCCTCGTTCAACAGGAGATGCCTGTTATTCGCCGAACACGCGCTTGAACACCGTGTCGACATGCTTGGTGTGGTAGGTCATGTCGAACATCGGCTCCAGCTTGTCGCGGCCGATGTGCTTGGCGATGTCGGCGTCGTTCGACAGCAGGTCCAGATAGTTGCCGCCCTTTTCCCACACCTGCATGGCGTTACGCTGCACCGCCTTGTAGCTGTCCTCGCGGCTCATGCCGGCCTGGGTCAGGGCCAGCAGGACGCGCTGCGAGAAGACCAGCCCGCCCAGGTCGTCCAGGTTCTTCTGCATGCGCTCCGGGTAGACCACCAGCTTTTCCATCATGCCGGTCAGGCGCACCAGGGCGAAGTCCAGGGTGACGGTGGCGTCGGGACCGATCATCCGCTCGACCGAGCTGTGGGAGATGTCGCGCTCGTGCCACAGCGCCACGTTCTCCAGCGCCGGGACGACGGCGGAGCGCACGATGCGGGCCAGCCCGGTCAGGTTCTCCGACAGGACCGGGTTGCGCTTGTGCGGCATCGCCGACGAGCCCTTCTGGCCGGGGTGGAAATACTCCTCCGCCTCACGTACTTCGGTGCGCTGGAGGTGGCGGATTTCCGTCGCCAGATTCTCGACGCTCGACGCGATCACGCCCAGCACGGAGAAGAAGAAGGCGTGGCGGTCGCGCGGAATGACCTGGGTCGACACCGGCTCGACCGACAGGCCGAGCTTGGCGGCGACATGCTCCTCCACCCGCGGGTCGATGTTGGCGAAGGTGCCGACGGCGCCGGAGATGGCGCAGGTGGCGATGTCCTGGCGCGCCTGGACCAGACGCTCGCGCCCGCGGGCGAAGGCGGCGTAGTGGCCGGCCAGCTTCAGGCCGAAGGTCGTCGGCTCGGCATGGATGCCGTGGCTGCGGCCGATGGTGACGGTGTTCTTGTGCTCGTACGCCCGGCGCTTCAGCGCGGCCAGCAGGGCGTCCATGTCGGCCAGCAGCAGGTCGGCGGCCTGGGTCAGCTGGACGGCGAGGCAGGTGTCCAGCACGTCCGACGAGGTCATGCCCTGGTGGACGAAGCGGGCTTCCGGACCGACATATTCGGCGAGGTTGGTCAGGAAGGCGATGACATCGTGCCGGGTCTCGCGTTCGATCTCGTCGATGCGGTCGATCTCCCACTTGCCGCGCTCCCACACCGCCTTGGCGGCCTCCTTCGGGATCACGCCCAGCTCGGCCTGCGCGTCGCAGGCGTGCGCCTCGATCTCGAACCAGATGCGGAAGCGGTTTTCCGGCTCCCAGATGCGGGCCATTTCGTGGCGGGTATAGCGGGGGATCATCGGCACTCTCCGGAGGATGCTGGCGCTGGAAAAGGAGCGGCTGCGGTCTGACGGCACGCGCGCGCGACCATAGCGGTGCCGGGGGGCGTTTTAAAGCCTCGCGATGGCCCGATCCGTCCGCCCGCCCCCCAGCCCGATCCGCTCCGCTGTTGGCGGCATTAATCTTCACGGGCGAATCCTTGCCAGCCTAAGGGAATCCGCGCCTAACGTTGCGCGGGCGCACTTTCCGTCAATTCCCTGTCAACATGCGGATCCGTACGCTGTCGTCCATCCAGACGCGAGGAAAACAGTCAAAGAGTCGCGCCCGGGTGGATTTGATTTGCTTGCAGTTGAATCCGCGCGAGCATTAAGCAACACTTGCACAGCGCATCGGGACCGGCCCCAGCCGGTTTCCGCGAGTTCCACCGAACAGGCCATCCGAAGGGAGCCCTTCTTGTCCGACCCCGTCGCCGAGCTGGTCCGTGCGCCGTCGCGCTCGTCCGACGAGGCCCGGCTCTACCGCCTGCAATTCCTGGCGTCGATGGCGCTGGTGTCGGCGCTCGTCCTCGGGCTTGGCTTCTACTTCGTCTGGCAGCATTGGGCCGACCTGGAGCACGACCTCCAGCAGAGCGAGGCGCGCTATGTCGAGGAGCAGCATCAGGCCCTGGTGCAGGAGGTGGAGAACGCGCAGTCCTACCTCGCCTACATGCGCTCCCGCGTCGAACCGCTTCTGAAGGAACAGCTGCGCGCCCAGGTCGACGAGGCCTATTCCATCGCCCGCAGCGTCCATGACCGGGAAAAGGACATCCTGCCCGAAGCGTCGGTGAAGGAATCGATCAAGCAGACGCTGCGGCCGCTGCGCTTCTCCGGCGGGCGCGGCTATTACTTCATCAACGACCTGAACGGCGAATCGGTGCTGATGCCGGTCGACCCGTCGCGGGAGGGGACCTCTCCCTTCTCCGCCCCCGATCCGCAGGGGGCCGCCGTGATGCGCGAGCTGATGCGGGCCGTCCAGGATCCCAGCCTGCGCGGCTTCGCCCGCTATCGCTGGCGCATGCCGGACGATCCGGTCCAAACCGGCGACAGATCGGCGGTGGACAAGCTGGCCTTCGTCCGCCGTTTCGAACCCTATGACTGGGTGATCGGCGCCAGCGACGCGCTGGGGGCGGTGGAGGCGCGGTTGCAGCACGAATCGCTGGAGCGTCTGCGCGCCTTCCGCTTCGGGGAAACCGGCTATGTCGGCGTGCTGCGCCAGGACGGGCAGGTGCTGCTGTCGCCCACCGCCCCGGCGTCGGAGGGGATGAACGCCCGCGACCTGCCGTGGAAGACCGAGCGCGACCTCGTCACCCGGCTGCTGGAACTCGGACGCCAGGGCGGCGGCGAACTGCGCTACGACTGGATCCACCCGGTCACCGCGCGGCCGACGCCGAAGATGGCCTATGTCTCGGCCCCCAGCGTCTGGGGCTGGATCCTGGTCGCCGGCTTCTACATCGACGATGTCGGCAAGGAGATGGAGGTCCGCCGGGCGGAGATCAGCCGCGGCGTCAACCAGCGCGTCTGGACCACGGTGGCGGTGCTGGCCGTGGCGCTGGCCGCGTCGGTCGGCGTGTCATGGCTGGTCACCGGCTGGATCCGGCGCATCGTCGGCGGCTATCAGCTGCGGGTCAGGCACAGCGACAGCATGCTGCGCGAACGGGCGCGCCAGCTGTATCTCGCCAACTTCTTCATCGACCATGTGTCGGAGATCGTCGTGCTCGCCGACGCCGGCCTGCGCATCGCCTACATCAATCCCTTCGGCTGCCAAGCCCTGGGCGGGACGCTGGAAGACCTCGTGATGGGGCAGGCCGACCTGCTGAAGCGCTTCGCCGCCGAGGGCGAGGATGCGGCCAGCCATTACGAGACCGCCTACCGCACCGCCGACGGCCGCACGCTGGAGCTTGAGGTCACCGCCAGCCGCATCACCTACGAGGGCGACGTCTATTACTCGGCCATCGCCCGCGACATCAGCGAGCGCAAGCGGGCGGAATGGCAGCTGCGCCTGTCGGCCAAGGTGTTCGACAACGCGGCGGAGGGCATGTTCGTCGCCAACGAAGAGCTGGAGATCGTCGCCGCCAACGACGCCTTCTCCCGCATCACCGGCTATGATCGCGACGAGGTGCTGGGCCGCGGTCCCGACTTCCTGCGCTCCGACCGCAACCCGTCGGGCTTCTACGAAGATTTGTGGGTTCAGCTGCGCGAGAGCGGCCATTGGGCCGGCGAGATCTGGAGCACCCGCAAGAACGGCGAGGTGTTTCCAGAGTGGCTGAGCGTCAAGCTGGTCCGCAACGAGGACGGCGCCGTCGCCAACTACATCGCCGCCTTCAGCGACATCACCGCGACCCGCGCGCAGGAGGAGCGTATCCGCCATCTGGCGCAGTTCGATTTCCTGACCGACCTGCCCAACCGCTTCCTGCTGCGCGACCGGCTGGAGCGCGCCATGCTGGCCGCCGGGCGCCACGGCACCAGGGTCGGGCTGCTGTTCGTCGATCTCGACCGCTTCAAGACGATCAACGACAGCCTGGGCCATCAGGTCGGCGACGACCTGCTGCGCGAGGTGGCCGGGCGGCTGACCGCCACCGTGCGGGCGAGCGACACCGTCAGCCGCCAGGGCGGCGACGAGTTCATCATCCTGATCAACGACATGGACGGCCCCGACGCCGCCGGCATCGTCGCGCGCAAGGTTCTGCACGCTTTGTCGGAACCCTATCTGATCGACGGGCACGAGTTGCAGGTCACGCCCTCCATCGGCATCGCCATCTACCCCGACGACGGCACCGGCATCGACGGGCTGCTGAAAAGCGCCGACATGGCGATGTATGCCGCGAAGGAGGCCGGACGCGCCACCTACCAGTTCTTCACGCCGGAGCTGAACCGCCGCGCCTCCGACCGGATGTGGACCGAAAGCAACCTGCGCCGGGCGCTCGCCAACAACGAGCTGGAGCTGCATTTCCAGCCGCAGTTCTCCATGGACGGCCGCCGGCTGATCGGGGCGGAGGCGCTGGTGCGCTGGCGCCAGCCCGACGGCACGCTGATCATGCCCGGCCAGTTCATTCCGGTGGCCGAGGATACCGGCCTGATCCTGCCGTTGGGCGATTGGGTGCTGGGCGAGGCCTGCCGCCGCGCGGCCGAGCTGCTGCGCCACCACGATCTGCTGATCGCCGTCAACCTGTCGGCGGTGCAGGTGCGCCGTCCGGGACTGGCGGAGCGGGTGGCCGGCTGGCTGTCGGCCTACGGCATCCCGCCCTCGGCCCTGGAGCTGGAGGTGACGGAAAGCGTCCTGATGGACGAGTCCGACGTGGTGTCGGAAACCTTCGCGCGGCTGCGCGAGCTGGGCGTGCCGGTCGCCATCGACGATTTCGGCACCGGCTATTCCTCGCTGGCCTATCTGAAGCGCTTCCGCGTCGACAAGCTGAAGATCGACCGCAGCTTCGTCAGCGGCCTGCGCGCCGGCAACCCGGACAGCGGCGCCATCGCCGAGGCGGTCATCGGCATGGCGCGCAGCTTGCGCATGCAGACGCTGGCCGAAGGGGTGGAGACGGAGGAGCAGTATGGCTGCCTCGCCGAGATGGGCTGCGACCAGTGCCAGGGCTATCTGCTGGGCCGTCCGATGCCCTACGAGGATTTCCTGGAGTTCGTCCGGCGCGATGCCGCCGCAGCCGAGCCGCGGGTGGCCGAACCGGTGGGTTAGGCGGTCGATCGGGGGCCGGGCGTCACCCGTACCGCAGCAGCCGCGTGCCGTTCGCCTTCAGCCAGGCCCGCGGCCAGTCCACGCCGCTGCCGTCCGTCAGGCTGGCGCACAGCGCCCAGAAGCGCGGCGAGTGGTTCATCTCGCGCAGATGGGCCACCTCATGCCCGACCACATAATCCAGCACCGGTTCCGGCGTCAGGATCAGCCGCCAGGAGAAGGACAGCCGGCCGGTGGACGAACAGCTGCCCCAGCGGCTTTTGGTGTCGCGGATCGTGACCGCCGCCACGCGGGCGCCGATGGTCGCGGCCTTCAGCCGGGCACGGGTCGCCAGCTCGCGCTTGGCCTCCGCGGTCAGGAAATCGCGGATGCGGCGGGAGACATGGTCCGGCTGGCCGCCGACCAGCAGGGCGCCATCCTCGATCCGCGTCGGGCCGCGCATGGCAGGGTCGTGGCGGATGACATGCTCGATGCCGAGATAGGGCACGCTGGCGCCGTCGGCGAAGGGCAGGGACGGCGGCATCGCCGCCAGCCGCGCCCGCAGCCAGCCGTCATGCCGGCCGACGAACTGGCGGGCATCGGTTTCCGACACGCCGACCGGCACCACCACCTGGACCAGCCCGCGCCCGGCATCGACCCGCAGGGTCATGCGGGTCGCGCGCGCGCTTTCCCGCAGCTCCAGCGGAATCGGCAGGCCGGATATCTCCAGCGCGCGGGGCGGCTGGGGCGGCCGGGCGGCGGATCGCTTGCGGCGACGCAAAAGGGCGGGGAGGCGTTGCACCATGCCGTCTTATAGCGCGGCCGGCGCCGGCTGCGGAAGCATCCTCCGCCCTTTGTCGGAATGGTGCCGCGGCCCAGTTTCGGCTTAAAGCATTAGGGCTTTCGAACGATCCCTGCCTATGGGGTCGACTGAGGTCACATTTGACACGATCGATCGGGGCACAAGATAAAGCAGAGGTAACGCGGTGGTCGCCAGACCTCCCATTTGCTGCCGGTTCACATGTTCGTTTGCTTATGGTCGCCCCCTTAGCATTGCCGAGTACATGCCATGCCCCTCATCCCTGGAAAAACTCCGTCACGTGAGGATTGGCTGGACGCCCTGCTGTCGGCCAACGGTTCTCCCCAGGCCCTGCTTGGCGAGGACGGGCGCGTGCTGGTGGCGAATCCGGCCTTCGCCGCCCTGACCGGCCATGCGCCGGGCGGGGTGGAGGGGCTGTCGCTGGCAGAGGCCGGGCTGCCGGCCGAAACGGCCGAAGGGATCGACGGACTGCGGCGGCGGGTGATGGCGACCGGTACGCTGGCCTCAACCACCGGACCGCTTCCCGGCTTTCCCTGCATGCTGGCGCTGACGCCCGTCCCGGACGCCGATGGCCGCACCGGCGCGGTGGCTCTTGTCGCCGATGCCGGGGCCGCCGCCCTGGCGGAAGCGAGGGCGGAGGCGGCACAGGCCCGCGCCGATGCCGAGCGCGCCCGCACCGCCAAGGGCAAGTTCCTGTCGGCGGCCAGCCACGATCTGCGCCAGCCTTTCCAGGCGATGCACCTGTTCCACCATCTGCTGAGCGGCCGGCTGACCGATCCGGCCTCCATCGAGCTGGCGAACAAGCTGGAGCAGGCGATCCTCGGCGGCGAGGCGCTGCTGCGCGCCCTGCTGGAGGTCTCGGCGCTGGAGGCCGGGCTGGTCACCGCCAAGCCGCAGACCTTCCCGGTCGACGAACTGTTCGCCAAGATGCTGGAGGAGTTCGGCCCGGAGGCGGAGACGAAGGGCCTGCGCCTCAACATCCACCCGTTCGACGCCGACATCACCAGCGACCCGGCGCTGATGGAGCGGCTGCTGCGGCCGATCATGGCCAACGCCCTGCGCTACACGCTGAAGGGCGGCGTCCTGCTGGCGGCGCGGCGGCGCGGCGAGTTCCTGCGCATCGAGGTGTGGGACACCGGTGTCGGCATCGACCCGTCCAACCATGCCGTGATCTTCGAGGATTTCCACCAGCTCGGCAATCCGGGGCGCGACCGCAAGCAGGGGCTTGGCCTAGGCCTCGCCATCGTGCGTCGGCTGGGGCAGGTGCTGGGGCATCCGGTGACGGTGCGCTCCAGGCTCGGCAAGGGCTCCGTTTTTGCAGTGGAGGTGCCGCTGGCCGGCAATGACGGCGACCGCTCGGGCGACAACTCCGGCGACAGCGAGCCGGAGCCGGTGGCCGGCCAGTCGTCCTTCGCCGCTGCCACACCCATGGAGACCGGCACGGTGCTGGTGATCGAGGACGACGCGGTGCAGCTTGAGGGGATCGGGCTGCTGTTGCGCGGCTGGGGCTATGCGGTCATCCCCGCCCGCGGCATCGACGAAGCCTGTGCCGGGCTGGAGGGCGGTGCGGCGGCGCCCGACCTCGTGCTGTCCGACCTGCGCCTGTCGGGGCCGGAGACCGGCATCGACGCCATCCAGGCGGTCCGTGCCCGCTGCGGCCGGCGGGTGCCGGGCGTCATCGTCACCGGCGACACCGATCCCGACCGGCTGCGCAGCGTCGACCGCAGCGGCTTTCCCCTGGTCCATAAACCCTGCGATCCGGCCGCCCTGCGCCGCCTGCTGAGCCGCAGCCTGATGGCCGGACGGGCCGGTTCCCTGCCGTCCGCCCGCTGGCCGGATGCCGTCTGTCAGCGTTAGCCGTTCCGCACTTGCGCGTTTTCGCTCTGCAACATTCCATCGCTGCGATTTTCACGTCATAAAACTGTAATGCGGCGTCTTGACAGACCCGCGTATGCGTGCGCAGTGTGACGGTTAGAGCAACCAAACAGTTTCGAAAGCGATCATCGCGCTGCCGGTCTTTTTCGCAATCGCACACAACGTCGCGCACATTGGCGTGTGCAGCGGCCTCTGCGATTGCCACCAAAACTTCACGAAAGCGTCGCCGGACGGCAACCCGTTGCCCTCATGACAACCGCGAACCATACCGGGATAGGGAGACCCACCGCATGTTGACCCGCCGCAAGCTTGCCCTCCTGTCGGGCGCCGCCGCCACCTCCGCCCTGCTGTTCGCCGCCGCACTGCCGGGCTCGGCTCTCGCGCAGCAGAAGACCGTGATCGATTTCTGGCACGGCCTGCCGCAGCCGCTGGGCGGCCAGCTGGAGCAGATCGCCAAGGACTTCAACGACAGCCAGCAGGCGGTCCAGGTCAACGCCTCCTACAAGGGCAGCTATCCGGAGACGATGCAGGCGGCCATCGCCGCCTTCCGCGCCGGCAACGCGCCGCACATCGTGCAGATGTTCGAGGTCGGGACCGCCACCATGATGGCCGCCGGTCCGGCGGTGAAGCCGGTCTACCAGCTGATGCAGGAGACGGGCGCGTCCTTCGACGCCGACGCCTACATCCCGGCGGTGAAGGGGTACTACTCGTCCAAGGACGGGAAGATGATGGCGCTGCCGTTCAACAGCTCCAGCACCATCATGTTCTACAACAAGGACGCCTTCCAGAAGGCCGGCCTCGATCCCAATAAGCCGCCGGCGACCTGGCCGGAGATGATCGAGGCGACGAAGAAGCTGAAGGCGTCCGGCTCCACCTGCCCGCTGACCACCGCCTGGCCGGTGTGGGCACAGTTCGAACAGCTGGGCGCCATCCACAACACGCCCTTCGCCAGCCAGGGCAACGGCTTCGGCGGCCTGAACGCCGAGCTGAAGATCGACGCCCCGCTCTACGTCAAGCATGTCCAGACGCTGATCGACATGCAGAAGGACGGCCTGTTCAAGTATGGCGGCCGCGACAACAAGCCCGACGCCCTGTTCCCGTCGGGCGAATGCGCGATGATCCACGCCTCGTCGGGCCTGCGCAGCCGCATCCTGAAGGAGGCGACCTTCGCCTGGGGTGCCGCTCCGCTGCCCTACTGGCCGGAATTCGCCAAGGACGGCCCGAAGAACAGCATCATCGGCGGCGCCGCCTTCTGGGTGATGACCTCGCCCAAGCGCACGCCGGCCGAATACAAGGCGGTGTCGCAGTTCTTCACCTACCTCGCCAAGCCCGAGGTCGATGCCAAGTGGCACATGGACACCGGCTACGTCCCGGTGACGATGAAGGGCTTCGAACTCGCCAAGGCGCAGGGCTATTACGAGAAGAACCCCGGCGCCGACGTGCCGGCCGCCCAGCTGACCCGGACGCCGACCACCGAGAACAGCATGGGCCTGCGCCTGGGCAACCTGCCTGAAATCCGCAACATCATCCAGGAAGAGCTTGAGAAGGCCTTCCAGGGCCAGCAGGACGCCAAGCAGGCGCTCGACGCCTCGATCAAGCGCGGCAACACCGTGCTGCGCAACTTCGAGCGCGCCAACAAGGGCTGATCCCGTCTGCAACGTCCTTCCCCCGCCCGGTGGCGGGGGAAGGATTGCGCTGTTTACCATTCACGAAAGACCATCCTTTGCAGCGTCGCGTCACCTTCGACAACCGGCTGTTGCCCTACCTGCTGCTGGCGCCGCAGGTGGCCGTGACGCTGGTGTTCTTCATCTGGCCGGCAGCCAACGCGATCTGGCAGTCGGTGCACCTGCAGGATGCCTTCGGCATCCGCAGCGAGTTCGTCTGGTTCGAGAACTTCACCAATGTGCTGGGCGACCCGAACTATCTCGACACGCTGAAGGTCACGGTCGTCTTCAGCCTGGCGGTGACCGTGCTGGCGATGGGGCTGGCGCTGCTGCTGGCGGTGCTGGCCGATTCGAAGATCAAGGGCGCGCGGGCCTACAAGACGATGCTGATCTGGCCCTACGCGCTGGCCCCGGCCGTCGCGGCGGTGCTGTGGATGTTCATCTTCAACCCCGACATCGGATCCTTCGGCCGGGCGCTGCGGGCGCTGGGCTATGATTGGGATTACCGGCTGAACGGCGGGCAGGCGCTGACGATGGTGATCATGGCCGCCAGTTGGAAGCAGGTGTCCTACAACTTCATCTTCTTCCTGGCCGGATTGCAGGCGATCCCGCGCTCGGTGATGGAGGCGGCCAGCATCGACGGTGCCGGTCCGGTGCGGCGGTTCTGGACCATCACCTTCCCGCTGCTGTCGCCGACTACCTTCTTCCTGCTGGTGGTCGACATGGTCTACGCCTTCTTCGAAACCTTCGGCACCATCCATGCGCTGACCCAGGGCGGGCCAGGCAAAGCTACGGAGACGCTGATCTTCCGCGTCTATCAGGACGGCGTCGTCAACAACGACCTCGGCGGATCGTCGGCCCAGTCGGTGATCCTGATGGTGATCGTCATCGCGCTGACCGCGGTGCAGTTCCGCTTCGTCGAGCGCAAGGTCCACTACTCATGAAGCCGACCCGTTTCATCGATCTGCTGCCGCACATCGTCCTGATCGTCGGCGTCCTGATCTTCGCCTATCCGATCTATGTGACGCTGATCGGCTCCACCTGGGATTCCGGCACCATCGGCCGCGGCGGCCTGCCGCTGTGGCCGGGCGGGCAGGGGGTGACCAACTACGCCCAGGCCTGGGTGGGCGAGGCCGGCGACCGCGCCATGTACACGCCCGTCCGCACCATGATGCTGAACAGCCTGGTGATGGCGCTGTCCATCGCGCTGGGCAAGATCGCCATCTCCATCCTGTCGGCCTATGCGGTGGCCTTTTTCCGCTTTCCGCTGCGCATGGCCTTCTTCTGGCTGATCTTCATCACGCTGATGCTGCCGGTGGAGGTGCGGATCATCCCGACCTACAAGGTCGTCGCCGACCTGGGCCTGATCAACACCTATGCCGGGCTGGCCATCCCGCTGATCGCGTCGGCCACCGCGACCCTGCTGTTCCGCCAGTTCTTCCTGACCATTCCGGACGAACTGCTGGAGGCGGCGAAGATCGACGGCGCCGGTCCGGTGCGCTTCTTCATCGACGTGGTGCTGCCGCTGTCGCGCACCAACATCGCAGCGCTGTTCGTCATCCTCTTCATCTATGGCTGGAACCAGTATCTCTGGCCGCTTCTGGTCACCAGCAGCGGCGACATGGAAACCATCGTGACCGGCATCACCAAGATGATCGGCACCGGCGAATCGGCCAACGACTGGCACATCATCATGGCGACCACGGTGCTGGCGATGCTTCCGCCGGTGGCGGTGGTGGTGTTCATGCAGCGCTGGTTCGTCAAAGGTCTTGTGGACAGCGAAAAATAAGCGCGGGCGAAGGGAAAGAAGAACAATGGCAACCGTTGAAATCCGCAACGTCCGCAAGTCCTACGGCCCGGTCGAAGCGATCAAGGGCATCGACATCGCGATCCAGGACGGGGAATTCCTGGTCCTGCTCGGCCCGTCGGGCTGCGGCAAGTCCACCCTGCTGCGCATGGTCGCCGGGCTGGAAGGCATCACCGGCGGCGAGATCGCCATCGGCGGGCGCGTGGTCAACCATCTGGACCCCAAGGATCGCGACATCGCGATGGTGTTCCAGAACTACGCGCTCTATCCGCACATGACGGTCTTCGACAACATGGCCTACGGCCTGAAGATCCGCGGGATTCCGAAGGCGGAAATCCGGGCGCGCGTCGACAAGGCGGCGAACATCCTCGAACTCGGCCGCTTCCTCGACCGCCGGCCGAGCCAGTTGTCGGGCGGCCAGCGCCAGCGCGTCGCCATGGGGCGCGCCATCGTGCGCGAGCCGGCCGCCTTCCTGTTCGACGAGCCGCTGTCGAACCTGGACGCCAAGCTGCGCACCCAGATGCGGGTGGAGATCAAGCGGCTTCAGGACCGGCTCGGCATCACCAGCCTCTACGTCACCCACGATCAGGTCGAGGCGATGACGCTGGCCGACCGCATCCTGGTGATGAACCATGGCGTGGCCGAGCAGATCGGCACGCCGCTGGAGGTCTACCAGCGTCCGGCCAGCCTGTTCGTTGCCGGCTTCATCGGCTCGCCGCCGATGAATGTGCTGGACGGCCGCATCGACGACCGCGGCGAGGCGGTGCTGCTGCCCGGCGGCCAGCGCCTTGCCCTGCCGCAGGCGCGCCCGACCGACGCGGGCCGTCCGGTGAAGCTCGGCATCCGGCCGGAGCACATGGCCGTCGCCGCAGAGGGGTTCTCCGGAGGCTTCTCCATCGAGATCGAACTGGTCGAGGCGCTGGGCGCCGACACCGTGGTCTATGGCCGTCTGCCGGACGGCGAAAGCCTGCTCGTCCGCATGGCCGGCATCCCCACCGTGCGCGAGCGCGACCGGCTGACGGTCACCCCGCAGGACGGCGCCCTGCACCTGTTCGACGCGGTGACCGGCCGGCGGATGGAGTGACCGGGGGCGGTCGCTCTCCGCTCAGAAGTCCGAACAGCGTCCCTTGAACTCCCAGTCGCCGTAGCGGGTCGGCTCCGGCCCCTTCGGGCCGCCGATCTCGCCCGGCTTCTGTTCCGGCCCCTTGGCTTCCGTGGTGTCGGGCACCGTCTCGGCGGCGTCCTGCTGCGGCTTTGTCGGTTCGGTCATCATGTCCATCGCGAAACTGTGGGCATCCTGTCAGGCATCTTGAACGCGGGCGCGCCCCGGACCCATATCTGGATCATGTCCGGGATCGGAGCGGGTTACCCCGCTTCGGCCCATCCTGAACCGATATGGCCATCATGACCAGCTATCTGAAGACCACCATCCTCCTTGCCGGCCTGACGGCGATCTTCATGGCGGTCGGCTTCCTGCTGGGCGGCAAGACCGGCCTGATCATCGCCTTCGTCATGGCGCTGGGCATGAATTTGTTCAGCTACTGGAATTCGGGCGACATGGTGCTGTCGATGTATGGCGCCCGCGAGGTCGACGCCTATTCCGCCCCCGAGTTCCACGGCATCGTCGCCCGGCTGGCGGAACGCGCCGGCCTGCCGATGCCGCGCGTCTACATCATCCAGAACGACCAGCCCAACGCCTTCGCCACCGGCCGCGACCCGGACCATGCGGCGGTCGCCGCCACCACCGGCCTGTTGCAGCGCCTGACGCCGGAGGAGATCGCCGGCGTGATGGCGCATGAGCTGGCCCATGTGAAGAACCGCGACACCCTGATCATGACGATCACCGCGACCATTGCCGGCGCGGTGTCGATGCTCGGCAATTTCGGCCTGTTCTTCGGCGGCTCCAGCAACGACGAGCGCGGCGGCAACCCGCTGGGCATGGTCGGGGCGATCCTCGCCGCCATCCTCGCCCCCATCGCCGCGACGCTGGTGCAGATGGCGATCAGCCGCACCCGCGAGTTCGAGGCCGACCGCATCGGCGCGGAGATCTGCGGCCGTCCCAACTGGCTGGCCGACGCGCTGACCAACATCCACAACAGCGCCAACCACATCCCCAATTATCAGGCGGAGGCGCACCCGGCGACCGCCCACCTGTTCATCGCCAACCCGCTCAGCGGTGCCAGCATGGCCAGCCTGTTCTCCACCCACCCCGACATGGGCGAGCGGGTGGCGCGGCTCCGCGCGATGGCTGCCCGGACCGGCAGCTTCAGCAGCGGGCTCGGCGGTGGCGGCTTCGGGGGTGGCCAGACCCCGCCGCGCGACGGCCGCTCGCCCTGGGGTGCGCCGCCGCAAGGCGGCCAGGGCGGCTTCATGCCGCAGAACCGCCGTGGCCCCTGGGGCTGATCTGGGGCTGATCTCGCGAGCGGGTCTCTGGTAAAGGATTGCGCGCCGAAGGGGTAGGCGACTACCCTTCCGGCACGCGCTCAATCATGACGGTCGCCAGGGGATTCTTGCATGTCCGACGCCGCGAAGTACCGCCTTGTCACCCGGTCCGATTTCGACGGGCTCGTCTGCGCCGTCCTGTTGAAGGAGCTGGGCATCCTCGACGAGATCAAGTTCGTCCATCCCAAGGACATGCAGGACGGCAAGATCGAGATCACCGACCGCGACATCACCACCAACCTGCCTTACGTCGACGGCGCCCATCTGGTGTTCGACCATCACCTGTCGGAAACCATGCGCGTCGGCGAGAAGCCCAACCACATCATCGACCCCAAGGCGCCGTCGGCCGCCCGCGTCGTCTATGATTACTATGGCGGGAAGGAGCGTTTTCCCACCATCTCCGACGAGATGATGGAAGCGGTCGATCAGGCCGACTCGGCGCAGTATCAGCGCGAGGACATCCTGAACCCGACCGGCTGGACCCTGCTGAACTTCATCATGGACGCGCGGACCGGCCTGGGCCGCTTCCGCGAGTTCCGGGTGTCGAACTACCAGCTGATGATGGATCTGATCGACTATTGCCGCAGCCATACCATCGAGCAGATCCTGGATCTGCCCGACGTGAAGGAGCGGGTGGAGCTTTACACCCAGCATGCCGAGCTGTTCGTCGACCAGCTGAAGCGCTGCGCCACCGTGCATGGCAACATCGTCGTGCTCGACCTCCGCAAGGAGGAAACGATCTATGCCGGCAACCGCTTCATGATCTACGCGCTGTTCCCCGACACCAACGTGTCGATCCATGTCCTGTGGGGCCTGAAGCAGCAGAATACCGTGCTGGCCTGCGGCAAGTCGATCCTGGACCGCAGTTCCAAGACGGACATCGGCCCGTTGATGCTCCAGTATGGCGGCGGCGGCCATCAGGCGGCCGGAACCTGCCAGGTCGACAACGACCGGGCCGAAGAGGTACTGGAGGCGATCGTCGCCCGCATGCGCGCGGACGGCTGAGCGTCACCGACCGGGTTTTGAGCGATTGAGCGCCTTTCTTCCTTTTCCCCACAACGCTTTGTTCGACGCCGGCTGGCTGTCCGCCCTGTCCGGCGAGGTGCCGAGGACGGAGGCGCTCGACCGTGCCCGGCCGGTGGTCGCCGATGCCATCGCCCGCACCGCTGCGGCAGGGGCGGCGGCGCTGGCCGGCATCGAGGCGTTGGTGGCGAGGGCGGCGCTCGACGCCATCCCGGCCCTGCTGGCGGCGGAGACGGTGGAGTTGCCGGACGCCGCCGCGGCGAGCGAGCGCTCGATTCATGAGTTGATGAGCCGCGTGGCCTACAAGCGCCGCGAGCTGATGCCGCTGTTCCCCGAGTTGATCGAGCGGGTCGCCGCGGTCCATGCCGCCGCGATCCATGCCTGCGGCACTGCCCGCTGGCGGCTGATGGCGGCGCGGGCGCGGATGCAGCCCGGCCGGCCGTCCAGCCCGATCCAGGGCGCCGGCACCCGCTATGTGAAGAGCGACCGCTTCGATGCCCGCGCCGTCGAAAGCCTACCCGGCATCGACCGCACCCGCGCCGACCGCATCCTCAAGCGGCTGGGCGAGGCGCCGGTGCCGGACGAGCTGGAGCTTCGCCCGCTGGATGGGGCTGGCGATCTCTGGACGATCAAGGCCGGCGGGATCAGCCGCTTCATCCTGCGGGTCGAGCGCGACCGGCGGGGACCGTTCTACATGGTGGAGGATGTCGGGCCGCAGGCCGCCTGACGGCTGCCGGCCCGACGGTTCAGGAGGACTGCCGCGACCGCATCTGTTCGCGATAGAAGATGTAGACGCCGCTGCCGACGATGACGGCGGTGCCGAGGATCGTCGACAGGCGCAGCTCCTCGCCGAACAGCATCAGCGAATAGACCGCCGCCCACACCAGCGTGGTGTAGCCGAAGGGCGCCACGGTGGCGGCCGGGGCGGCGCTGTAGGCGCGGATCAGGCAGAAATGGCTGATGCCGCCCAGCGTCCCCAGCAGGATCATCAGCGCCGCGCCCGTCAGGTCGGGCGTCACCCAGTTGAAGGGCAGGGCCAGCGTGCAGGCGACCGTCCCGGCCATGCCGGTGTAGAAGATGGTGGTCGTCGGCGAGTCCGCGCCCCGCAGCTTGCGGGTGGCGATCTGGTACAGCGCGTTGCTGAAGGCCGCGGCCAGCGGCAGGGCCAGCGCCCATTGGAAGGTGCCGCCCACCGGCCCGACGATGATCAGGGCGCCGGCCATCCCGACCAGCACGCCAACCCAGCGCCGCCAGCCGACTTTCTCGCCCAGCAAGGGCACCGACAGCGCCGTGATCAGGACCGGCACGGCGGCGGCAATCGCCTGCACCTCTGCGAACGGGATGCTGCGCAGGGCCAGCACGGCGAACAGCGTGGTCGCCAGCAGCAGGCAGGAGCGGACGAGTTGCAGCGGCAGCCGGTGCGACACCATCAGATGCGGGCTGCGCCACGCGACGACCGTGCCCACCAGCAGCATGTGCACGGCGAAACGCGCCCAGGCGACCTCCACCACCGGATAGCTCTTGGTCAGAACCCGGATGGTGGCGTCCTGGGTGACGAACAGCAGCGTCGTCAGCATCATCCAGAAAATGCCGGCCCGGCCCGACCGCCGTTCCGCCAGGGCCCGCTCGGCCAAAGTATTTTCCGCCAAAGTCGCTTCCGCCGGCGCAGCCTCAGCCGCAGCCGGCGCACTCTCTCCCGTACTCATCGCCCCCGCTTTCCCTGCTTCGCCATACTAGTATATGGACGGGACGCGGGCGGTGGCCTGACAAGGACGGGACATTGCCGTGTCCGGGGCGCAGGGCTGCGGCACAGGGTTGCGGCACCTCAGATCCCGGCCACGCCCCACAACAGCAGCGCCACCAGCCCGACCAGCAGCAGGGAGGCGACGGCGGAAAGTGCGAGCGCTCGCCCGATGTCGGCGGGGGTGACGCGGGCGCGGCCGTCGCCGATCCAGTTCTCGGTGATGACCACGCCGCCGTCGCGGTGCGGGCCGCCCAGCGCCAGCCCCAGCGCGCCGGCCATCGCGGCGATGGGCCAGCCCATGTTCAGCGACGGATGCTTGCGCGCGTCGCGGCCGAGAGCGCGCAAGGCGCCGCCGGCCTTGGCGGTGCCGATGAAGGGGGCGGCCAGCGCCAGCAGCAGACCGGCCAGACGGGCGGGCAGGGCGTTCAGCGCATCGTCCAGCGTCGCCGCGGTCGATCCGAAGCGGCCATGGCGGACGCCGGGGCTGCCGAGCGCGGCGTCGGCGCCGTCCATCGCGGTCCAGACGAACAGGCCCGGCACGCCGAGCAGGGCATAGCCGAAGACCGGCGCCACCAGCTTGCGGTCGAAGGCGCGGGCGGCAGCCTCCACCGCCGCGCGGGCGATGCCATGCTCGTCCAGCCCATAGACATGGCGGCGGGTCAGCGACTGGATCGCCTCCTGCCCGGCGACGACTCCGCCGCTTTCCAGCGCCCGGCGCACCGCCCGAACGCGGGTCCAGGCCGCCCGGCCGCGCAGGCCGCAGAGCAGGGCCAGCAACTCCACCATCCAGCCGCGGCCGATGGAACCGATCCACTCCACCAGCAGCCCAGCCGCGGCGGCGATGAGCACCAGCGCCAGCACCACCAGCGCCCCGCGGAACATTTGAGCCGACTTGCCCCGCTCCGCCCGGTTCAGCCGGGCATCGGCGGCGTTGCAGAAGCGCCGCGCCAGCCCGGCCGGGTCCGGCAGGATGCGGTCCAGCCAGTCGCCGAACAGCGCGTCGATCCCCAGCGCCAGCAGCAGAAGCAGCAGCGGACCGGGACCGCCGAAGGCCGAACCGAACATGGAGTCTCCGGGGCAGAGGATCAGCGGAAGGGGGTCAGCGGGCGCCGGCTTGGCGCAGCAAGGTTCCTACGCGCGAGTTGCGGCTTTCCTGCGCCCAGTTCAGCGCGGTCCGTCCGGTGAAGTCGGAACGGTCGACCTTGGCCCCCGCCTTCAGCAGCCGGTCCACCACGTCGGCCCGGCCGTTGCGGGCGGCGACCATCAGCGGGGTCATGCCTTCGCGGTTCTCCATGTCGACCTTGGCGCCCTTCTTCAGCAGCAGGTCGATCAGTTCCGGATTGCCGCTCTCCGCAGCGGCCAGCAGCGGGGTGACGCCGGCCTTGTCGGCGCGGTTCACGTTGGCGCCGCTGTCCAGCAGCAGGGCGGCGATGGCCGGGCTGGAGCGGTCGACGGCAGCCAGCAGGGCGGTCTTGCCATGGATGTCCGCCTGGTTGGGGTTCTCGCCCCGCAACAGGGCGCCCTTCGTCTTGGTGACGTCGCCGTCATTGACCGCCTGCATCAGGCCGGTGTCCTGGAACAGGCTGATCTGGGCGAGGGCCGGGGCGGCTGAGCCGACGGACAGGCCGGCCGCAAGCAGAGGGGCGAACAGGGTGGCGAGCAGGAGCCGCTTCATGGCGGGTATCCTTCCTTGACAGCATGGGTGCCGGATACTAGCCAGAACACCGGTGCTTTTGCCAGATCGGCCTTCATCGCCAGACCCTGCGCCGGCAGATCCGCATCGACAGGTTGAACCCATGGTCCGCAATCCGCTCGCCCGCCACATCGCGCTTTTCCTGCTGGTGAAGGCCATGCTGATCGGGCTGGGCCTGTGGTGGTTCCTGGGGACGATGCCGGAACCGCGCGGCACGGTGCCTCCACCGGCCGCATCGCGGCCGTGATCGAAACCCGCCTCGCGACCCCGGGCGGAACCTTGCCCCCGCTTTCCGGTTGGATTCGGATTGTTCGGACTTCCTGCCAAGCGAAGGGGTGGAGGCATGATCGAGAGCCGCGACCAGAACCCGACCACGATCGATTCCAGTGCCTGGACGGGAGACAGCGGAACCGCCGGCACCGATGCGACGGTGCGCGAGGCCGTGGCGGTCTTCGACAGCCGCGATGCCCTGCAGAACGCCATCGACGACCTGACGCTGGCGGGCTTCCAGCGCCATGAGTTGAGCCTGCTGGCCAATGACGAGACGATCCGCGAGCGGCTGGGCGATGTGCCGGGCGACGTCGGCAGCCTCGCCCACGACCCCGACGCACCGCGGCAGGCCTACATTTCGCCGGAGGATGTCGGCAGCGGCAAGGGGGCCGCGGTCGGCTTCCCCGCCTATGTCGGCGCCATCATCGCCACCGGTGCCGTGCTTGCCACCGGCGGCACCGCTCTGGCCGCTGCCGCCGCTGCCGCTGCGGCGGGTGTCGGCAGCGGGGCGGCCGGGTCCTTCCTGTCGCAATGGATCACCGACAAGCGCAACGAGCCGATGCTGCAACACCTCGACAAGGGCGGCATCCTGCTGTGGGTCAATGTCGGCGATGCCGCCCGCGAACGCATCGCGCTGGAGATCCTGGGCCGTCACGCCATCCGGCCGGCCGAGGTTCACGACGTGCGGCAGACCGGATCGATGTGACGATCCGCCGCTGCTTCACCCCCGCCCCGGCTATCCCCGCCGTCCGCGGCGGACCAGCGCGTCGGGGGTGAAGTCCTCCAGCTTCAGCGGGGCGTCGTAGCGCGGCGGGGGCAGGCCGTTCTCCACGCCGCGGGCGGTGTAGCGGTCGGCCGTCAGGTCGAAGGCGAACTCAATCGTCGGCACCAGGGCCGGCACCTGCCAGTCCGGCAGCGGGTG
Source organism: Azospirillum sp. 11R-A (assembly GCF_049472615.1). Lineage (NCBI taxonomy): Bacteria > Pseudomonadati > Pseudomonadota > Alphaproteobacteria > Rhodospirillales > Azospirillaceae > Azospirillum > Azospirillum sp. 11R-A. The sequence continues at coordinate 215,809 of NZ_JBCEBL010000003.1, read as the reverse complement.
CGCTTCGGCGTAGCGCAGAAGCTCCCCCTTGCCGTTGTAATGCTCCGACGCCAGGATCTGCCAGCTGTCCTCGTCCAGGTAAAAGGTGCGGTCGGGCAGCGAATGCTTGAAGTTCGGCTTCAGCCGGGCGTCGACCACCCAGACCCGGTGCATCTCATAGCGCAGGAACTGCGGGTTGGGATGGTGCGGCCACAGGATGTCCCGCATCGTCAGGCTGGGGTTGGTCAGCCGGTGGGCGTTGTATGGCATGTACATCTCGCGCCGCGTCACCAGCGTGTAGTCGAAGCGGTCGAGCGCGCCGCTGAACATGTCCAGCATGTCGGCGGTACAGATCCCGCCGGTCACCGGGTCCGGCGTGTCATAGGCGAAGTCGGACGCCGGAACCACGCGCCCGCGCTCCCCCTCCCGCACCCAGGCGCGGGTGCGGGCGGCGATGGGGTCGAGCGTTCCCTGGACGATCAGGCTGCTGCCCGCCTGTTCCTTCGGATCCAGGATCGTGCGGCGGTAGAGCAGGGGTGGCGCGGCGGCATCCCCGGCGGCATAGGGCGAGGCGAAATCCTCGCGCAGCCGGGTCAGCGACCGGGTTCCGTCGCCGGACTGCACCACCGTCAGGCTGGTGCGCGACACAGTGCCGCCACGCCAGCGCAGCTTGTGGTTCCACATCGCCTGCACGCCGTTCGCCGGAATCGGGAAGGGCACCCCCACCGTGGCGTCGCGCAGGGCCAGCCCGTTCTCGCCCAGCTTGGCGCGGTCGGCGTTGGCGAGCGAGGCGTCGTAGATGCGCTGCGGTGCCGCGGCGCTGCGGCGGCTGGGAAACAGCGCCAGTTCGAAGCTGTCCGGAAACTTCTCCAGCAAGGCCTGCTGCCCGGCGGTCAGCCGGACCTTGTAGCGCTCGACATCGGCGGCGCCGACGGTGAACCAGCGCACGTCCTCGATATAGGGATCGGGCGAGGGGCGGTCCGGCACATAGCCGCGCGGCGCCGCGGTCAGCCCGCCGGTCCAGGGCGGGATCGCCCGCGTGCGGTTGCCGGCGCGCACCGCTCCGAAGGGCGTCAGTTCCTCGCCCAGCCGTGGCACGCCGACATCGACCGGGGCGCTTTGGACTGGAGCGCTTGGGGGCGGCGGGGCGCCTTGGGTTGGAGCGCCTTGGGCCAGCGCATCGCGGGCAGTGGCGGCGACAGAGGCGGCGGCCCCCAGCAGCAGGCCGAGGGCTTGCCGCCGGTCGGGGTGGAAATCCGTCGGGTCGCTCATGCCGTCGACCACTCCGTGAGAGCCAGTTCCCGTTCGATGGCGGTGCAGGTTGCGGCGAAGCTGTCGCGCAGCCGGCCGGCCTCCTCCGTGAGCCGGGGGAGCGGCGCGCCTTCGGAGGCCGACTGCTCCAGCACGCGGGCGGCCTCGGCCAGCGGCTTGGCGCCGGCATTACGGGAGGAGCCCTTCAGATTGTGGGCGCACGCCCGCATCCGGTCGCGGTCGCCGATGTCGAGAGCCTTGTCCAGATCGGCGACCACCCCGCGGCCGATGGCGATGAAATCGCCCAGCAGTTCCGCCAGCATCTCCGCATCGCCGCCGCACAGCGCGCGCAGGCCGGCGAGTTCGATCCACTCTCCGAGCCGCGCCTCGGGCGTCGGTTGCGGCAACGCCCGTGCCGGAACCTCGGCTGACGCGGCTGAGACCGGCGGCATCCAGTGGGCGAGCGTCACCCCCAACTGCGACAGCTCCAGCGGCTTGCTCAGCACGTCGTCCATGCCGGCGGCGCGGTAGCGTTCGATGTCGGCCGGGGCGGCATTGGCGGTGATGGCGACAATCGGGAGGCGGTCAGCCGACGGTTCGTCGCCGCGGATCCGGCGGGTCAGTTCGAACCCGTCGATCTCCGGCATCTGGACGTCGGTCAGCAGCAGGGCGAAACGCCGCCGGCCCCGCCGCATGGCGTCGAGCGCCTCCAGCGCCTCGGCCCCGCCGGGCGCCATCTCCGCGGCATAGCCCAGCGCCTGCAACTGCATCAGCAGAACCTTGCGGTTCACCGGGTTGTCTTCGGCCACAAGGATCAGGCGCCCCTGGGCTTCCGCCTCATCCACGCCGGGGGCTGCCGCGGTCCTGGCGGTGGCGGGCGCCGGCAGGGCGGGGGGCAGGGCAGAGGATTGCGGGTGGGGCTGGGGGGGGACCGGTTGGAGACGCAGCCGCCCGGCGGCGACGGCCACCGCGCGCAGCAGGACCAGCCGGCGCAGCGGGCGGCTCAGCACCACCGTGCCGGCTTCCGCCCCGCGCGTCGCGGGGTGGGAGGACGGGCCGGGCATCCCACCCGTCTCATGGCAGAGCAGGACCACCGGTGGCCGGGCCTCGCCGCTGCGGCGGCCAAGCTCCTCCGGCGCGCAGGCGGCGGCCGGGACATGCAACGCCTCGTCGATGGTGACGACGCCGACCGCGCAGCCGGCTTCGCGGGCGATGCGGGCCTGGGCCGCCAGTTCGGGCGGGGAGGCGGCGGGCAGCACGCGGGCGCCGGCCTGCTCCAGATAGCGGGCGAGGAAACCGCGCTCCGTGTCGTCGGGCACGCCCAGCAGGACGGTCAGCCCGTCCAGATCGACGGCATCGGGACCGTCCTTCGCCGAAACCGGCGCGGCGGTGCTGGCCAGGGGCAGGCGCAGCCAGAAGGTGGAACCGAGGCCCGCCTCGCTCTCCACCCCGATCTCGCCGCCCATCAGGGCGGCCAGCCGCCGGCTGATCGACAGGCCGAGCCCGGTGCCGCCGAAGCGCCGGGTGGTGGAGCTTTCCGCCTGGGTGAAGGGCTGGAATAGGCGCTGGCGCGTCGCCTCGGCGATGCCGATGCCGGTGTCGCAGACGGCGATGCGCAGCAGCGTTTCCGTCCCTGTTGGGGGCGACTCCAGCTCGGCGCGCAGCACGACGCGGCCGGCCTCGGTGAATTTGATGGCGTTGCCGGCCAGATTGAACAGGATCTGGCGCAGCCGCACCGGATCGCCCAGCAATGCCTGCGGGATCGCCGGGTCGACATAGGTCAGCAGCGCCAGCCCCTTGGCCCCGGCGGCGGGCGCCAGCGTTTCCGCCACCCCCTCCACCAGCGCCGGGACCGACAGCGCCACCCGTTCCAGATCCATCTTCCCAGCTTCGATCTTCGAGAAGTCCAGGATGTCGTCGATGATCCGCAGCAGCGCGTTGGCCGACTCGCGCATTGTGCCGACGGTGTCGCGCTGGTGGTCGTCCAGCTCGGTCCGCTCCAGCAGGCCAAGCATGCCGAGCACCCCGTTCATCGGCGTGCGGATCTCGTGGCTCATGGTGGCGAGGAAGGCGGATTTGGCCTTGGTCGCCTCTTCCGCCTGCTCGCGGCTTTCGCGCAGTTCGCGCGTGCGCTCCGCCACCCGGGTTTCGATGGACTGGATCTGGTCGAAGGCTCGCAGCGCCGCGATCACCGCGGTGAACAGGCTTTCCGCCGACAGGTCGGCCTTCGGCTTGTAGTCGTTGATGTCGTAATCGACGATCACGTCGCGCTGCGGCGCCTGACCCGGCTGGCCGGTGCGCAGGATGATGCGGACATCGCGGTTGCCCAGCCCGTCCCTGATCCAGCGCACCAGCTTCAGGCCGGAATCGTCCTCCTCCATCACCACGTCGAGCAGGATCACGGCGATGTCGTGCCGGCTTTCCAGCACGGTGCGGGCATCCGCCGCGGTGAAGCAGCTGACGAGGTCCAGCCGCCGCCGCTGGAAGGCGACGTCGGCCAGCAGCAGCCCGGTCATCGAATGGACATCGGACTCGTCGTCCACCACCAGGATCACCCAGGGCGGGGCCGCCGGGTCGATCGGCTCCGCGCCGGTGGCCGCTTCGCCGGGATCGGGCGGGGCGCCGTCCGCCTCCTCGTCGGCGAACAGGATTTCGTCGTCGTCGTAGGCGCCGGTGCTCATGCGGGTTCGGTCTCCAGCGGGACGGGCGTCGGCGAAGGCGTGGCGGCGGCAGGACTGCCGGGGGGGATGACGGTCTTCGGAATGCGCAGGGTGAAGGTAGTTCCATCGCCGGGAACGCTGTCAACCGAGATCCGCCCGCCCAGCGACTGGGTGACCAGATTGAACACGATGTGCAGCCCCAGGCCGCTGCCGCCCGACCCGCGCCGGGTGGTGAAGAAGGGCTCGAACACTTTGGGCAGGTTTTCCGCGGCGATGCCGACGCCGTCGTCGGCGAAACGGATCTCCACCTCGCCCTCGGCCATCTCGTCCACGTCGATGACCATGTGCCCCCTGCTGTCCGCCGGGAAGGCGTGGGTCAGCGCGTTCATCACCAGATTGGTCACCACCTGGCTCAGCGCGCCGGGGAAGCTGTCCATCGGGATGCCGGGCGAGCAGGCGATGCCGACGCGGTGGCGGCTCTTACGCAGGGTGGGGCCGAGCGAGGTCACCACCTCCTCCAGATAGGCCAGCAGGTCGAAGCGGCGGCGCTCCTCGCTGGTCTGGTCGACGGCGACGCGCTTGAAGCTCTGGATCAGTTCGGCGGCGCGGGTCAGGTTCTGTTCGATCAGCCGGGAGGATTCGCTGGCGGTGGCGACATAGGCGGCAAGCTCCGACTTCTTCATCGTCCCGCGTTCGAACCCCTCGGCCAGCATCCCGGTCCGGCCCGACAGATGGGTGGCGCAGCCGAAGGCGATGCCGATGGGGGTGTTGATCTCATGCGCGACGCCGGCGACCAGCAGGGCGAGCGAGGCCATCTTTTCGGCCTGGACCAGATTGGCCTGGGTCTCCTTCAAATCGGCATAGGCGCGTTCCAGCTCCTGCATCGCATTGAAGATTTCCTCGGCCGACCGGGCTTCCACCGTCACGTCGGTCAGGGTGCGGACGAATCCGCCCTCCGGCAGCGGGTTGGTGCGGACCTCGACGATGCGGCCGTCGGGACGGCGGCGCTTGAAGGTGAAGGGCTGGTCGATCATCCCCGCCGGCTCGCCCGGGGGCGGCATCGCGAAGCCGGCATCCGTACCGGCGTCGGAGCCGCGTCCGCTGCCCCCCGCGCCGACGCCGTAGCTGAGATAGAGGTCGGGGTCGTCGCCCATCTCGCCGAACTCGCCCTGGCGGCGCTGGAGCGCCACCACGTCGGCGAAGCGCGGGTTGCCGGCCAGAACCTCGGGCGGGATGTTCAGCAGCTCGGCGGCGCGGCGGTTCGCCGTCACCACCCGCCCGTCGCCGTCGACCTTGATGATGCCCTGGTCGGTGTTGTCCAGCGTGACCTGCAGCACGTTGCGCTCATGGGCCAGATCCAGCTCGGCCCGCACCCGTTCGGTGACGTCGGACATGGTTCCGGTCAGGCGGCGGGCGCGGCCGTCGGGATCGCGCTGGGCGGTGGCGCGGTCCTCGATCCAGGCCCACCGGCCGTCGCGCCGGCGCATGCGGTAGACGGCGGTGTAGGCCATGGCGCGGTCGCGCACCCGGCGCCGCGACTCCGCCATCACCCGCTCCGCCTCGTCCGGATGCAGCAGCGAGGACCAGGTCTCCGCCGTCATCCGCAGCTCGCTCGGGCCATAGCCGAGCAGGGCGGGGAATTCCTTCGACCACCAATATTGCCCGCTGTGCAGGTCGTAATCCCAGACGGAGGACCGGGTGGCGGTGATGGCCAGCGCCAGCCGCTGCTCGCTCTTGCGCAGGGCGGCCTCCTCCTGTCCCAGCCGGGCGAGCATGGCGTTGTGGGCCTGGATCACCCGCCCAAGCTCGTCGGCGGCGCGCCAGTCCACCGGCTGGTGCCCGCCGCCCCGCTCCGATTCCAGGATGGAGGCGATCAGCCGCCCCAGCGGCCGGCCCACCGTCAGCCGCAGTGCCGCCAGCGCCGCCGCGATGGTGCCGGCCAGCATCAGCAGAAGCAGCACCGCGGTGTTCACCACCTCCTGCCGCAGCTGTTCGCGCACCACGTCGTGGCTGTAATGCAGGGTGATGGTGCCGACCTGGAGGTTCTGGACCCGGACCGGCCGCCGCTCGATGTTGGCGTCGCTGCTCAAGGGACAGCTCGGCCCCGGCCAGGCGAACAGCCCGTCGGCCAGATCGTCGCTCACCTCGACGCAGACAAGCTCCCGGTTGGCGCCGATGGCCTGGATGACGTTGCGGATCGCCTGGACGTCGAAGGTCCACAGATTGTTGGACAGCGCCGCCGCGTTGATGTCGGCGATGGTCGCCACCTTCTCCCGCAGCGCCGCCTGCAAATCCTTGTAGCGGTCATAGAAGAACAGGGCCGAGAACAGCGAAACCGCCACCACGAGGCTGGGCACCAGGATCAGCAGGAACTTGGCCGATACGGTCGGTATGCGCCGCCATGCCTCAACGATCCTGGTCATGCCTTCGTTCCGGAGGTTCGTCATAGCGCGGCTGGCGGCGGTGCGGCACGCGGAGCGCGCGCCTCCCTGGGGATGTTCTACCCCGTCGTCCGCCGCCCGTCCATGCGGGTTGAGTCCCAGGAGCGGGAAGCGGAGGAAAAGTGTCGCGCCTGGGGGGAGCGGTTGTCCCATCCCGGTATCGGTGCTTGAGGTCCTCTGAGTTCTTGCACTACTGTGCATAGGCGGAAGGCTTTGGTTTCGCGCGCATTTGTATGGGTGCGGCCAGGGTTGCGGACCGGGTGAGAGGATCTTGAGAGGATCTATGGATTTCAAGACGACCAACACAGTCGATGCGACGGAGGTGTGGCTGACGGGCCGCCTCGAGTTCACCGACCATGACCGGCTCAGAGACATCGTCGAACTGGTCGAGCAGTCCCGCGCGCGGCGCTTCGTCATCGACATGTCGAAGCTGGACTTCATCGACTCCGCCGGGCTCGGGATGTTGCTGATCCTCCAGGAGGAGACCGAGAGCCGCAACATCAAGATGATCGTTCGCCATCCCCTGGGTGACGTGAAGCGGTCGATCAAACTGGCGCGGCTGGGCGAGATCATCACCATCGAGTTCTGATCCGCCGAGTTCTGACCTGCGGAATTCCGACCTGCCGAGTCCTGACCCGCCGGTCCTTGTCCCAGGGGAGTTTGCCGCATGGACGCCGCTCATCATGACAGCCCGGCCGAACCGGCACTCCGCGGCTTCAGCCTGTTGCGCGACCGGGTGCCCGCCGACATGGCCGCCCGCGTCGCGTCGCGCTTCGCCGGGACAATGCAGGACCAGCGGGACGATGCCGTGGCAACCGGGCGGGGACTGCCGGAGCGGGCGGTCGAAACGCTGCTGATGGAGCGGGCCGACCGCGACCGTCTGCGCGCCGCCTTCGACCGGAGCCCCTTTCTGACGGTCGAGCTGGGGGAGGGCGCCGACGAGGCGGCGGCTCCGCTCGACGACTGGTCGGGGGCACCGGCGACGGACGATCCCGGGCTTCCGGGATTCTACCTGTCGCTGACCACCGGCACCGCCTATGGCCTGCAATGCCCGGTGCTGGTCTGCGACGAGCTGGTGCGGCGCGGCGTTCTGGATCCGCAGCGCCGGTCCAATGTGGAGCTTTGTCTGCACGAGGCCGTCGCCAACGCCATCGTCCACGGCAATCTGGGCCTGTCCAGCGCGGTGAAGGGGGAGCCGGGCGGCTATCGCCGGTTCAGCGAGATGATGCGCGACCGGCTGGGCGATCCCGCCGTGACGCGGCGGCGGCTGGACATCTTCTGCCGCTGGAACGGGCGCTGCATCGCCATCGCGGTGGTCGACCAGGGCGGCGGCTTCGACACCGCGCTGGCCCCGGCGACCACCGGCAACAAGGCGCGGTCGGGCCGCGGCTTCGTCTTCATGCGGACGCTGGCCTCTCGGGTGACGGTGACCGACGGCGGGCGCTGCACCGTCCTGCAGTTCGACCGCTGACGGAGCGTCCATGGCCGCGCCCGCCCTGTCGCTGTCGGACTGCCGCGTCCTGATCGTCGACGACAACGAATTCAACCGCAAATCGCTCGCCCTGGTGATCCGCCGCGCCGGCATCGCCGAGATCGCCTTCGCCGAGAATGGCCGGGAAGGGCTGGCGGCGGTCGACCGTTTCCGCCCCGACCTCGTCCTGCTGGACGTCGACATGCCGGTGATGAACGGCTGGGAGATGTGCGAGGCATTGCGCCGCAACGCGACGCACGAGCAGCTTCCCGTGCTGTTCCAGACCGCGTTGGACAGCGACGAGGAGCAGGTGCGCTGTTTCGAGGCCGGCGGCAGCGATTTCATCTCCAAGCCGATCAAGCCCGGCGAATGCGTGGCGCGTGTCCGCCACCAGCTGGAAAAGCGCAAGCTGTTCAACGATCTCGCCGCCTTCCGCGAACGGGTCCAGCGCGAGCTGTCGCATGCCCGCGCCATGCAGACCTCGCTTCTGCCGGAGACCCGCAAGCTTGCCGAGGTGGCGGACCGCTACGGCCTGACGCTGGACGCCCATTTCGAGACTTCGTCGGAGCTGGGCGGCGATTTCTGGGGCCTCTATCCGCTGGGCGACCGCCGGCTGGGGCTGCTGATGATCGATTTCGCCGGGCACGGCATCACCGCGGCGATCAACACCTTCCGCCTGCATACGCTGATCGACCGCTTTCCGATGCAGCATATGGCGCCGTCGCAATGGCTGACCCAGCTGAACGGCGCGCTGAAGGACGTGTTGCCGACGGGGCAGTTCGCCACCGCCTTTTTCGGCATCCTCGACCTCGCCATCGACACGCTGACCTTCGCCGCAGCGGGCTCGCCCAACCCGGTGCTGGGAACACCGGCCGGCGCGAAGGGAAACGGGCCGGACATCCGCCTGCTCGATTCGGCCGGGCTGGTACTCGGCGCCTCGCGCCGGGCGCAGTATGTCGACCAGAGCCACCGCCTGCCGCGCGGCGGTTTCCTGTTCCTGTACAGCGATGCCCTGATCGAATGCGGCAGCGACGAGCATGCCCCGCTGGGGCAGGGCGCCGTACCCGATTTCGTCCGCGACGCGCTGGCCCGCGACCGCCAGCACCCGCTGCGGCCGATGATGGACAGCTTCTATGCCCGCACCAGCCTGCCGCTGCGCGACGACCTGACCGCGGTGTGGGTCGCGCGGCGGGCGTGAAGGAGGGACGCATGCCTTACGGCGCGAACTGTTCCTTCAGGATGCGCTCTTCGAAGTTCAGTTCCGGGTCGAACAGCAGGGTCAGGCCGACTTCGCGGCATTCCTGGACCTCGACCCGCAGAACCTCGCGCACCTCGGTGAAGTCGGCGACGGCGCTGACCGGGCGCTTGCCTTCCTCCAGCACGTCGAAGGTGATCTTGGCGGTGTGCGGCAGCAGCGCGCCGCGCCAGCGCCGCGGGCGGAAGGCGCTGATCGGGGTCAGGGCCAGAACGCCGGCATTCAGCGGCACGATGGGGCCGTGGGCCGACAGGTTGTAGGCGGTGCTGCCGGCCGGCGTCGCCACCAGCGCGCCGTCGCAGATCAGCTCCGGCAGCCGGACCACCTTGTCGATGGTGATGCGCAGCTTGGCCGCCTGCCGCGTCTCGCGCAGAAGGGAAACCTCGTTGATGCCGAGCGCCTCGACCCGCTCGCCATTCACCCGCGTCGCCACCATGCGCAGCGGATGCAGGCGGACATGCTGGGACGCCACGATTCGCTCCGCCAGATCCTCCTCGCGATAGGCGTTCAGCAGGAAGCCGACCGAACCGCGGTTCATGCCATAGACCGGAGTCGGCCGTTCCCGGTTGCGGCTCAGCGCCCGGTGCAGGGTTTCCAGCAGGAAGCCATCGCCGCCCAACGCCACGATCACGTCGGCTTCGTCCGCCAAGGCATTGCCATAGCGGTGGACCAGCCGGGTGCGGGCGGCGCGCGCCTCGTCCGTGTCGGCGCAGGAAAACGCGATGCGCAGCGCATCGGGTGCCGGCATCAGCGGTGCCTGCGCATCTGCGGACTGGGCAAGGCCGGCTTGATCGACGGCGGGCGGCGTGGCGGCGGATTCGGTCATGGCGCGACCATACCGCAGTCCGGCCTTCGCGCAAAAGTATCGCGCGGTGACGATCCGATGCAAAAGAGCGCATCCGTCGGCCGCACCCATTGGCCACACAACGAAAAAGGGGACCGCGGACGGTCCCCTTTTTTACGATGCGGAACGGGTTGGTGGGCCGATGGGGCGAACTTACTCGACCATCTCCGACACCATCTCCTCGTCATCGTCGCCGGAGGTGCGCTTCGGCCGGTTGCCTTCGGTGTAGTCGAAGGCCGGCTTGTCGTCCTTGACGGTGACCTTGACCAGACCGCCCTTGCTGAGCTTGCCGAACAGCAGCTCTTCCGCCAGCGGCTTCTTGATGTACTCCTGGATCACGCGGCCGAGCGGGCGGGCGCCGTAGAGCGGGTCGTAGCCCTTCTTGCCCAGCCACTCGCGCGCCTCTTCGTTCAGCTCGATGGACACGCCGCGGTCTTCCAGCTGCGCTTCCATCTGCATGATGAACTTGTCGACGACGCGGTTGATAACCTCCTGCGTCAGCGGCGCAAACGGGATGATCGCGTCGAGACGGTTGCGGAACTCCGGCGTGAACATCTTCTCGACCGCTTCGATGTCCTCGCCGACCCGGCGGTCACGCTCGAAGCCGATGGCGGGCTTGGCCATGTCGGCGGCCCCGGCGTTCGAGGTCATGATCAGGATGACGTTGCGGAAATCGACGATCTTGCCGTTGTGATCGGTCAGCTTGCCGTGGTCCATGATCTGCAACAGGATGTTGAACAGATCCGGATGGGCCTTCTCGATCTCGTCCAGCAGCAGGACGCAGTGCGGGTGCTGGTCGATGGCGTCGGTCAGCATGCCGCCCTGGTCGAAGCCGACATAGCCCGGAGGGGCGCCGATCAGGCGCGACACCGTGTGCCGCTCCATGTACTCGGACATGTCGAAGCGGGTCAGCTCGATGCCCAGCGTCATGGCGAGCTGGCGGGCCACCTCGGTCTTGCCGACACCGGTCGGGCCGGTGAACAGGTAGTTGCCGATGGGCTTCTCCGGCTCGCGTAGGCCGGCACGGGCCAGCTTGATCGCGGAGACCAGCGCGTCGATCGCCTTGTTCTGGCCGAAGACCATGGTCTTCAGGTCGCGCTCCAGGTTCAGCAGCGTTTCCTTGTCGTCGCGGCTGACGGACTTCGGCGGGATGCGGGCGATCTTGGCGACCACCGCCTCCACGTCCTTCACGCCGATCTTCTTGCGGCGCTTGTTCTCCGGCAGCAGCATCTGCGCCGCACCGACCTCGTCGATGATGTCGATGGCTTTGTCGGGCAGCTTGCGGTCGCCGATGTACTTGGCCGACAGCTCCACCGCGACGCGGATGGCGTCGTTGGTGTAGGTGACCTTGTGGTGCTTCTCGTAGTAGGGCTTCAGGCCCTGGAGGATCTTGATCGCATCCTCGACCGACGGCTCGTTGACGTCGATCTTCTGGAAGCGGCGGACCAGCGCCCGGTCCTTCTCGAAGTAGCTGCGATATTCCTTGTAGGTGGTCGAACCGATGCAGCGCAGCGAGCCGGAGGCCAGCGCCGGCTTCAGCAGGTTCGAGGCATCCATCGCACCGCCCGAGGTGGCGCCGGCACCGATCACCGTGTGGATCTCGTCGATGAAGAGGATCGCCCCCTCCGTCGCCTCGAGTTCGGACACGACGGCCTTCAGCCGCTCCTCGAAGTCGCCGCGGTAGCGCGTGCCGGCCAGCAGCGAGCCCATGTCGAGCGCGAAGATGGTGGCGTTGCGCAGCACCTCAGGCACTTCCTGCTGCACGATGCGGCGGGCGAGGCCCTCTGCGATGGCGGTCTTGCCGACACCGGGGTCGCCGACGTAGAGCGGGTTGTTCTTCGACCGCCGGCACAGGATCTGGATGGTCCGTTCGACCTCCTGCTCCCGGCCGATCAGCGGATCGATCTTCCCGCCGGACGCCTTCTTGTTCAGGTTGACACAGTACGCCTCTAGCGCTTCGCTGCCTTTTTTCACGACCTTCTCCGCCGCCGCCTCGTCGTCAGCGCCCGAGACACGCTTTGTTTCCGAGCGGCCCGGAGCCTTCGCGATTCCGTGAGAGATGTAGTTGACCGCATCGAACCTGGTCATCTCCTGCTCCTGCAGGAAGTAAACCGCGTGGCTCTCGCGTTCAGAGAACAAGGCAACGAGCACATTTGCTCCCGTCACCTCCTCACGTCCCGACGACTGGACGTGGATGGCCGCACGCTGCAGAACCCGCTGGAAACCAGCCGTCGGCTTGGCATCATCGGGCCTGTTCGTGATAAGGTTCGCCAGTTCATTGTCGAGGTAATCCGACAGTTCCGCGCGCAGTCGGTCGAGATCGATCCCGCAAGCGCGCAAGACGGCGGTAGCATCGGAGTCTTCGGTCAACGCGAGAAGCAGATGTTCGAGCGTCGCGTATTCATGCCTGCGCTCGTTCGCGTGGGCCAGGGCTCGGTGCAGCGTCTGTTCCAGGTTACGCGACAGCATGTGTGGGTCTAATCCTTTTCTAACGTGCATTGCAGCGGGTGCTGGTTCTGGCGCGCAAAGTCCATCACCTGCGTGACTTTCGTCTCCGCCACCTCGTAGGTGAACACGCCGCACAACCCCACACCCCGCCGGTGCACATGCAGCATGATCTGTGTCGCTTCCTCCCGCGATTTGCTGAAGAAGCGTTCGAGAACGAGAACGACGAACTCCATGGGAGTGTAATCGTCGTTCAGCATCAACACCTTGTACATCGACGGCTTCTTGGTCTTCGGCTTGGCCTTGACGACCACGCCGCTGTTAGTGCCGTCGTTGCCCTGCTTGTCAGAGTCGGCCATGGTCCCAGTCGAATGTCATCGCGATGCACTTTCACTGGGAATGATATGGTCATTTCGGGCGCGGTGGGAAGGGGCCGTTTTCAGCTGACCTCCATTTGGCAGACCCTCCTTTGGACCGCAGGCCCTTCCGCTACTCCGTAATAGGAGACACCGCTTCGGAAATGGCCGCAATCGGCGGAAAACCCTACCCCGATCAAGGGGCCTTCCGACCGTTGGTGGAAGAGGGCGGCCGGGAACGCAAAACGGCCCGGCATCCCAAGGCGGGATACCGGGCCGCTGCGATGCGGTCCTTCAGGTGGGCATTGTCTGCCCACCGGTCAAGAAAACCGGAGAGTCGGGCCGGTCAGGCGGCGACCGGCTTCTTCGACAGAACCTCGACCGTGGCGTTGACGCGGGCGTTCAGCGGAGCCAGCGCCTCGTTGGCGACCTTGACGGTCAGCTCCTGCAGCTTGGTGCTTTCCGACACGAATGCGTCGAGGCTGGCCTTGGTGTAGGCCTTCTGCAGTTCGACCAGTTCCTGGATCGTCTTCACCGCCAGCAGGGCCTTGGCGTTCGACACGCTCTTCTCCAGCGAGGACTGGGTGAAGGCGGCGACCTGCTTGCCGGCCTCTTCCGCGCCCTTGGCGACGACGGTGCCGGACTTCACGAGCGCATCGACATTCTCCTTGGTGAGAACGGTCAGCTCGTCATAGCTCTTCAGCACCTTGGCGGAGGCCTTTTCGATCTGCTCCTGCTGGGCCTTCACCAGGCCTTCCAGGTTCTGCTTGGCAGTGACGATGGCGTCTTCGACGGACTTGGTGACGGCGGCGATCTGGTCGGACATGGCTATGCTCCTCGCGCTCTCTATAAGGGGTCAACCGCGCGGCCCCGGCGATGCGGCGGCCGATTGCGGAGTGGGTTGAAACCCTCGGGCCCCGGCAGAGCGGGCGCCCGAGATATGCTGCACTGCAACATAACCTGAAGATAAGGAAGCCGGCGGGCGGAGTCAATCCGTATTGTGCACTGCACAAAAACTTCCGCGCGAAAATCCGGCAAGCGCATCGGCGGCTCGAACGCAAGACGGCCCGGCAACCGCGTGGAGGTTGCCGGGCCGTTTGCGATGCCGGGGTCCATGGCTGAACCCCGGCCGTCACATGCCATCCGATGGGGCCGCTCAGGCGGCGATCGGCTTGGCGATCGGCTTGGAGAAGGTCTCGACCGTCGCGGTGACGCGGGCGTTCAGCGGGGCCAGCGCCTCGTTGGTGACCTTGGTCGACAGTTCCTGAAGGCGGGTGGTCTCGGCCAGCAGCGAGTCGAAGCTGGACTTCAGGAAATCGTTCTGCAACTCCACCACTTCCTGGATGGTCCGGGCGGTCAGCAGCGCCTTGCCGGTCGTGATGGACTTGTCGAGAGCCGACTGGCCGTAGGCAACGACTTCGCGGCCCAGATCCTCGGCGCCCTTGGCGGCGATGGTGCTGCTGGCGATCAGCGCCTCGACATTGGCCTTGCCGGTGGCCTGCAGGTCCTCGTAGCTCTTCAGCAACTGGGTGGCAGTCTTCTCGAACTGCTCCTTGGCGGCGGTCGCGGTCTGCTCGAACTGCTTGACCGTCTGCTCCTGGCCGGCCTTCACCAGGCCCTCATACTGCTCCTTGGCCTGGGCGGCGACGTTTTCGAGCGACTTCGGCGTGAACTGGTTCATGGCGCGCGTTCCTTCCTGGCTGATGCCGGCGTTTGGTTGGGAGACCCGTCCGCCGCAAAGCGTGGCGAGGAGCCTGCCGGCAGCGGTGTGCGTTGCGTTTTTACGCTGTGCAGCCGTTGACCGCCTGATTCCCCAAGCCGCGGAACGGCGCAGGAAATGCTGCACTGCAATATAAGAGTTTTATGGGCTAAGCACGGCGCGGTGTCAACAGTCCGTTCGGCAGGTATCCGGCTTACTCCCTTGCGCCGCACCATACCCCCATGGCGTGAAGCTCCGATGACAGCCGCGTCGCTTCCGTTGCCGGCCGGCGCCCGCTACGCGGAACCGTCGGCAAGTCCTTGAAAGCGGCCCTGATGGCGGATGTCCTTAACGAAGGCTTTACCGGCGCTGGGACAAGTGTAGCTTGGCCGCGGGCGGGACTCGCCTCGGCCATAGGTCAGGTGCGGCGCTTGGACGCGGCGTGCCGGACCATCCGCTCTTCAGGCCGCATCTTCGGGACCATTTCGATCATGACCTATTGCCTTGGCATCAAGACCCGCGACGGCCTGATCGGTCTGTCGGACGGCCGGATCACCAGCGGATCGCAGCTTTCGTCGGCTCGCAAGGTGACGATGATGGGCAGCGGCGGCGACCGCTTCTTCATCATGAATTCCGGCCTGCGCAGCGTGCGCGACAAGACGCTGGCCTATCTGCGCCGCGACATGCAGAAGCGCCGGGGCGAGTCCTATTCGACCATGCTGGACGCTGTTTCGGCCTTCACCGCTTGCCTGCGGCAAGTCGCCGCGGAGGACAGGGAGTCACTGGAGGCGTCGAAGCTGCACTTCAACCTGCACGCCATCATCGGCGGCCAGCTGGCCGAAGACCGCGAACCCTACATGTTCCTGGTCTATCCGGAGGGCAACTGGATCGAGGTGGACGAGCGCACGCCCTATCTGTCGATCGGTGCCACGGCCTACGGCAAGCCGATCCTGGACCGCGCGCTGACCTACGGCACCGACATGCAGACGGCGCTGAAGCTGGCCTACCTGTCCTTCGACAGCACGCGCTTCTCCAGCAACGATGTCGGCTTCCCCATCGACATGGTGTCCTACCATGCCGAATCGCGCAGCTGGCGCCAGTCGAACTACGACTATGACGACCTCGCCGAACAGCGCCAGTGGTGGAACCGCAACCTGACCGAACTGGCCCGGCGCATGCCGGACGGCCCCTGGGTCGAGACGCTGGTCCCGGAAGACATGCGTCCGCGCCAGCCGGCCGAAGAGACCGTCTGAACCCCGGCGGTCACCCCTGACCGCCACCGCCCTGCGGTCACTTGTGACCGCCACCGTCGGCTTGGCTCATTTCCCTGGAAGGGCGCTCAGCAGCAGCGCCCCGAAGGGGGCAGTCGGGCCGACCAGCCCGTAGTGGCCCAGCCCGTCGCGCCCGATCTGCACCTCGAAGAACACGCCGCCGTCAGCCAGCTGGCCGGAGGAGGGCAGGGTGCGCGGAACCTCGTCGGGAGCCGGCAGGCCGGGATAGGCGATCCCGGTCGGGTCGATGCTGCGCAGCAGCTCCGGGAACCGGGCGTCGGTGAAGCGGCTGGACGGGTAGGGGTAGGCGGTGAAGAACCATTGCCCAGCCCGGCAGCCGTTGATCAGCCAGTAAAAGCCGTTGGACGGCAACCGCAACCCCTGGGGCGGCGGGTCGAAGACCCCGTCCTCGCGCAGGCGGCCGACGAAGCTGTCGAACTGCGCGGCGCTCAGTTGCAGGGTCGCCGTGTTGCCGCGCGCGGCGGAGAACGGATCGGCCAGCGTCAGGCGGGTGAGGTCGGTCGCCTCGATCACGTGGGCTTCGACCGCCGCGCCGCCGCGGTCCGGGTCGCCGACGATGTCGTAGGTGCGGACATGCCGGTTGTAGTCGGCGTTGAAGATCAGCCGGTAGCGGTCGGCGCTGTCCTTGCCGCAGCCGGACCGCAGGTCGTCGCCGTTGAGATAGCTGAACCATGTCAGCTTGCGCGCCACCGGGTTGTCGGTCGGCCCGACGGAACTGCAACCGGCGAGCGTGAGCAGCGCGGCTGCCAGGGCGGCAATCCCCGCCATCCTGGCGGTTGCGCGGACCATGGCCCGACGGTCACTCCCGCGGGAAAAAAAGGCGACCGGAACGGTTCTTTGATGACCACGGCTCATTGTCGCTTGCCTCGCGTCGGCGGCCCCTGGTAGGTGGAGAACGAAGGACGTGGCGGCAAGACCCGATCTCCGGACACCGGTGGGCTTTGGCCTGCCGGAGGGCGCCGGTAATCCGTTTGCCCCTTCCGTTCGCGCCGTGCCGCACCCCTTCCGCCGTGCCGTCCCCGCCGTTCCTTACCCTCTACATGCAGGACCCGCGATTTTGGCCACAGAAACTGCGAAAAGCCAAAGCAGTAAATTAACGAATTCATGCTAGACACTGATTTCGCACGAATTTACCATTGAACCAAGCACCAAGATCTAGCGGTTGGCGGGGCCATCATGAGTGTAACGCGCAACACCGTTCGTAACGGATTGTTTCCGTTCGCCTTTCGCGCGGCGGATACGGCCGGCGGGCGGAGTTCGGCGGGTATGGGTCGCCATCTGCTCGCGGCGGCTGCGCTGCTGGGGATGGTGGCTGTCGGGTCCGGCCTGTCCGCGGCCGAGGCGCTGGCGGCCAAGGCCGCCGCCATCGTGGTCGATGCCCGCACCGGGCAGGTGCTGATCGACCAGGACGCCGATGCGATCACTCATCCGGCGTCGCTGACCAAGATGATGACGCTCTATTTGACCTTCGACGCGCTGGAGGACGGTCGGCTGACCCTCGACCAGCAGTTGCCGGTCTCGTCCTGGGCGGAGAGCATGACGCCGACCAAGCTCGGCCTGCGCGCCGGCCAGACTCTGAAGGTGGAGACGGCGATCCTCGGCCTCGTCACCAAGTCGGCCAACGACGCCGCCGTGGTGCTGGCGGAGGCGCTGGGCGGCACCGAGTCGCGCTTCGCCGAGATGATGACGCGCAAGGCCCGTGAACTGGGCATGCGGCACACCGTCTACCGCAACGCCTCCGGCCTGCCGAACATGGAGCAGGTGACGACCGCCCGCGACTATTCCTTCCTGTCGCGCGCGCTGATGCGCGACCACGCGAAATATTACCCCTATTTCAGCCGCCGCAACTTCGTCTATGGCGGCCGCACCCTGGCCAACCACAACCACCTGATGTCCCGCTACGAGGGCATGGACGGCATCAAGACCGGCTATACCGTGGCGTCCGGCTTCAACCTCGCCGCCTCGGCGGTGCGGGACGGGCGGCGTCTGGTCGGCGTCGTGCTGGGCGGCAAGTCTGCCGTATCGCGCGACAACAGGATGGCGGCGCTGCTCGACCAGGCCTTCGGCCGGCCCAACCGGGGCCGTGACGATGCGCCGGTGATGGCGAGCCTCGACACCACCCGGTCCGACGCCATCGACGGCGAAGGGGACGATGACGACGAGGAGGTCGAGGTCAAGGCCAAGCCGGTCCGCGCCTCGCTGCAGACCGCGGCGGTTCCGGCGGCGATCCCCGCCGCGCCGGCCCGTGAGGAGAAGTCCACCCGTGGCGGCAGCCCCTCGCATTGGGGCGTTCAGGTCGGCGCCTTCTCCAGCAAGGCGGCGGGCAACAAGGCGGTGTCGCAGGCCGTCAAGCAGGCCCCTTTCCTGCTGCGCACCGCCAAGGCCAGCGTGGTCGAGGCCAAGACCGGCAAGGACACCGTCTACCGTGCCCGCCTGACCGGACTGGACGAGAAGGATGCCCGCAAGGCCTGCGCCGTCCTGACCAAGCACGGTCATCACTGCGTCGCCGTTTCGCCCGGCGAGCGGGGCTAAAGGACGGCGCCGACTGCCGCCGGCCGGGGTAAGTTATCCCCGCGCCGCGGCAGCGCAGCGTTCCAGGAATTCAAGCGCCGGCGTCAGCATGCCGGCCAATTCACCGGCTTGGCCGCCCGTATCGGCGCCCGCTTCCTCCAGATCCTTCTCAAGAGCGCGTGCGGCCCGTCGCAGGGCGACGCAGCCATATTGCCCGGACACGCCGGCGATCTTATGGGCCATCGCCCCGGCGGTCGTCCGGTCCCCGTTTTTCAGCGCCTCGTCCAGCGTCTGTCCGTGCTGGCGCAGCACCGCCACCGTCTTGTCGATCAGTTCGGCGACGCGGGCGGCGGGCAGCATCTCCTGCATCGTCCCGATGGCGCGCTCGTCGAACGCCGGTTCAGAAGCCGGGTCGGCTGCCGGCGTCCTGGCCTGCGCTCCCCGGCTCAGCGCCGCCAGCAGGGCGTCGAGCCGCAGCGGCTTGATCAGCGTTCCATCGGCGCCGCAGCCGTCACAGCGGTCCTGGCCTTCGCCGGTGGCGCTGGCGGTCAGCATCAGGATGCGGGGTGTGCCGCCGCCGGACTGGTGCCGGATGGCGCGGACCGCCTCGTCGCCCGGCAGGCCGGGCAGGCCGAGATCCATCAGGATCAGGTCGAAAGCATCGGTCGCAGCGGCGGCGACGGCGGCCTGTCCGTCCTCCACCGCCACCACCCGATGGCCGGCGCGCTCCAGCAGGACGCGGGCGGCAAGGCGGGTGACCGTCTCGTCCTCCGCCAGCAGGATGTGCAAGGGATGTGCTGCGCCCATCTGGTCCGCCGGCATGCCGGTCCGCTCTTCCCGGTTGATGTGGTGGCCGCAGTCTAGCCGGTTCCGTGCCCTTCCGCATCCCCGCGGTCGGGTGGCCGGGTCACACGGTCGGCGAGGATTGGGTAAACATTGGATCCTCGATCCGGTGCAGACGGCCGGCGCCCGTCATCGCGGCGCGCAGGAGCAGGGTCTTGCGGCGGGCGGCGGCCAGCTTGGCGACCGGAGCCTCGCGCAGGACTTCGGCGCCGTAGGCGTCGGCGACGATCAAGCCGCAATCCTCCGGGATCAGTTCGGTCGGGAAGCCGTCATCCACCGCGAAATAGAAAGCATCGCACCATTCGCGATACTCCTGCCATTTCTGGTCGGAGCGGAAATCGGGCACACCGCTCTTCACCTCGACGATCAGGATGGTGCCGGCCTCGTCGATGGCGAGCACGTCGGCCCGCCGGCCGCTCGCCAAACGGAATTCAATCAGGCTGGCATAGCCGCGCGTCGCCAGCGCCCGCCGGACGCCGCGGAAGATCGGCGGCGCGCCCACAGCCGGGAAGCTGGCCTCGTTGTCGGAAACCGGAACGGCAATGTCGTCGCTCATGACGCGGTGCCACCATCGAAACGGGAACGTGTAGGGAACATGCGGCCCACAATGACCTGTCGTCCCGCCCCCGCCAAGGGGCAAAAGGTGGATGCCGGCAGTCGGCGCGGCGAAATTAGCTCGGCAGAAATGGTTTGGCAGAGTCAGCTGGGCAGAATGACCGGAGGCAGGGGCGCCGGGCGGCAGCGGTCGCGCGGCAGGCTGCGGTCGGCGGGGAAGACCAGCACGACCGCGGTGCCGACGCCGGGCTGGCTGGTCAGCTCCATCCGTCCGCCATGCATCTCGACCAGCCGCTTGACGATGGGCAGCCCCAGCCCTGTCCCGCGGGAGTTGCGGGCGATGGTGGAGTCCGGCGGTTCGAACGGGTGGAGGATGCGCGGAAGCTCGGCGCTCGGGATGCCCACGCCGGTATCGGCCACCATCAGCCCGATCCCGCCGTCCGGCATCAGATGCGCGGTCAGCATCACCTCGCCGCCGGGACGGGTGTGGGTGACGGCGTTCGACAGCAGATTGGTCAGCATCTGGGTCAGCGCCTGGGCGTCGCCCTGCAGAAGCGGCAGGTCGGCCGGTACCTCCCGGCGCAAATGCACGTCGCCTTCCTTCGCCACCTCCTGCAGGGCGGAGACGACGCGCAGCGACAGCATGTCGAGGTCCACCCCCTCCTCGGCCATCGGCATGCCGCCGCCATCCAGGCGCGACAGTTCCAGGATGTCGTCGATCAGCGCCAGCAGATGGGTTCCCGCATCGCGGATGTCGCCGGCATAGCTGCGGTAGCGGGGGTTGCCCAGCGGCCCGAACGCCTCGGACAGCAGCATCTCCGAAAAGCCGAGGACGGCGTTCAACGGTGTCCGCAGTTCGTGGCTCATCTGGGCCAGGAAGGCGCTCTTGGCGCGGCTGGCGCTTTCCGCCTCGGCGCGGGCGGTTCGGGCCTCCGCCTCGCGGATGCGCAGCCGCTCCTCGTTCAGTTTCAGCGTGGTGACGTCGGTGTAGTGGACCAGTACGCCGCCCGGCACCGCATGTTCGCGGCTGAGCAGCCAGCGTCCGTCGGGCAGGGGCACGACCACCGGCGGCTCCAGGCGGCGATGGCGCTCCAGCCGTACCGCCACCCAGGCGCGGCGCTCCTCGTCGGTGGTCAGGCGCGGGTCGGTCAGGGCAAAGCGGTTGGCCAGCTCCTCGAACGAAACGCCGGGAACCAGCCGGTCGGCCACATCGGGCAAATCCCTCTTCAGCCGGCCGTTGGCATGGACCAGCCGGTCCTCATGGTCGAACAGGGCGAAGCTTTCCGCACTGTGCTCGAGCGCTGCGGTCAGGCTTTCGGCCAGAGCCTCGGCCACCGTCGGCGCTTCGGGGCCAAGGTCGGTCAGTACGGCGCACAACCCGCCGGCCACAGGGCCGGCCGATACCCGCCAGCGCACCGGCGTCGTGCCATGCCGCGCCGCGACAGTGCGCTCCACCGGGCCGTGCAGGGCATCGGCCAGGGCGGCGAACAGGCCGGGGCAGGCGGCATCGATGCCGCCGCCGCGCAGCCGCCGGCCCGTCAGTGGGGCGATGCCCATCAGCCGCTCCGCCGCCGGGTTGGCGGACAGCCATTCCAGGTCGGTCAGCGCGCCTGTGCAGTCGTGGTGCGCCTTGAGCAATGCAACCGCGTCGGGCAGATGCAGCATGGCGAGCCGCAGAGGATCGGCAGGCGGGAGTTCCCCGGCCGCGGTCCCGCCCCGCCCGGCGTCGGCGCAAGTCTGCGTGTCGCAATCCATCGGGCGATCATTGCGGCCTATTCCTAAAAAACGCTGAAGGCCGAATCAAATAAGTCACCGAATATTTGTCGAATTGTAACAAGCGAGGTGGGAAGTCCTTTCAATGCATAGGGTTTACCGAAAAAGCAACGAAAGGTTTGATTGAGGTGACCGTTATGATCTTCGCGTTCCATCTGCCCAATGGCGGGCTTTGCAACGGGCCGTGCCTTCCATAGTCTCTAGTCCTATCGGAGCATGAGGTTTGGGATGCAGGTGTGACGGTGAACGGCAGCCACGACGACGCCGGCAGCGCGGGGCCGGCCCTTCTGGTGTTCGGGACCGATGGACGGCTCGCCGACTGGACGCCTGCGGCAGCGGTCCTCCCGCTGCTGGCCGGACGCCTGACCGCCGGCATGCCGGCCGACGAACTGGAGACCAGCCTGTTCCCGTCCGCCGGACCGCACATGGTGCCCGACCGCAAGGTGCTGCGGCTTGCCGGCGGGGGGATAGTGTGGCGGTTCGAGCTGTCGGCCTCTTCCATCTCTGCGAATGCCGGCTCCCCTGCGGTCCGGCGGATGCCCGATCCGGCCGACAGGCTGTTCGCGGCGGCGAGCCATGACCTTCGCCAGCCTTTGGCCGCACTCTCGCTGCTCATCGGCACGCTGGATGGCCGGCTGGATGCAGGGGTGGTGGAAAGCAGAGTGGCGGAAAGCCGGTTTGGGGAGGGGCGCGACCTGCTGCGCTCGATGGCCCAGGCGGTGGAGTCGATGCGCAGCATGGTCGATGGCCATTTCGACCTTGTCCGCCTGGAAAGCGGCCTGATGGAGCCGGACATCCGCACCCACGCGGTGAATGGCGTCCTGATGCGTCTGGCGCTGGAGGTGGCGCCGCGCTTCGCCGACCGCGGTCTGCGCTTCTCCGTGATGCCCTGTTCGGCGATGGTGCGGACCGACTCCGCACTGCTGGAACGCCTGCTGCACGGGCTGGTCGCCAATGCCCTGCGCGGCACGGTGCGGGGCCGCGTTCTGCTGGGCTGCCGCCTGCGCGGCGACTGCCTGCGCGTCGAGGTGTGGGACAGCGGCCGTGGCCTGTCGTCGCAGCGGCTGGCGGGCCTGCGGACCGAACTGGCGAAGCCGGTCGGGGAGGGGGGAGGGGCGCTCGGCCTTGACCTGACCCTCGTGCGTGGCCTCGCCCGCAAGCTCGGCCTCGGGCTGGAGGTCTGCGCCGAGGAGGGGCGGGGCACCGTCTTCGCCGTCCTTGTCCCGATATCCGTCGAACATGGGGCCGAAGGGGCGGACGCCTCCGCACAGGCGGAGAGCGCGGCAACCGGGTCATCGGCGTCCGATGGCGGCACAACCGACATCAGCCGCACCCGCATCCTGGTGATCGAGGACGACCCCATGGTGCTGGCGGCGCTGGAGGCGCTGCTCGGGCAATGGGGATGCAGTGTCGTCGGCGCGGACTCCTACGACATGGCGGTCGAGCGGCTCGGCCCGGCACCCGAACACTTCCACCTGATCATTTCCGATCTGCGGCTGAAGGGAGCAGCCAACGGCATCGTCGCGATCCGGCAGATCGTCAAGCTGTTCGACCGTCCGGTTCCGGGAATGATCCTGACCGGCGACACCGATCCAAAGCGGCTGCGCGAGGCGCGGCTGTCCGGCTATCCGCTGTTGCACAAGCCGGTGGCCCCGCTTGCCCTGCGTACCGCCGTCGTCCGCCTGCTCGGGCATGATCCGCTTTGATAACAAAGATCAGACGGTCTCTGGAGGGGTTCAGGAGAAGTATGCAGAAGATAGAGTGTCGAAACTATCGTGGTTTTGTGCGGTGCAATGACATTTCTGAAACAGAGGTCGAGGGTATGCTGCGAAGTGCGACAGAGTTTCGCCCATTCTTCTCAATGCAATAGTCCTTTTCCCTACCAATGGTTAGATCGCTATCCTCCTTTCGTTTGAATTTCAAGTTTCGCATACCTTTTTATGTCTTGCCTTCGCTATGATTGGTTTGAGCACTCGCTGTTCGAACGGATTGGGTGGAGGGCGTTCGGATGAACCGGCGTTATCGGGAAGGGGGACGGACCGGGAAACTGGCGGTGATCGTCATCGCCGGAATGTTCCTGTCTTTTTCGGCCTTTCTGATGATCAGGAGCGCCACCCGCGGAGCGGAACTTGCTCTGGCCGACCGCCAGGCCATCCAGCTCCATGACCAGCTGAAGTCTGATTTCGAGGATCAGAGCGTGCTTCTGCGCGCGCTCAGCGGTCCGATGGCCGGTCCGGCTCCGGTCACGGAGGCGAGCTTCGCGTCGGCCGTCGAACCGCTGCTGCCGCTTTACCCCAACCTGCATGCCGTCGCCTGGGCGCGCCGGATCGCCGAACGGGACGTTCCGCTGCTGGAGCGCGCCATGCGCGCGGCCGGCCACGGTTCCTTCGCCGTCCGCACCGCCGGTGGCGGGGGGAGCGCGGAGTCCGATGGCGGTGCCGGCGATTCTTCCGCCGGGCAGCTTGCCGCCGCCCGGTTCGTCACTGTGCTGGCCGAACCGCGGTCCGCCGCCGGGCTGGTCGGACTGGACATGGCCACCCTTCCCGGCCAGCGCGACGTGCTGGCCCGCTCCTGCACCGCCAACCGCATCGTCGCGGCCGGCGGCGAGCCGCTGAGGTATGAGCTGGGCAGGAGGTCCGTGCTGATCTATCTGCCGGTCTATTCCCGCGAGGTCGATCCCGACGACGGCCGTCCCTACGCCGGTGGGCGCCTCGTCTGCGATGTGCTGACCGGCTTCCTGTGGACCAGCTTCGATGTCGGGCAGCTGCTGCGCGATTCGGTCCGCCGGGTCGGGCTGAGCGTCGGCGATGCCTATCTGCTGGAGCCGCCGGGCCAGACGACCTCCGGACCATCGCGGCTGCTGGCCGCCGAGGGGGCGATCGGCCGTCCCGGCGAGCTGCCGCACCCGCCGGTCGATGCACTCACCGTGGAGCAGCTGACCGGCCCGGCGGCGCCGTACGCCATCGTCCGCGACATCGCCTATGGCGGCCGGGTGTGGCGGCTCCATGTGGTTCCGAGCCCGGCGCGGCTGTTCAGCGTGGAAGACCGGCTGGCTTGGACGATGCTGATCGGCGGGCTTCTGCTGACTGCCGGCGGCGCCGCCTATGTCCTGCGCGAGGGGAGGACCCGGCGCCTGCTCCAGACCGAGGCGCGCGCCCGCGCCGCCATGGCCCGTGCCCTGCGCGAGAGCGAGGAACGGTTCCGGATGGCTCTGCGCTATTCCAAGGTGACGCTGTTCAGCCAGGACCGGGATCTGCGGCACCTGTGGATTTACTGCCCGCGCATGGATCTGAATCCGGAGCGCATGATCGGCCGGACCGACGGCGATCTGTTCCCGCCGGAGGAGGCGGCGCGGACGGTCGCTCTCAAGCGGTCCGTGATGGAAAGCGGGGTCGGGACCCGATGCGAACTGGAGCTGACCTATTGCGGCAGCCGCCGGGTGCTCGACCTGTCGGTGGAGCCGATGCGGGACGAGACGGGGGCGGTGGCCGGCGTCATCTGCGCCGCCATCGACGTGACGGAGTCGGCCGACATCCGCGAGGCGCTGGCCCGCGCCCATGCCGAGGCGGAGCGGGCCAACCAGGCCAAGAGCCGCTTCCTGGCCGCCGCCAGCCACGACCTGCGCCAGCCCTTCCAGGCGATGAGCCTGTTCCACCACATCCTGATGTCCAAGCTGGACGATCCCCATCAGGTGGAGGTGGCGAACAAGCTGGGAGAGGCGCTGACCGCCGGCAACACGCTGCTGTCCACCCTGCTCGACACCTCCGCGCTGGAGGTCGGCAACGTCAAGCCGCGGGTCGTCGAATTCGACGTGCAGGACATCCTGAGCCGTCTGGCGGTGGAGATCGGCGATCAGGCCATCGACCGCGGGCTTCTGCTGCGGATGGTTTCCTGTTCCGTCCGCGTGAAGAGCGATCCGATCCTGCTGGAGCGGATGGTGCGCAACCTGCTGGTCAACGCCCTGCGCTACACCACGGAAGGGCGGATCCTGCTGGGCTGCCGGCGCCGGTCCACCGCCGATGGCGGGATGCGCCTGTCCATCGAGGTATGGGACACCGGTCCCGGCATCGCCGAGGCGGAAATGGCTGCGATCTTCGAGGATTTCTACCGCTGCGGCACCGACCAGCGCGACAGCGGCCGCGGGCTCGGCCTGGGACTGTCGATCGTCCGCCGCATGGCCGAGATGCTGGACCATCCCGTCACCGTGCGGTCGCGGGTGGGGCGCGGCACCATGTTCGCCGTCAGCATTCCGGTCGTGGCACAGCAATGCTCCTGCTGCGCCGCCGCCGACTGAGCGGTCCGCCGTCTTCCTCCATTTTGCAGCGCGCAATGGTGGCAGTTCCGCAGGCCGGTCCGCTTTTTCCGTCCTGGTCTGCGCAAGTTTCGGTTATGCTGCGTCTGCTCACTGAACCGAAACGATCCCAGTAACCCAACTGCAACAATGGCTTGGAAACTTTATTGATGTAGGTCATTGGGCCCCTTCGCCATAGGGGCTATTGCTTCCGCACAAGCACAGTCCTTTGGAAAAGCTTGGAAAGCGAAGGTTCCGTTTCGAAGGAACCCAACAAGACGGAGTTCGGCCGGTCGCCATGGCCTGCCCGGCAAGGGCGCCGGCGGCGACGGGAACCGGACTTGGGAGGATACGGCCTGCCGCCGCGACGGATGCCCCGGCCAACGGGCATCCGGTCCGGTCACCGGCATTCGGGTCTTCGCCATTCCGGCGGGGTCCGTTGGTCGGGCGCCGCGATCCTTTTCAGGAGCATTCTAGTATGGACACCGCCATCGCCGCCCCCTCCGCCGCCCCGGCGGGTCGCAGCGGCATCGTTCCGACCGGCAAGAACGGCAGCCCCATGATCGAAAACGTCACGTTCGAGGAAATCCGCATCGGCCAGCAGGCGAGCCTGTCGCGCCGTCTGACCATGTCCGACATCGAGCTGTTCGCGACGGTGTCCGGCGACCTCAACCCGTCCCATGTGGACGAGGATTACGCCGTCGACCACAAGGTGGTCGGCCACGGCATGTGGTCGGGCTCGCTGATCTCCGCCGTCCTCGGCACCCTGCTGCCCGGCCCCGGCACCGTCTATGTCGGCCAGGATTTGCGCTTCGAACGTCCGGTCCTGCTGGGCGACATCGTCACCGTGACCGTTACCGCCAGGTCCAAGGATGCGGCGCGCAAGACGGTGGTCTTCGACTGCCTGTGCCTCAACCAGGACGGCCGGACGGTCGCGACCGGCGTGGCCGAGGTGATCGCCCCGACCGAGAAGGTGTGCCGCGCCGCGGCGGAACTGCCGCAGGTGCAGGTCATCCGCCATGACGGCCACGAGCTGATGCTGAAGAAGTGCGAGTCGCTGCCGCCGGTGCCGACCGCCGTCGTCCATCCCTGCGACGAAAGCTCGCTGCGCGGCGCCGTCGAGGCTGCCGAAGCGAACCTGATCGACCCGGTGCTGGTCGGTCCGGAATCGAAGATCCGGTCGGTCGCCGACGCCTGTGGCCTCGACATCTCGCGCTACCGCATCGTCGACGTCGCCCACAGCCATGCCTCGGCCGAGACCGGCGTGCGGCTTGCCCGCACCGGCGAGTGCGAGGCGGTGATGAAGGGCAGCCTGCACACCGACGAGCTGATGGGCGAGGTGGTGAGGAAGGAGACCGGCCTGCGCACCGGCCGCCGCCTGAGCCACGTCTTCGTGATGAACGTCCCGACCTACCCGCGGCCGCTGCTGATCACCGATGCGGCGATCAACATCTACCCGACGCTGGAGGACAAGGTCAGCATCGTGCAGAACGCCATCGACCTCGCCAAGGTGCTGGGCACCGAGGTGCCGCGCGTCGCCATCCTGTCGGCGGTCGAGACCATCAACACCAAGATCGCCTCGACGCTGGAGGCCGCAGCGCTCTGCAAGATGGCCGACCGCGGCCAGATCACCGGCGGCATCCTCGACGGCCCGCTGGCCTTCGACAACGCCATCAGCCGCGAAGCCGCCATCACCAAGGGCATCAAGTCCGAGGTGGCCGGTCAGGCCGACATCCTGCTGGTCCCCGATCTGGAGGCCGGCAACATGCTGGCCAAGCAGCTGTCCTTCCTGGCCCATGCGGATGCCGCCGGCATCGTGCTCGGCGCCCGGGTGCCGATCATCCTGACCAGCCGCGCCGACAATGTGCGCACCCGTCTGGCGTCCTGCGCCGTGGCCGTCCTCTCTGCCGCCGCGCGCCGCCGCGGTGCCGCCCCCGCGGCCGAGTAAGAAGGTCCGACGCCATGTCCAACGCGATCCTCGTCATCAATGCCGGCTCCTCCAGCCTGAAATTCTCGGTGTTCCGGGATCATGGCGGCGGGGATCCGGTGGTCACGATCAACGGCCAGATCTCGGGCATCGGCACCCAGCCGGTGTTCGAGGCCAAGGACGCCCAGCGCCGTCCGCTCGCCGAAAAGAGCTGGGGTGCCGGTGAGGCCAGTGACCGCACCGCCCTGCTGTCCTACCTGCTCGACTGGATCGAGGAGCGGCTGGACGGGGCGACGCTGATCGCCGCCGGGCACCGGGTGGTGCATGGCGGCGTCCGCCATGCCGCCCCGGTGCTGCTGACCCCCGCCGTGCTGGACGAGCTGGACGGTCTGGTCCCGCTCGCCCCGCTGCACCAGCCGCACAACCTCGCCGCCATCCGTGCGCTGGCCGAGGCGCATCCGGAGCTGCCGCAGGTCGCCTGCTTCGACACCGCCTTCCACCGCAACCAGCCCTGGCAGGCCCAGACCTTCGCCATTCCGCGGGAACTGACCGAGGAGGGCGTGCGGCGCTACGGCTTCCACGGCCTGTCCTACGAGTACATCTCCCGCCGGCTGCCGGAGATCGCGCCGGACCTCAGCGATTCGCGGGTGGTCGTCGCCCATCTCGGCAGCGGCGCCAGCATGTGCGCCATCCATGGCGGGCGCAGCGTCGACAGCACCATGGGCTTCACCGCGCTGGACGGCCTGCCGATGGGCACCCGCTGCGGCACCATCGACCCCGGCGTGCTGATCTACCTGATGCGCAAGGGCATGGATGCCGGCGCCATCGAGAAGATGCTGTACAACAAGTCCGGCCTGCTCGGCGTGTCCGGCATCTCCAACGACATGCGCGCCTTGCTCGACAGCAGCGACCCGCATGCGCAGGAGGCGGTGGAGCTGTTCTGCTTCCGCATCGCCAAGGAGACCGGCGCGCTGTCCGCCTCGATGGGCGGTGTCGATGCGCTGGTGTTCACCGCCGGCATCGGCGAACGCTCCGCCCCGGTGCGGGCGCGGGTCGGCGACAAGCTGGCCTGGATGGGGGTGGACATCGACGCGGCGGCCAACGAAGCCAATGCGACGAAGATCTCGACCCCCGGCAGCCGCCTGCCGGTTTATGTCATCCCGACCGACGAGGAACGGATGATCGCGCTGCACACCCGCAAGGTGCTGACGGGGCGGTGAGCGATTTGTGGGGGGGGCGGCATCGACCGACGCCCCCCACATCCCCCTGGAGCCCGCCCCCCATTCGGTGCTAGCACGCCCACCGGCATCACGCATCGTCCGGGGGAAATTTTGGTCCGCCCCTATCTGCCGCTGAACGCCCTGCGTGCCTTCGAGGCGTCGGCGCGGCATCTCAGCTTCACCCGCGCGGCCATCGAGCTGTGCGTGACCCAGGCCGCCGTCAGCCATCAGGTCAAACTGCTGGAGGAGCGGCTGGGCGCCAGCCTGTTCCATCGCCTGCCGCGCGGTCTCGCCCTGACCGACGAGGGGAGGGCGCTGCTGCCGACGCTGGAGGAGGCGTTCGACCGCATCGGCGGTCTGCTCGACCAGTTCGAGGGCGGGCGGTTCCGCGAGGTTTTGACGGTCGGCGCCGTCGGCACCTTCGCCGTCGGCTGGCTGCTGCCGCGGCTGACGCGCTTCCGCGAGGCGCATCCCTTCGTCGATTTGCGCCTGTCCACCAACAACAACCGCGTCGACATCGCGGCGGAGGGGCTGGACTACGCCATCCGCTTCGGTGACGGCGCGTGGCACGGCACCGAGGCCGTTCCTCTGTTCGACGCGCCGCTGTCGGTGCTGTGCGCACCGGAGATCGCCCGGCGGCTGCGTGAGCCCGCCGATGTCGGGCGCGAGACCCTGCTGCGCTCCTACCGGTCCGACGAATGGCCGGGCTGGTTCGCTGCCGCCGGGGTGGAGCCGGCGGCGATGCCGGCGGTCAAGGGGCCGGTCTTCGACTCCTCCTCGCTGATGGTGGAGGCGGCGATCCAGGGGGCCGGGGTGGCATTGGCCCCGGTGGCGATGTTCCGCCGTCCGCTGGCCGTGGGGCTGATCGAGCAGCCCTTCGCCGTCACCGTCTGCAAGGGCGCCTATTGGCTGACCTCGCTGAAGTCGCGGCCGGAGACGCCGACCATGCGCGCCTTCCGCGACTGGCTTTTCGGCATGGTCGCGGAAGAGGCGGCAGGCTGAGCGGTCAGGACAGGGTGACGCGGCGCGGCGCCTGCTGGCGCTCCCGCTGCTGCCAGAAGCGCAGCCGCAGCCGCGGCGCCATGAACCAGGCGATGGGAGCGGCAAGGATGACGCTGAGGATCACCACGGTCGGCATCAGCGTCATCGCCTGCTCGGAAAAGCTGGGGATGCCCAGGACCAGGACGGTGCCGATGCCGAAGACCACACCCTGGATCATGCCGTAGATCAGGATGGCGAGGCGTAAACGGGTGGACATGGGGCTGCTCCGCTGAAGTTGGATGGTGCATGGACCGTTTCCCTCTTCAACCGGAGCGAAGCCACAATGTTCCGAACGCCATCGGAGGGAGTCTGCTCCGCCCGATAGCGTTCGTATACATACAATTATTGGGCGTGACGCGAGTTTGCCCTTACTGATGCGCCCGCCACCATGCCATCAGGCCGGTGGTGGAGCTGTCATGCGCGCCCTCTGCCGGCCCGGCTTCCATCTCCGGCAGGATGGTGTTGGCGAGCTGCTTGCCCAGCTCGACGCCCCACTGGTCGAAGCTGTTGATGTCCCAGACGATGCCCTGGACGAAGACCTTGTGCTCGTACAGCGCGATCAGGGCGCCCAGCGTCGCCGGGGTCAGGCTCTGCATCAGGATGGTGTTGGACGGGCGGTTGCCGGGGAAGACGCGGTGGGGGACCAGCGCCTCCACCTCATCCGCCGGCTTGCCGGCCCTGGTCATCTCCGCCCGCACCTCGTCGGCGGTCTTGCCGCGCATCAGCGCCTCGGTCTGGGCGAAGACGTTGGACAGCAGGATGCGGTGATGGGCGCCGGCCTCGGCCCCGATCGGGTTGTGGCTGGTCGCCGCCGCCACGAAGTCGCAGGGGATCAGCGAGGTGCCCTGGTGGATCAGCTGGTAGAAGGCGTGCTGGCCGTTGGTGCCGGGCTCGCCGAACAGCACCGGGCCGGTCTGGTAGTCCACCGGCTCGCCGCCGCGGGTCACCGACTTGCCGTTGCTCTCCATGTCCAGCTGCTGGAGATAGGCGGGGAAGCGGTGCAGATACTGGTCGTAGGGCAGCACCGCGTAGGACGAGGCGTCCCAGAAATTGCGGTACCAGACGCCCAGCAAGGCCAACAGCACCGGCATGTTGCGCTCAAGCGGCGCGGTCTGGAAATGCTCGTCCATCGCATGGGCGCCGGCCAGCATCTCGGCGAAGCGCTCCGGGCCGATGGCGATCATGATCGGCAGGCCGATGGCCGACCACAGCGAATAGCGGCCGCCGACCCAGTCCCAGAAGCCGAACATGTTGGCCGGGTCGATGCCGAACTTGCGCACCTCCGCCTCGTTGGTGGAGACGGCGACGAAGTGCTTGGCGACATGCGCCTCGTCCTGCGCGGTCTCCAGGAACCAGCGGCGGGCGGAATGGGCGTTGGTCAGCGTCTCCTGCGTCGTGAAGGTCTTGGACGCGATGACGAACAGCGTCGTCTCCGGATCCAGCCACTTCAGCTGTTCGGCCAGATGGGTGCCGTCGACGTTGGAGACGTAATGCAGCGCGACATGGGCATGGGCGAAGGGCTTCAGCGCCTCCGTCGCCATGACGGGACCGAGGTCGGAGCCGCCGATGCCGATGTTCACCACGTCGGTGATCGGCTGGCCGGTATAGCCGCGCCACTCGCCGTCGCGCACCGAATTGGCGAAGGCGTCCATCCGCTCCAGCACCGCACGCACGCCCGGCATCACGTCGCGGCCATCGACGGTGACGGCGCGGTTGGAGCGGTTGCGGAGCGCCGTGTGCAGGACCGCGCGCTTTTCCGTCAGGTTGATCGGCTCGCCGCCGAACATGCGGGCACGCGCGCCTTCCACATCCTGCTGGCGGGCGAGGTCGAGCAGCAGGCGGACCGTGTCCTGGGTGATGCGGTTCTTCGAATAGTCGAGGAACAGCCCCGCGGCTTCCATCGAGAAGGCTTTGAACCGGCTGGGATCGGCAGCGAACAGGTCGCGCATGTGCGTGCCGGCCATGTCCTGGCGGTGTTGGGCGAGGGCGGCCCAAGCCTGTGTATGGGCGGGAGAGCGGGTCGGCGCGGTCATGATGCTTTGGACTCCTTGACGTCAGCGGTCCTTTGACGCGGCCCCTCTTCGGGGTGTGCGGGGAGCCTAGCACCGACACTCCGCGACCACCACGGCCCAAAATGCTGCTGACGCCACCGCCGATCCGCCTATGCGTGCCAGCCGATGCCCTGGTCGCAAGCCGTTTGTCCGCTTCATTGAAGCTGGCGGATCGACATTCCGGCTCAGTTAATCGCATACGTTTATAAGTATTAAATGAATCATTTTGATTCTTTTTAATGCATATTATCGATGCCAATACTGATGAGCGCGATAATTTCACGCGACATGGTTCCTTTAATACATATGGAGGTCCAGTATGATTCGGTTGGTGCTTTCCACCAAAATATTCGGTGCGGCATTTCTGGGCGCTGCGCTGTGTGCAACGGCGGCGACTTCGGCCCATGCCGCCGACTGGATCATCCAGAACAGCTGCACCCAGGGCCAGAAGGCCGCCATTCAGAACGCCCGGCGCACCGCCTTCAGCTGGGTGAGCAAGACAATCGGATCCTTCGATTACGTGAAGAACCGCAAGCCGCCGGCCTACACCACCTTCACGACCTGGATGGGCCAGTTTGCCGACCCGGTGCCGAGCTTGGTGAAAGGCGCCTACAGCGGCATCAACGGCTATCTCGACAACGGGAAGGTCCAGGCCGATTGCCAGACCGCGGCGCCGCCGGTTCCTCCGCCGAACACCTGCTATTCCAATCCGACCTGGATCGCCTACACCCAGGTGGGGGTCGGTGCGACGCCACTGGTCGTCGTCCTGTGCAACAACTTCTTCACCGACTCCGACAATGGCAAGGTCAACACCCTGATCCATGAGCTTGCGCACCGGGCCAACAAGCTGATCATTGATCAGGTGATGCCGCCGGGCGCGCCGAATGCGGGGCAGGGGGCCTATGGAGCGGCGAACGTGCAATGGCTGGCCGCCAACAGGCCCGAGATGGCCAGCAAGAACGCGGAGAACTACAATTTTCTCGCGGAAAACATGTACAACACCCGTTACTAGAGTGTGATCGGTTCAAGCGGAATCGCTTGAAGCGTGAATCGCATGGAAAACCGAAAGCCTAGAGTCTGTCTGGTGCTTCAATAAGCATCAGACAGACTCTAGGGCGCGACCGCGGACTCGGCCCGGCGGTCGGGCGGCGCGGTACTTACGGCACGCCGCGCCGCCGTTGGCGATGGCTGCCCCGTCGGGGCCCGCGCCTCAGCTTCCGCCTTCGATGGTCCGCGTCGGCGTCACGCCCTCCGGCTTGCCGACCAGCACGGTCAGCAGCTTGGCCGGGTCGAGCAGGCGCCGGGCGACCCGCTTGATGTCCTCCTGGCTCACCGCGTTGATGTAGCGGTCGCGCTGGTTCAGATAGTCGATGCCCAGCTTGTCGCGCTTCACCTGCAACAGGATGCGGGCGATGGCCTGGGTCGAACCGAGTTGCAGCGGGAAGGAGCCGGTCAGGTAGGTCTTGGCGTCGGCCATCTCCTGGTCGGTCAGCCCGTCCTTGGCCATGCGCGCCCATTCCTGGCGGATGATGTCCAGCGCCTGACCCGCCTTGGCGTTGACGGTGGAGCCGCCCGCCATCACCAGTGCGGTGTGGTCCATCGGGATCAGGTAGCTGTAGACGCCATAGCTGAGCCCGCGCTTCTCGCGCACCTCTTCCATCAGGCGCGAGCCGAAGCCGCCGCCGCCCAGCACATAGTTCATCACCGTGGCGGCGTACCAGTCGGGATCGTCGCGCTTCACGCCGGGCTGGCCCATCAGCATGACGGTCTGCGCGGTCGGGCGCGGCAGCAGGATGGTCTGGCCCAGCCCGGACATCGTCACGTCGGGAATCGGCTTTGCCTCGGTCTTGGCCGGCAGCCCGCCGAACACGGTGTCCAGCGCCTTGCCCAAGTCTTCCGGCGAGATGTCGCCGGTCGCTGCCACCACCAGCCGGTCGCGGCCAAACTGCCCCTTCACGAAGGCGCGCAGGTCGTCAGGCGTGATGGCCGGCAGGCTTTCCAGGCTGCCGCGACTCTCGCCGCCATAGGGGTGGTCGGGGAAGGCGGTGGCGTAGAACTGGCGCCGCGCGACATAGTTGGGGTCGGCAAGATCGCGCCTGAGGCTGGCCATCACCGAAGCGCGCATGCGGTCCAGCGCCTCGGGCGCGAAATGCGGCTCGGTCAGGGCGAGGCGGGTCAGCTCCAGCGCCTCGTCACGGTTGTCGGCCAGGGTGCGCATCGAGCCGCTGAAGCCGTCGCGCCCGGACTCGAAGCCGAGCGCGATGGCCTTGTCCTGCAGGCGTGCCTGGAAGGTCTGGGAATCGTACGGACCGGCACCCTCGTCCAGCATGGTGGAGGCAATGTTCGCCAGCCCCTCCTTGCCCTTGGGGTCGGTGCCGCCGGCTCCCTCGAAGACCCATTCCAGCGCCAGGACCGGCACCTTGTGGTCCTCGACCAGCCAAGCCTCGATCCCACCGGGGCTCACCACCCGCTTGATGTCCATGGCCTGGGCGGGTGAGAGAAGGGTGGCGGCCGTCAGGAAGAACGCCACGACCGCCAGGCGGACGGAGGGAAGTCCGCGGGCGGATGAAACATCGTGAAACACGCTCATCCTCAACTGTCCTTTCCGGTCGGGGGCAGCAGCAGGCCGGTGACGTGGTTGGTCTGGCTCAGCACGGCGCGGGCGGCGGCGTTGACCTGATCGGCGGTGACGGCGTCGATGCGCACCGGCCAGTTCTCCACGTCGTCGATGCTCTGGCCGGTGGCGAGCGCCGCACCCAGCGTCTGCGCCGGCCCGGTCAGGCTGTCGCGGGCATAGGCCGCGGAGGCCAGCATGCGCTTGCGCGCGGTGGCGACCTCCTCCTCCGTCACGCCGGATTTCAGCAGCTTGTCGACCTCGGCCCACAGCGCCGATTCGAGCTTGTCCATCGGCACGCCGGCGGCCGGGCTGGCGCCGACGCTGAGCGTCGCCATGTCCCAGGCGGTCGGCCCGTAGCCGAGCCAGGCCGAGGTGGCGAGCTTCTGGTCCACCACCAGACTGCGGTAGAGGCGCGACGTGGTGCCGCCGCTCATGATCTCGGCCAGCACCTGCAAGGCATAGGCCTGGCCGGTCTGGTCGATGCGGTAGGACGGGGCGGTCCAGATGCGGCGGACCGAGGGCTGCCGCACCTCGTCGTCACGCAGGACCACCTGACGGGAGGAGGTCAGCGGCGGTTCGGTGACCCGCTTGCGCTCCGGCACCGGGCGGGCGGCGATGGCGCCGTAATAGCGCTCGGCCAGCGGCTTCAACTCCGCCGCGGTGACGTCGCCGGACACCACCAGGATGGCGTTGTTGGGCGTGTACCACGTCTTGTAGAAGCGCTCGGCCATCTCCCGCGTCAGCGCCGACATCTCCTGCGGCCAGCCGATCACCGGGGTGCCGTAGGGGTGGTGGACGAACAGGGTGGCGTTGATCTGCTCGCCGATGCGGTCGGCCGGCTCGTTCTCGATGCGCTGGCGCCGTTCCTCGATGATGACGTCGCGTTCGGGATAGACCACCGCGTCGGTCAGCTTGAGGTTCGACATGCGGTCCGACTCCATCCGCATCACCATCTCCAGCCGGTCGCGGGCGACGTTCTGGTAATAGGCCGTGTAGTCGTAGCTGGTGAAGGCGTTGTCGCGCCCGCCGTTCTTGGCGATGATCCGGCTGAACTCGCCGGGCTGGATCGCATCGGTCCCCTTGAACATCAAATGTTCGAGGAAATGGGCGATGCCGGACTGGCCGCGCTCCTCGTCGGCGGCGCCCACCTTGTACCAGACCATGTGGGTCACGACCGGTACGCGGTGGTTCGGGATGACCACCACCTGCATGCCGTTGGACAGGGTGAAGCTTTCGGGGAAGAACACCCCCTTTTCCGCCGCATGGGCGGGCAGGGGGGCGAGCAGCGTGCCGAGCGGAATCGGTGCCAGGGGCGCCGCGACGGTCATCGTCAAGGCGAGAAGTCCTGCCGCGGCGAGGCGGCGGGCTGGAATGCAGGCGGGCATGAGGGCTCCCGGATCAGGAGGACCGAATCGAAAGGGCGCCCTTCGCTGGGAAGGGCGCCCCCGGAAACTGGTGTGATGTCGCGTCTTGGACAAGACCGAAGGAACCGCCTGCGCTTAGAACAGGCCTTCCAGCGGCGCCTTGCGCTTGCGCTCGATCGTCGGGGTGGCGGCACCGTCCAACGCCTTGCCCTGGGCCTGGGCCTCGCGCAGGCGCTGCTGCTCCTTGGCCGGGTCGACGACGGAGACGGGCGGCTGCTGGGTCTGCCAGAACAGGAGCGAATCGATCCAGCTCTTGTCGGCGACGATCAGCTGGGTGGTTTCCTGATCGACCTTGGCGCGGATGTTCGGGTCGATGCCGTCGCGGGCCGAAGCCTGGGCGACCAGCGACTTCTCGCCCGCCGTTGCGCCGGCCGCAGCCTTGGCGCCGCGCGAGGAGCCGCCGAACACGGCGCCGGCGGCCATCTGGGTCGGGGTGCTGTCCTGCGGACGGGCGGCACCCGGGCGCGGCTTCGGCAGGTCCTGCATGCTGGGCGGCAGGGTCAGCGGAGCGCGGGAAACGACGGAGAACTCGTCGGGGCTCTGGCGGTCGAGACCGATGGACCGGCGCACATCCGAGCAGCCGGCGAGCGTCAACGCCGCAAGCGCCAGCCCGATGAGCGGGAGCCGAGTCCGGGGGAAGGAGAGGGCGGAGGAGATGCTGGTCACGTTCGGAGGATCCCGTCGTCTGTCACGTCGTAGCGACCCGGCCCGAAGGTCGAGGCCGCATGGTCAGCGCTCGCCGGCGGTTATAACGCCACCGGCGACGGAACTCTTACGACTTTTCGCGGCCCGCGAACAGTCCGTCGATCAGCAGCAGCACGACGCCGACGCTGATTCCGCTGTCGGCCACGTTGAAGGCCCAGAAATGCCAGCCGCCGACATGGAAATCGAGGAAATCGACCACCGCCCCATGCAGCATCCGGTCGGCCACGTTGCCGACCGCCCCGCCGATGATGAAGCCCAGCGCCAGGGCGATCAGACGGCGTTCCGCCTGTCGCAGCCAGAAGACCAGACAGACGGCGATCACCGCGGCGATGGCGCTCAGGATGTAGGGCATCAGCGCCCCGCCGCTGGCGAAGGTGCCGAAGCTGACGCCGTAGTTCCACACCAGCACGAGGTTGAAGAAGGGGGTCACCTCGATGACATGCGGCACCGGCTGCATGACCTGCTCGAGGATCCACCACTTGCTGCCCTGGTCGAGGACCACCACCAGCACGGCGACGATCAGCCCGAACAGCCAGTAGGACCGGGATTGGTTGGCGACGAAGGCGTTCATGTGGCCATACATCCTTCCTCTCCCCGCTTGGGAGAGGGTCGGGGTGAGAGGGATGCGCGGTGAGGAGCGTCCGGCAGCCCGAACCCCCTCACCCTAACCCTCTCCCCGCTTTCAGCGGACCGGAGGTCCGCCTGCCGCGTCAGCGCAAACGGAGTTTGCGCGAAAGCGGGGGGGAGAGGGGATAGAGCCGCGGATGTGGCTCGACGCGTCATGCCACCGCGTCGGAGCAGCGGATGCAGAGCGTCGGATGGTCATGGACCGTGCCGACCTCCTCCAGGACCTTCCAGCAGCGCTCGCACTTCTCGCCGTCGGCCAGAGCCGGGGCGACGGCGATGCCGGGGACGTCGGGCAGGGTGAAGGCCCCCTCCGGCGCCGCGGCGTCCGTCACCTCGATGGCCGAGGTGATGCAGACGTCCTGGAAGTCGACATCGGCCAGCAGGGCCTTGGTCGCGGAGTCGACGAAGACGGTCGGATCGGCCTGGAGGGACGAGCCGATGGCCTTGTTGGCGCGCTCCAGCTCCAGGGCGCCGGTGACGACGCGGCGGACGGTGCGCACCGCCTCCCACTTGGATGCCAGCGCGTCGTTGCGCCACTCCGCCGGCACCTCCGGGAAGCCGCGCAGATGCACGCTCTCGTCGGTCCAGCCCGCACCCTCGGTCAGGCCTTCCGGCCGGGCGAGCCAGGCCTCTTCCGCGGTGAAGCAGAGGATGGGCGCGAGCCAGGCGGTCAGGTTGGAGAACAGATGCTCCATCACCGTCCGCACCGACCGGCGTCGCACCGAGTCGACGGCGTCGCAATAGAGGCTGTCCTTGCGGACGTCGAAGTAGAAGGCCGACAGCTCCACCGCACAGAAGTTGTGCAGGGCCACGAACAGGGCGTGGAAGTCGTAGGCCTCGACCTTCTCGCGGACCAGCGTGTCCAGCTCCGACAGGCGGTGCAGGACCCAGCGCTCCAGCTCCGGCATCTCGGCGGCGTCGATCCGCTCGGCCGGGGTGTAGTCGGCGAGCGCGCCCAGCAGGTAGCGCAGCGTGTTGCGCAGGCGGCGGTAGAGGTCGGCCTGGGTCTTGATGATCTCCTTGCCGATGCGGAGATCCTCCGAATAGTCGGAGTTGATGATCCACAGGCGCAGGATGTCGGCACCATACTGGTCGCAGACCTCCTGCGGGGCCACCACGTTGCCCAGCGACTTGGACATCTTGCGGCCCTGCTCGTCGAGCACGAAGCCGTGGGTCAGCACCGCGTTGTAGGGCGCCCGGCCGCGCGTGCCGCAGCTTTCCAGCAGCGAGGAGTGGAACCAGCCGCGATGCTGGTCGGAGCCTTCCAGATAGAGGTCGGCCGGCCAGGCCAGCTCCTCCAGCCGCTGTTCCAGCACGAAGGCGTGCGAGGAGCCCGACTCGAACCAGACGTCGACGATGTCCCTGACCTGCTCGAAATCCTCGGCGGCATAGGAGTTGCCGAGGAAGTCCTGCGGGTCGCGGGCGAACCAGGCGTCGGCGCCCTCCTGCTGGAAGATGTCGGCGATGCGGGCGAACACCGCCTCGTCGCGCAGGATCTCGCCGGTCGACTTGCGGACGAACAGCGCGATCGGCACGCCCCAGGCGCGCTGGCGGCTGATGCACCAGTCCGGGCGGCTCTCGATCATCGAGCGGATGCGGTTCTCGCCCTGCGATGGGACCCAGCGGGTGTCGGAGATCGCCTGCAAGGCCACCTTGCGCAGGTCGTTCGTCTCCATCGAGATGAACCACTGCGGCGTGGTGCGGAAGATCAGCGGCGCCTTGGAGCGCCAGCTGTGCGGATAGCTGTGCTTGATGCGGTTGCTGGCCAGCAGCGACCCGCATTCTTCGAACGCCTCCAGCACCGCCTTGTTGGCGGGGCCGGTCTTGCCCTGGTCGGTGTAGACGGCCAGCCCGGCGAACAGCGGCACATGGGCGTAGTAGCGCCCGTCCTCGCCCACCGTCTGCGGCACCTCGATGTTGTTGGCCTGGCCCAGGCGGAAGTCGTCCTCGCCATGGCCGGGGGCGATGTGGACGAAGCCCGAACCGGCATCGGTGGTCACGAAGTCGCCGGCCAGCAGCGGCACCTTGAAATCGTAGCCCTTGCCGTTCAGCGGGTGGCGGCAATAGGTGCCGGCGAGACGCGAGCCGGGGAAGCGGTGCAGCTGCTTCCACTCGGTGATGCCGGTCTCCTTCAGCACGCTCTCCGCCAGCGTGGTGGCGAGCACGAGGCGCTCGCCGACCACCGCCTTGCTGCCCTCGGCGACCGCCGTGACCTTGAAGGTCGCGTATTCGATCTCATCGCCATAGGCGATGGCGCGGTTGCCCGGCAGGGTCCAGGGGGTGGTCGTCCAGATGACGATGCTGGCTTCGTCCACCTCCGGCGCCGACGATCCCCAGACGGGGAAGCGGGCGAAGACGGTGGTGGAGGTGTGGTCGTGGTATTCGACCTCGGCATCGGCCAGCGCGGTCTTCTCGACCACCGACCACATCACCGGCTTGAAGCCCTTGTAGAGGCCGCCGTTCACCGCGAACTTGTGGATTTCGCGGACGATCTGCGCCTCGGCCGGGAAGGTCATGGTGGCGTAGGGCTGCTTCCAGTCGCCCTCCACGCCCAGACGGCGGAACTCGGCGGCCTGGATGCCGACCCACTCCTCGGCGAACTGGCGGCATTCGGCGCGGAACTGGATGAGCGGCACGTCATCCTTGTTCTTGCCGGCCTTGCGGTACTTTTCCTCGATCTTCCACTCGATGGGCAGGCCGTGGCAGTCCCAGCCGGGGACATAGTCGGCGTCGAAGCCCTGCATCTGGCGGAAGCGGACGATGACGTCCTTCAGGATCTTGTTGACGGCATGGCCGATGTGGATGTTGCCGTTGGCGTAGGGCGGGCCGTCATGCAGCACGAACTTCTTGCGGCCCTTGGCGCCGGCGCGCAGCTTGCCGAACAGGTCCATCTCGGCCCAGCGCTTCAGCAGCTCGGGCTCCTTGGTCGGCAGGCCGCCGCGCATGGGGAAGTCGGTGCGTGGCAGGAAGACGGTCGATTTGTAATCGCGGGTCATATCGGATCCCTGGGGGAAAGCATTACCGTCGGGCGGCGATGAGGCCACCCGGTACACAGCAGGTCTCTATCCCGGCCCTCCTCAGAGAGCCGGGCCGGTAATTCGCGTGCGATGCGCAGGAGCGCGCATCATCATCGGGATCCGCAAGGAGACGTCCATGGCGCCGGATATTAGCGGCGCGGGCCGTGCGGTCAAGGACCGCTCACATGCGCCGTGTGCAACCGCGAACCGGTTTCGCCGGGGGGAAGTCTCCTCGGCGCCGGCTCCCGAATTTACCGCTGGCAACCTGGCGGGGGCAAAATTACGGTGTGTTCGCCGAGCTTGTCCGGGGGGCGGGCCGCTTGCGGCAGTCAGCACGCGCGGGAGCGTCTTCGGCATGATCGACCAGCGGACCGGCGGCTTCCTGTCGGAGTTCCTCGACACCCCCAACAGGGATCCGGCGGTTCTGGACCGCTTCCTTCTGCAGGGACCGGACGGCGGCCGGCGCGGGGCGAAGCCGCGCCTGAAGGTCGCCTTCTTCGATTTCTGGCCGGAGTTCGATCCCTCCGCGAACTTCTTCGTGGAAATCCTGTCCGCCCGCTTCGAGGTGTCGGTGGTCGGGAACGACAGCGACCTCGCCATCGTCTCGGTGTTCGGCACCCGCCACCGGGAAGCGCGGACGGCCCGGTCGATGTTCTTCACCGGGGAGAATGTGCGGCCGCCGCTCGACGGCGTCGACATGTCGGTGTCGTTCGACCGCATCGACGATCCCCGGCATTTCCGGCTGCCGCTCTACGTCATGCATGCCTACGACCATCTGCGCGAAGGAGCGGCGCCGTATTTCTGCCACTCCGTCCTGCCGCCCGTGCCGCCGACGCGGGAGGAGGCCGCGGAGCGGAAATTCTGCGCCTTCCTCTACAAGAACCCCAACTGCACCCGCCGCAACGACTTCTTCCACATGCTGAGCACCCGGCGCCATGTGGAGTCGGTGGGCTGGCTGCTGAACAACACCGGCAGCGTGGTGAAGATGGGCTGGCTGCCGAAAATCCGGGTGTTCTCCCGCTACCGCTTCGCCTTCGCCTTCGAGAACGCAAGCCATCCCGGCTATCTGACCGAGAAGATCCTGGATGCTTTCCAGGCCGGTGCGGTGCCGCTCTATTGGGGCGATCCCGGCGTCCTGCGCGATGTCGCGGCCGGCAGTTTCATCGACGTGTCGCGATACTCCTCCGACGAGGAGGCCATCGATGCCATCCTGGCCGTCGACGATGATTACGGCGCCTACCGCCGCTATCGCAGCACGCCGCCCTTCCTCGGCACGGAAGATTTCCACTTCGATGCCTACCGTCTGGCCGAATGGATCGAAAGCCGTCTTTGAACGTGGCTTTGAATGTGGGGGAGGTGGAGCGATGAGGCGGGTGCTGTTGAATTATGCCGACGGGGCCTTCACGACGGCGCAGAAATACAATGGCAGGACCGGCATGGAGACCGGCGGATTCGACGGCGTCGCAATGATGGGGCGCCAGCGCATCGATGCCGCTTTCGCATCGCGGAACCGGCATGTGCTGGACCAGCCGCGCGGGGCCGGCTATTGGCTGTGGAAGCCTTACTTCATCGACCGGTTGCTGCGCGAGGATCTGAAGGACGGCGACATCCTGTTCTACAGCGACAGCGGCGCCCATTTCGTCCACAGCGTCGATCCGCTGATCGAGATTTGCCGGCAGCGGCGCGATCTGCCGATCCTGCTGTTCACGCTGGGCGATGATCACCGCAACGGCGTCTGGACCAAGCGCGACTGTTTCCACTTCATGGGGCTGGACCGGCCCGATGTCGTCGAGGCGCCGCAGATCATGGGCAGCTTCATCCTGTGCGAACGCGGGCCTGAAACCATGGACTTCGTCGCGCAATGGCTGCGGCTTTCCCAGGATGCCCGGTTGATCACCGACGCGCCCAACGAATGCGGCCTGCCGAACTATCCGGAGTTCCGCGACCATCGCCACGACCAGAGCATCCTCAGCCTGCTCGGCCGCCGCCATCGCGTGACAACGATTCCCGACATCTCGCAATGGGGAGACGGGAGCCGTCCGGCCGGGATTCCCCGCATCATGGAACACACGCGCTGGCGCGACTAGGGC
The DNA here is from genome assembly GCF_049472615.1 of Azospirillum sp. 11R-A. Classification (NCBI taxonomy): domain Bacteria; kingdom Pseudomonadati; phylum Pseudomonadota; class Alphaproteobacteria; order Rhodospirillales; family Azospirillaceae; genus Azospirillum; species Azospirillum sp. 11R-A. The sequence continues at coordinate 173,424 of NZ_JBCEBL010000003.1, read as the reverse complement.
CGGTTGTGGCAGACAGAAGCCCGGTCCGTTTCCCTCAACCGCCAGCGGCGATCGGCAGCAGCGCATGACCAGTTTTGCCCGTGGCGTGGCGGCGGAAAACGCCGGCAGGCTGGAGGAGGCCAGGGCCCGCTACCTCGACGTCCTGCGGGCCGAGCCGCGGAACCCGGCGGCCCTGCACCGGCTGGGGGTGGTGGAGTTGCGGCTGGGCAACCCGCGCGACGCGGTGGTGCTGTTCCAGAAGTCGCTGGCCATCGCCAAGGACCTGGAGGTCTATCTCGATTTCGGCGCGGCGATGGCCGGCATGGCCCGCTGGGATGCGGCGGCGACGGTCTATGCCGCCGCTCTGCGGGTCGCCCCCGCATCGGCCGACGCCCATTACGGTCTGGCGATGGCCCTGCACCGGCAGGGGCGCCCGCAGGATGCCGAGCCCCATTACCGCAAGGTGCTGGCGGCCTTTTCCCATCTGGGAGAGGTCCACAACAACCTCGGCGTCGCCCTTCAGGACCTCGGCCGGTTCGCGGAGGCCGCCGCCGCCCATCGCGAGGCGGCGCGGATCGATCCCACCGACGCGGCGTCCTGGTCGAAGCTGGGCGTGGCGCTCCATGCCATCGGACAGGGGGCTGAGGCGGAAGCGGCCTTCCGCAAGGCGCTCGGCCTTGCGCCGCAGGATGCCGACTGCTGGCACAACCTGAGCGGCCTGCTCGACGCCGACGGCCGCCCGGCGGAGGCGCTCGCCGCCGGCCGTCTTGCGGTCGCGCTCGATCCGGGGAGCGCCCGCAACTGGCTGGCCCTGGGCAATGCCGCCGGTGCCGCGCGGAGCCTGGAGGAGGCATGGCGTGCCACGTCGGCTGCGGCCCGGCTGGAGCCGTCGAGCCCGGCGGCGCGCAACAATCTCGCCAGCGCCTTGCAGGAACTCGGACGCTGGCGCGAAGCGGTGGCCGAATACCGTGCGGCGCTGGAACTGCAACCGGACTTTCCGGTGGCTGAGATCAATCTGGCCCAGGCTCTGTCGGGGCTGCGCGAGGCGGACGGCGCGCTGGCGGTCCTGCGGGCCCTGCTGGCCCGCCAGCCGGCGAACGGCGAGGCCTGGCGGCGGCTGGGCAGTGTGCTGGCCGAGGCCGTCCGCCCCGATGCCGCGGTGGCCGTTCTGCGCAAGGCGGTGGCGCTGGCCCCCGGCGAGCCGGATGCCCAGGCCGATCTGGCGATGGCCGCCGCGATGGCCGGCTGGAGCACGCAGTCGGCGGATGCCTGCCGGCGGGTCCTCCGGCTGGTTCCCGGCCATGCCGCAGCCCTTGGCCAGCTCGTGCATCAGCAGAGGCTTCTGTGCGACTGGCGCGATCTGGACGGGCTGGAGGTGGAGCTTCTCCGGCAGGTGCGCGCCGGGGCGGAGGGGGTGTCGCCCTTCGACGTCCTGTCCTGTGCCTCGACCCTCGCCGACCAGCAATCCGCCGCGGCCCGCTGGGCGGTGGCGAAGGCCCGCGGCACCGGGACCGTCACCCGGCCGGCGGCGACGGCGGTGATTGCGGCCGCAGGCGATGGGCGGTTGCGGATTGGCTATCTGTCGTCGGATTTCCGTGAGCATGCCATGGGCCACCTGATGGTCGATGCGCTGGAAACCCATGATCGGTCCCGCTTCGCCGTCACCGCCTATTCGACCGGCCTCGACGACGGCAGCGCGCTGCGCCAGCGGTTCCAACGCGGGATCGAGCGCTTCGTCGACCTGCGCCGCCACACCGACGCCGATGCGGCGCGGACAATCGCGGCGGACGGCATCGACATCCTGGTCGATCTCACCGGCTTCACCTCCTTCTCGCGCACCTCGATCCTGGCGGCCCGTCCTGCCCCGGTGCAGGTCAATTGGCTGGGCTATCCCGGGACGCTGGGGGCGGGCTATGTCGACTACATCGTCGCCGATCCCACGGTGATCGCGCCGGGCGAGGACGGCTTCTTTAGCGAGCGGGTGGTGCGGCTGCCGGATTGCTATCAGCCCAACGACCGCCGGCGCGCCATCGCCGAGGCCACGCCGACGCGCAGGGACTGCGGGTTGCCCGAGGATGGTTTCGTCTTCTGCTGCTTCAACAGCGCCTACAAGCTGACGCCCGCCCTGTTCGACGGCTGGGCGCGCATCCTGGCGGCGGTGCCGGGCAGCGTGCTGTGGCTCTATGCCGGCAATCCCCAGGTGGCGGTCAACCTGCGCCGCGAGGGCGAGGCCCGCGGTCTCGCCCCCCACCGGCTGGTCTTCGCCCAACCCCTGCCGCATGCCGGGCATCTGGCGCGGCACCGGTTGGCCGACCTGTTCCTCGACACGCTTCCCTACAACGCCCACACGACGGCCAGCGACGCGCTGTGGGCGGGCCTGCCGGTGCTGACCCGGCGCGGGACGACCTTCGCCGGGCGCGTGGCGGCCAGCCTGCTGCGGGCGGCCGGATTGCCCGAGCTGATCGTCGACGGGCAGGAGGCCTACGAGGCGGAGGCGGTGGCGCTCGCCCGGTCGCCCGGACGGCTCCGCGACCTGCGGCAGCGGCTGGCACTCAACCGGCCGGTCTGCCCGCTGTTCGACACGCCGCGCTTCACCCGGCATCTGGAGGCGGCCTACCGGGCGATGTGGGACATTCACCGGGCCGGCGGGGCACCGCGCCCGATCACCGTCACGGCTGAGGACGCCGGCGGTCCGGCATCCGCCATGCAGGGAGAAGGGGAGAACGCATGACCACCGGCGAGAGCACAGCAGCGCGGCTGCACATCGTCGTCCCCTACCGGGATCGCGAAGATCATCTCCGGCAGTTCGTTCCCTGGGTGAGCGCTTATTTCGACCGTCTGGCGCAGCCGATCGATTATCGCGTCACCTTCGTGGAGCAGGAGGCCGGGCTTCCCTTCAACCGTGGGGCGCTGAAGAATGCCGGCTTCCTGCTGGGCGAAGGGCAGAGCGACTATGTCTGCCTGCACGACATCGATTATCTGCCGGTCGATGCCGATTATTCCTGGGCCGACTGTCCCACCCCGATCCTATGGTACGGGGCGGAGCTGCGCCCGGTGGCGCCGGGACGTTCGGACCGCACGGTGACGACCAACCTCGAAAGCACGATGGGCGGCGCGTTGTTGATGCCGAACGCGGCGATGCGGCAGGTCGACGGCTATTCCAACCTCTTTTGGGGCTGGGGATACGAGGATTTCGACTTTTCGCTGCGCATCCGGGCGCGCCGCATTCCCACCGGCCGGCGCAAGGGGCGTTTCCAGCCGCTCGACCATGCCAACGACGGCTTCACGCCGGACGCGACGCCATCCCCCATTTCCCTGGTGAACCGCCGCGTGCTTCAGGAGCTTTGGTCTTCCGGCAAGATCCCGGCCGGCGACGGTTTGTCCTCGCTGTCCTTCGAGGTGCTGGACCGCAGGCCTTGCGATGGGTGCGTCCTGGGTGCGCAGGACCGTTGGGAGATCGTTCGGGTTCGCTTCGCCCATGCGCCAAAGCCGGAACAGGCGGCGGCGGACGGCACCCAGGCCTGACATCGCGGGGGGGGCGGCCGGCTCCACCGCCCCCCGATATCGTCACATGCTCGACTTGCCGCCGTGGGCCGACGACCAGCCGACCGGGTCGTTCAGGAACTTCTCGACTTCCGACAGGGTGTTCTCGTCGAAATAGCGGTTGTCGCGGGCGACCTTCAGCACGTCCCACCAGGTGCACAGCGCGTGCAGGCGCACGCCGATGGCGTCCATGTTGACCTTCGACTGCGGGAAGATGCCGTAGTGGAAGATCACGAAGGTGTCGGTCACCTGGGCGCCGCCGTTGCGCAGGGCGGTGACGAAGTTCTCCTTGCTCTTGCCGTCGGTCGCCAGATCCTCGACCAGCAGGACGCGCTGCCCCTCGGTCAGCAGACCCTCGATCTGGGCGTTGCGGCCGAAGCCCTTCGGCTTCTTGCGCACATACTGCATCGGCAGTTCCAGCCGGTCGGCGATCCAGGCGGCGAAGGGGATGCCGGCGGTCTCGCCGCCCGCCACCGCGTCGATGGCCTCATAGCCGATCTCGCGCTCGATGGTGGCGACGGCGAAATCCATCAGCGCCTTGCGGGCGCGCGGGAAGGAGACGATGCGGCGGCAGTCGGTGTAGACCGGGCTGGCCCAACCCGAGGTGAAGATGAAGGGCGTCTCGGCGTTGAAGTGCAGCGCCTTGATCTCCAGCAGGATCTTGGCCGCGGTGGCGGCGATGGTGGCCTGATCGGGCAGGGTCGACATGGAAGAAGGGCTCCGGAAAACGGGATGGCATCGCGCGGATGCCCATTGTGTAGCGGGGGAGGGCGCGATTCGCAATTCCCGACCATCCGTCCTCGCTCATCCCGGCAGGAACCGGGTATCCACCGTCAGGCTGTCTGCACGGTACGCGTGTAGCTGTCGACATCCGCCCGCAGCTGCTGCATCTCCCGGCGCAGCTTGGCCGCGGCCCCGGCCAATTCGCCGGCGGTGCGGTCGGTCCGCACAATGACGTCATGGACGCCGCCCAGCATGCCGGACATCGCGGTCACCGCGCCCGACCCGTCCTTCATCGCCCGCAGGATGCCCTCCGCCGCGTCCGATTGGCGCGACACCGCATCCGCGATGGCCGCCCCGCTGTCCCGGGCCGCATCCACCGTCCGGGAAACCCCGTCCATGGCATGGACCGCTTCGTTCACGATGGTCTGGATGCCGGCGATCTGGCTTTGGATGTCATCGGTCGCCCGTGCGGTCTGGCCCGCCAGGCTCTTGACCTCGCCGGCGACCACGGCGAAACCTTTGCCGGCCTCCCCGGCCCGCGCCGCCTCGATGGTGGCGTTCAGCGCCAGCAGGTTGGTCTGGCTGGCAATCGAATTGATCAGGCCGACGACCTCGCCGATGCGCCGCGACGCCTCGGCCAGTTCGCGGATGCGGCCCGCGGCTTCATCGGTCCGCTGGACGGCGTCGGCGGTCATCCGGGCGGCCGTCCCGCTGTGGCGGCCCACCTCGTCGATGAGGGCTCCCAATCCATCGGCGCCGGCGGCGGCGTCGCTCACGATGCGGCTCGCGGTGTCCGCATGTCCGCGCACATGGCCGACCTCGTCCGCCGCGCGGCCTGCGTCCTCGGACATCGTGCCGGCGGTGGATTGAAGCTGTTCGCTGGTGGTGCCCAGCCCGCTCAGGATGATCTCGGTCTGGTGGGTGAAGCGGTCCGTGGCGTCGCTCAGGGCGGCAAGTTTGCGCTGCTCCTCGTCCCGCCGGGTCTCCTCCTCGGCCCGGCGGCGGTCGAGATCGCTTGCCTGGCTCTGCATCAGCATCACGGCCGCGGTCACCCGGCCGATGGCATCGTCCACCGGATACTTCAATGCAATATCGCGTCGTCCGCGCCCGATCTCGGCGATTCCGTCCGCGGCGCGGTCGAGCGGGCGGGTGATCGAGCGGCCGATCACCAGCGCCATCAGGGCCGATCCGCCGATGGCCAGTGCGGTCACCACGCCGATCAGCGCATAGGCGTAGGTCGTGATGCTGGCCGAATTGCCGTTGCTCGCCTGGTTTTCCGCCCGGATCAAGGTGGACAGGGCTTCGTTGCGCTCCTCCAGCCGATGGAAGCGCTCCAGAAAGCCGGCAAGCCCGTCCTTCGCCTTCGCCCTGTCGCGCAGGGCCGCCTCGATCAGCCCCTCCGCCGCCCGGATATACTCCTCCATCTCGGGCAGCAGTTCATCCAGCCCCCTGCCGATGGCGGGACTCAGGGCAAGGTGCCGATTGGCGCTCAATGCCTCGCGAAACGTGTCGGCATGTTCCTTGAGATCTTTTCGGACCTCGTCCCGCTCCGCTTCGGCTCCGTCCGGGCCGGTCAGAAGAGCGGCAAGCACGTCGGCACGCAGGGCGTCGTGCATCATGTCGCCCGCCTGATGATTCGACAGGGCTTCTCCCGTGACCAGAACCTGACGGTTCGCACTGTCGACCATGGAGAGCGCCGAGATGGCGACGCCCCCCACGACCAGCAAGGCCAGAGCGAAAGACAAAGGCAGCAGAGACAATTTCCGGGACAGGGTCAGGACGGACATCTGCACAACCCTTCATTGGTGCGCGAAATGGGATTGACGCATCATCCGTGCAGGATAGGCAATTTTATATGCTGAGTCCCATAGGGGTTTTCAGGATGTTGCGCGAACGCCCGGCCGTTCGCGCACTTCGTCAGACCTTGCCGCGTACGCTGCCCAGGAACCGGTCCACCTGGGTGTGCAGCAGTTCCGCCTGCTTCGACAGTTCCCCGGACGAAGAGAGCAGGCGCGATGCGCCGCTGCCGGTTTCCGACGCCGCCTGGAGCACGCCGCCGATCGAGGACGAGACCTCGTTGGTGCCGGCTGCCGCCTGCTGGACGTTGCGGGCGATCTCCATGGTGGCGGCGTTCTGTCCGTCGACCGCCTGGGCGATGGTGCCGACGATGACGTTCACCTCGCCGATGGTGGCGGCGATGCTCTGGATCGCCTCCACCGCGTCGGCGGTGGCCGTCTGGATCTCGGCGATCTGCTGCGAAATGTCGCCGGTCGCCTTGGCGGTCTGGTTGGCGAGGCTCTTCACCTCGCTGGCGACGACGGCGAAGCCCTTGCCCGCCTCGCCGGCGCGGGCCGCCTCGATGGTGGCGTTCAGCGCCAGCAGGTTCGTCTGCCCGGCGATGGAGTTGATGAGGTTCACCACGTCGCCGATCTGGTTGGCCTTGGACGACAGGCCGTCGACGATGCGGTTGGTGCCGTCGGCCTGATCGGCGGCCTGCTTGGCCTTGCGGCTGCTTTCGCCGATCTGGCGGCCGATCTCGGAGATGGAGGCGGCCAGTTCCTCCGCGGCGGCGGCCACGGTCTGGACGTTGACCGATGCCTGCTCCGACGCGGCGGCGACGGTGGTCGCCTGGGTCTCGGTATGGTCGGCGGTGGTCGCCAGCGACTTCGCCAGTGCCCGCACCTCGGTGGAGGAGGAGGCGACGCTGTCGACCACGCCCTTCACCTCATTCTCGAATCGGTCGGCCAGCGCGGCCATCTCGGCCCGCTTGCGCTCCTCGGCGGCATGTTCCGCCTCGGCCTGACGGCGGCGGAAGGCGTCGGCTTCCACCGCGTTGGCCTTGAACACCTCGACCGCACCGGTGATCTGCCCGATCTCGTCCTTGGAATCCGATGCCGGGACGGTGACGGTCAGATCGCCGCGCGCCAGCGTCAGCATGGCGTTGGTCAGGCGGCGCAGCGGACGCAGGGCGGCCACCGTCCACAGGCCGAAGGCGCCGGCCATCAGCAGGGCGGCGCCGCACAGCGACAGCATCAGCGTCTGGAACCCCTTGGCGACGTCGCGCGCACGCGCGGCGATGGTCTGGTTCTTATGCTCCTGAAGGTCGATGAAGGCGTTGATGCGCTTCAGCCATTCGGTGAAGGCCGGGCGGGCGTCCTGCATCAGCCCCTTCTGCGCCGCGGCCATGTCGTTCGCCTTGCGGGCGGTGATGACCGTCTTGATCGCCGGCAGGCTCTTCGCCTCGATCTCCTTGATGCTCGCCAGAAGCTGCCGCTCTTCCGGCTCGATGTCGGTCATGCCGGCAAACATGGCGTCGAGCGGCTTGGCGGAGTCCTCGTAGAAGGCCGCCAGCCGGTCGATGTCGGCCAGCACCAGCGACAGCGTCGCCGGATCGGTGGTCAGCACCACGTCGCGAAGGGCGATGGCCCGGTCATGGACGCTGCCGCGGAAGTTGATGGCATAGCGCTGCTTGACGCTGTTGACCTCGTTGATCCGGGTGAGGTCGGAGTCGATTTTCCGCACCTCGCGGACCCCGATGACGGTCAGGCTGATCAGAAGGACAAGAACCACGCCGAAGCCGAGAAACAAACGTGTGCGGATCGTGGCGTGCCGTGGAGGGAACATGTCGGCGCATCCCGTCAGAGTTGGCCCGCATGGGCAATAAACGGACTTTATCCTAAAAGACGTTACCTTTTTGGGTTACTCAACATGTGCTTTTCCGTCGGCCCGGCAAGGCGGCCGGGGCAAGCCTGCGCAAAAATGTGCGGGTTGCGGATCGAAGCCGCCGCCGCAATATGCGAGGCCCGGAAACCGATCCGGAAAACCGCCTTGGATTTGCCGATGCAGCCCCTGCCCACGTCCCGCCGCAACCGCAGCCTGTCACGTCTGCTGGCGATGGCCTTGCTCCCGGCCCTGCTGTTTCCGCCGCTGGCGCCAGCGTCCGCCGCCGATGCGGATGGCGGTGCCCAGCAGGACCGGCCGGAGCATGCCGGATCGGCGGCTGCCAAGCCGGAAGGGGGCAAGTCGGAATCCGCGAAGGCCGACGCTCCGAAAGCGGATGACCTGCGGGGGTTCGATTCGCAGCGCAGCGTGACCAGCCACAGCCTGCCGCTGCCGGGCGGTGCATTGGCCTACACCGCGACGGCGGAGTTCCTGCCGCTGCGCGACGGCGCCAAGGAGGAGCTGGCGGCGCGCATCTTCACGGTGACCTACACCGCCGATCCCAAGACGCCGGCCGCCGGTCCGCGCCCGGTCACCTTCGTCTTCAACGGCGGGCCGGGGGCGGCGTCGGCCTACATGCATCTGGGCGCCGCCGGTCCGAAGGTCGTCGCCTTCGGTCCCGACGGGGCTCTGCCGCCGCCGCCAGCCCCGCTGGTCGACAATCCTGACAGCTGGCTGGCCTTCACCGATCTGGTCTTCATCGATCCGGTCGGCACCGGATACAGCCGCGCGGTGAAGCCCGACGAGACGGAAAAGCGCTTCTGGTCGGTGGACGGCGATGCGCGCTCGATGGCCGAGATCGTCCGGCTCTGGCTGACCCGGAATGGCCGCTGGTCTTCGCCGACCTTCCTGGCGGGGGAGAGCTACGGCGGCTTCCGCATCGCGAAGATGGCGGACGAGCTGATCGATCAGGTCGGGCTTGCGGTGAACGGGCTGATCCTGGTTTCCCCCGTCGTCGATTTCGCCGCCATCGACGAGGACGGCATCCTCGGCCCGGCCTGGAAGCTGCCGTCGATGGCGGCATCCGCCGCCGCGCTCGGCCGCACCTCCGGCACGCCCGAACAGGCGGCGGAGGCGGCGGAGCGCTTCGCCCTCGGTCCCTATCTCACCGGGCTGGCCGGTCTCGACTACGGACGGCTCGATGACGCTGGGGAAGTCTTCGCCGAGGTGGCCCGCATCACCGGCCTGCCGGTGGAGACGGTGCGGCGCCAGCGCGGGCGCGTGCCGATGGGTGTCTTCACCCGCGAGCTGCTGCGCGACCGCGGCCGCATTCTCAGCATCTATGACGGCACCTTCACCGCTCCCGATCCCGATCCGGGTGCGCCGCGCGTGCCGTTCGATCCCTTCCTGAAGGGCACGGTGCCGACCTATAGCACGGCCTTCGCCGCCTATGCCCACGATGCGCTGGCGGTGCGGACGGAGCAGCCCTACCGGCTGCTCAGCGACCGGGTGAACCGGAACTGGGAGTGGCCGCGCATGTCGGTGCCGAGCGCGGTGGACGCGCTGCAAACGGCATTGACCCTTCAGCCGGCGCTGCGGGTGCTGATCGTCCATGGCCGCACCGACCTGATCACGCCCTACATGGCCTCGCGCTGGGTGGCGTCGAGGCTGGAACTGCCCGAGGGCGAACGCGGCCGGGTGGCGGTGACGGTGCATCCCGGCGGTCACATGATGTACACGCGGGGCCAGGGCCGCGCCGCGCTGGCGGCCGATGCCCGTGCGCTGATTGCGGAGAGCCTGCGCCCGCGGTGACCGGCGCCTGCCGGCGTTGGAAAGCCCGCAAACGGAAAGGGGCGCCCCGGTGGGGGCGCCCCTTTCCATGTGTCGGATCGCTGTCCCGGATCAGAACAGACGCAGGATCGACTGCTGCGACTGGTTGGCGAGCGAGAGGGCGATGGTGCCCAGCTGCTGGCGGGTCTGGAGCATCAGCAGGCTGGCGCCTTCCTCGTTCTGGTCGGCCAGCGTCAGCTTGCTGGCGCCTTCCGTCAGCACGTCGCTGAACTCCTTGGTGAAGCTCTCGCGGGTGGTGATGATGTTCAGGTTGGTCGACAGATTCTGCGAGGCGGAGCGGATCGTCGCCTTGGCGTGATCCAGGCCGGCGACCGCCTTGTCGATGTCGGAGCGGTCCATCCAGCTGTTCTGCGCGCCGTCCAGCTGCAGGCCCTGGCCGCTGGTCGACAGGTTGACCGCGTTCACCGTGATCGCGTTGGTGTTGCGCTCGTTCAGCTGGACCGTGATGTCGTTCGACGTGTTGGCGTCGGAAATCTGCTTGGTGACGATGTTGGCCGAGCAGTTGGCCGAAGCCGCCAGCTTGATCGTCTTCGCGTCGATTTCCATGCGGACGGTGCCGCTGTCGAAGTTGAAGGACTGCTCGCCGCCCGTCAGCTTGCCGTCGCCCTTCTCGTTCATGGCATCGCGGGTGACCTGGGCGCCGTTGGAGTTGGTGACCTGGATTTGCAGGTCGACCTTCTTCTCGATGACCGAGACGCCGTTGCCCTGGTTGTTGGCCGCTTCCAGCAGTCGGCGGTCGACCGTGAAGGACACGATGGTGCCCGACGCGAAGCTTTCCGAAATCTTCTTGGTCAGTGCGTTGGTGGCGCTGGTCGTCACCGTCATTTCGCGCACCGCGCCGGCCGTGGCGTTGCCGGTGAGGGTGATCGTGCCGGTTGCGGTGACGGTTGCGGAGGCGACGTCCTTGCCGACCAGGCGGCCGGTACCGGTGAGGGCCGTGCTGATCGAGGCCCGCAACTGGGTGGCCACCTGGGCCGAAGCGTTCTGGCCGACGGCGACGTCGCCCTTCGTCGCGGTGTAGCTGAAGGACTGGCCTTCTACCGTGATGGTGAAGATGTCGCCTTCTTCGATCGTTCCGCCGACATTCACCGTCGACACCTGCGCCGAACCGGTCTTGGCGGCCGTCGTCAGCTTGGCTTCGATGGTCTGGGTGTTGTCGAAGTAGGAGATCGTGCGGCTCTCGTCGCCGTCCGACACGATGAAGTCGCGGGAACGGCCGTTGGCGCCGCGCACTTCGATCTGGACGTCGGAGAAGCTGCCCAGCGAACCGGACATCGTGCCCGACAGCTTCAGGCCGATGAAGCCGTGCGCGTTCTCGGTCTTGGAGATGTCGGCGGTCTTGCCTTCGATCGAGCCGTCGCCCTTGACGCGGATCGAGTAGGTGTCGGACGAGATGACGTTGGTGACGCGGGCGTTGTCGACGCCGGTCATGCTGTTGACGGCGGCGCGGGACGCGCTGGTGCTGTCCATGCTCATGCCGTTGCCGTTGATCAGGTTCTTACCCTGATAGCCGCTGTCGGCGGCCAGCTTGTCGATCTGGTCCTTCAGCGTGTTGAACTGGCCGGCGAGCGACTTGCGGGTGGCGACGGAGGCGGCGTCGTTGCCGAGCGCCGCGTAGGCGGCGGTGGTCAGGCCCTTGGCCTGGTCGACCAGCGAGTCGATCGAGGTCAGGCCCTTGTCGGCGGCCTGGATGGTGCTGATCGACTGGCCCATCGCGTCCTTCAGCGAGGACAGGTCGCCGGCGCGCTGGTTCAGGCCCTTGGCAGCGAAGAAGGAGGTGGGACCATCGAGAGCCGAATTGATCTTGTTACCCGTCGACAGGATGTTCTGCTTCTTGTCGATCTGCGACTGCGTGCTCTGCAGCTGCAGCAGGTTGGTGCGCATCGAAGCGGTCAGCGTCACATTTCCGGCCATGGTCCTAGTCTCCTTCTGAGGCTGTCCCCGCCCCTGGTCATTTGACCGGCGAGGCAACGTGCGTTTTCCTGACACCACTCTTTCAAGCGCCGTGCCAACTGCCCCGATGTGCCATAAGTGACTGAATTTGCTATGAAATAAAAATAGGTCGGCAAAAAAGGCAGGGGTGTGCCCAAAGGTTCGGACCGGGCGTCCGAAAAACTTTCCCGGAATCTTTTGCCGCTCACGGACGGTTCTGCCGGGATGCCGGGCGGCAAGAATCTTCCCACCGCCCCGCCGGCAAGGGCTATGGTCGGGCTCCAAACCACGTCCCAATCATCGAACGCATGGCCCTTTCATGGGCCAAAGCAGGGAAGGGAGAAGCATCATGACCGGTCGGATCGACGCACGCCTGGCGGAGCTGGGCATCGAGTTGCCGCAGGCCGCCGCCCCGGTGGCCGCCTATGTGCCCTACACCCGTTCGGGCAACACCCTTTACATCTCGGGCCAGGTGACGGTCTGGAACGGCGAGCGCAAGTTCGTCGGCAAGGTCGGCCAGGACTTCACGGTGGAGCAGGGCAAGGACGCCGCCCGCCTGTGCGCACTGAACATCCTGGCCCAGGCCAAGGCCGCGCTGGGCGGCGACCTCGACCGCGTCACCCGCGTGCTGCGGCTGGGCGGCTTCGTCAACTCCGGCCCCGATTTCCACGACCATCCGCTGGTCATCAACGGCGCGTCCGAGCTGATGCGCGACGTCTTCGGCGAGGCCGGCCAGCATGCCCGCGCCGCGGTCGGCGCCCCGTCGCTGCCCGGCAACGTCGCGGTCGAGGTCGATGCGATCATCGAGGTGGCCTGACGGCAGCGGCCCGATGGGCACCGGGGCGGTGGCCAGGGTGGCGGCGGTGCCTTGCTGTCTTGCGGCATGAAGCCTACCTCCTTGCCATCGTTCAAGGAGACGCATGCATGCCCGACGGCAACGATGCCATCACCGTCAAGGTTCTGACCGGGATCGACGAGGCGGACCAGCAGGGCTGGGACGCCTGCGCCGGTCCCGGCAACCCGTTCCTCTCCCACGCCTTCCTCCTGGCGCTGGAGGACTCGGGATCGGCGTGCGGCAAGTCCGGCTGGCAGCCCAGCCATCTCGCCGCCTATGACGGGTCCGGCCGCATGGTCGGCGCGGTGCCGGCCTATCTGAAAAGCCATTCCTATGGCGAGTATGTGTTCGACCATGCCTGGGCCAACGCCTTCGAGCGGGCGGGCGGCAGCTATTACCCCAAGCTTCAGGTGGCGGTGCCCTTCACCCCGGTGCCGGGTCCGCGGCTGCTGGTGACGCCCGGGCCGCAGTCCGAGGCCGTCGCCGATGCGCTGGTCGCGGCGCTGGAGCAGGTGACGGAGCGCTATGGCGTCTCCTCCGCCCACGTCACCTTCCCGGAACGGGCCGATTGGGACCGGCTGGGCACGGCCGGGTGGCTGCAAAGGCTTGGCGTGCAGTATCACTGGCACAACCGCGGCTACGGCAGTTTCGACGAGTTCCTGGAGGCGCTGAACTCCCGCAAGCGCAAGGCGATCCGCAAGGAGCGGCGCGAGGTCGCCGAAAGCAGCGTCCGGCTGCACACCCTGACCGGCGACGACCTGAAGCCGGAGCATTGGGATGCCTTCCACCGCTTCTATCTGGAGACCGCCGACCGCAAATGGGGCGGCGGCTATCTCAACCGCCGCTTCTTCGACCTGCTTGGCCGGACCATGGCCGACCGGGTGGTTCTGGTGATGTGCGAGGATGGCGGGGACTGGGTGGCCGGTGCGCTCAACCTGCTGGGCGACGATGCGCTGTACGGCCGCAACTGGGGCTCCGACGGGAGCTACCGCTTCCTGCATTTCGAGGCGTGCTATTACCGCGCGCTGGATTTCGCCATCGAGCGCGGGCTGGCGCGGGTCGAGGCCGGTGCGCAGGGCGAGCACAAGATCCAGCGCGGCTACCTGCCGGTGCCGACCTACAGCGCGCACTGGATCGCAGACCCAAGCTTCCGCCGCGCGGTGGACCGCTATCTCAAGCAGGAGCGCCCGGCGGTTGAGTCGGAGATCGACGCGCTGGACGAAGAGCTGTCGCCTTACCGCCGGGAGGGCTGAGCCCTATTCCCAGCCGGCCATCACCGCCGCGGCGTCGCTTTCCCGCAAGGGCGCGCGTGCCGGCGGCGGGGCGCCGTCGACGCGCAGGCCCATCAGCGTCTCCACCAGCGGTTCCGGGCCGGCCGAGACGCGGACCTGCCCGCGGGCGGCGATGTGCGGATGGTCGTGGACCTCCGCCAGTTCCGGCACGGCCTCGAAACAGCAATCGACCGGATCGAGCAGGGCCTTCCAGTCCGCCAGCGTCCGGCCGGCGAACAGCGTCTCCAGCTCCGCCGTCAGGGCGGTCTGGGGCAGGGGATCCTCTTGCCGGACGATCCAGTCGGGACGGCCGACCGCCTCGCAGAAGCCGGCCCAGAACTTGGCCTCCAGTGCCGACAGGGTGATGAAGCGGTTGTCGGCGGTGCGGTAGATGCGGTAGCAGGCGGCCCCGCCCGACAGCAGCGCCTCGCCGCGCTTCGGCAGGGTGCCGCGCGCCGCCGCGGTGAGGGTCATGCCCTGCCAGCCCAGCACCGATTCCATGATCGACAGGTCGAGGAAACAGCCCTCTCCCGTCCGCTCCCGCCCCAGCAGCGCACCCGCAACCGCCAGCGCTGTCTGCTGGGCCGAGGCGAAATCGGCGACCGGCAGGTAGCTGATCACCGGCCGGTCCGGCAGCCCGGAGGCGTCCAGCCCGCCGCCGACCGCCATATAGTTCAGGTCGTGCCCGGCCCGCGTCGCATAGGGGCCGTCATAACCCCAGCCCGACAGGCTGGCATGGACCAGCCGCGGGTTGATCTCCCGCAGCCTCTCCCGCCCAAGCCCCAGCTTGTCCATCACGCCCGGCCGGTAGCTCTCGATCAGCGCGTCGGCCTTCGCCAGCAGCCCTTCGAGCGCCGCGCGTCCCCCGGCCGATTTCAGGTCGATGCGGATGACGGTCTTGCCAGCGTTCAGCAGCTTGTAGGCGGCGGTGGTGCCGTCGCTGTCGGCGGGGCCGAGCCGGCGCAGCGGATCGCCCCCCGGCGGCTCCACCTTTACCACCGTGGCGCCCAGGTCGCCGAGAAGCTGTGCCGCATAGGGGCCGGGCAGATATTGCCCGAGGTCGATGACGCGCAGTCCGGTCAGGAAGGGCAGGGGCATGGCGGTGCTCGCTCTTGGTTGCTGATCGGACCTGCGGGATTTCAGTCCCTCACCCCCCGGTGACGCTCATGTGCCGCCCGACGGCCGGCCCCTGGTGGCGGCGGTCGATGATGAAGTCGTGGCCCTTGGGCTTGCGGGTGATCGCTTCGCGCACCGCGTCGATCAGCGGGCCGTCCTCGTCGCTGACGCGCAGCGGCGTGCGCAGGTCGGCGGCATCCTCCTGGCCCAGGCACATGTAGAGCGTGCCGGTGCAGGTCAGCCGAACGCGGTTGCAGCTTTCGCAGAAATTATGGGTCAGCGGCGTGATGAAGCCGACGCGCTGGCCGGTCTCCTCCACCCGGACATAGCGGGCGGGGCCGCCGGTGCGGTGGTCGCTCTCGGTCAGGGTCCAGCGCGTCTGCAACTCGGCCTTGAGCATGGTCAGCGGCCAGTACTGGTCGAGCCGGGCGCCCTCGCCGATGTCGCCCATCGGCATCACCTCGATGAAGGTCAGGTCGAAGCCCTGCTCGCCGCACCACGCCACCATGCGGTGGATCTCGTCGTCGTTGACGCCCTTCAGCGCCACCGTGTTGATCTTGATCTTCAGCCCGGCTTCCTTCGCCGCCTGGATGCCGCCCAGGATCTTGTCCAGCTTGCCCCAGCGGGTGATGGCCTGGAACTTGTGCGGATCGAGCGTGTCCAGCGACACGTTGATCCGCCGCACCCCGGCATCAAACAGCCCGGCGGCATGCTTGAACAGCATGGTGCCGTTGGTGGTCAGCGTCAGCTCGTCCAGGTCGCCCGACTTGATGTGGCGGCCCAGCGAATGGATCAGCCGCATCACGTCGCGCCGCACCAGCGGCTCGCCGCCGGTCAGGCGCAGCTTGCGCGTGCCCAGCTTGACGAAGGCGCTGCACAGCCGGTCCAGCTCCTCCAGCGTCAGCACCTCCGCCTTCGGCAGGAAGCTCATGTCCTCGGCCATGCAGTAGACGCAGCGAAGGTCGCAGCGGTCGGTCACCGACACGCGCAGATATTCCACCTTGCGGCCGAACGGATCGACCAGCGGAGCGACGGCGGCTGACGGCAAGGCTTCGGACACAGGGTTGGTCATCGCTGGACTCCAGGGGCGGCCGCTGACGGGCCACCACAGTATATGTTCGCCACACGCACGATGTGCAACGGTGACGGGAGCGTATTCCACATCACGGTATGCCGACTTTGACGACGATCAAGGGGTCGTGGCGTCACATCAGCTTTTGCCGCACCGCCGCCGGTTGTGCTGCCCGTTCGGCTTCCTCGCGTTCGCGCAGGTCGTCGTCGGTGGTGCGCGGCACCGGCCGCTGGCCCAGGGCGAAGGGCTCGTTGCCGCGTTCGAACTGGTCGCGGACGCGGCAATCCTCACACATGCGGATGCGGTTGGCGGCCTCCGGCGTGGCGAACATCCAGTGCTTGCCCGCCAGCGTCGTCACGATCTTCTCGATGGAGGATTTGGTGGCGAAGGGCTTGCCGCAGGACACGCAGCAGAAGGGCTCCTCCTCCTTCACCACCGCGGCACCGCGGGCCCGGTCGCGGAAGTCGATCTCCGGCACCAGGGATATGACCTTCTCCGGGCAGGTGGTCTTGCACAGGCCGCACTGCACGCAGGCGTCCTGGGCGAAGGACAGCATCGGCTTGTCGGCATTGTCGAGCAGCGCCCCGGTCGGGCAGGCACCGACACAGGACAGGCACAGCGTGCAGCCTTCGACATCCACCGACACCCGGCCGAAGGGCGCACCCGGCGGCAGAGGCAGAACCTCCACCGGAGCCGGGGCGGCCTTGTGCAGATGGCGCAGCGCCAGCATGGTGACCGTGCGCTTCGGCCCCATCGGCAGGAACATCCCCGCCTCGACCGCGTCGGCCGGCAGGGCCCACAGCTCGTCCGCCACCGCATCGGGATCGGCGGCGTCGATCACCGCCACCCGGCCGGAGCCGTAGCCGAGCCCGCTGAAGGCGGCCTCCGCCAGCCCGATCTGCGAGGCGAGGCCGGCGGTCTCGCCTTCGTTCTCCGGTCCGGTCAGCAGGCGGACATGGGTGCAGCCATAGGCCAGCGCCAGGGCGAACAGGTTGAAGCCGACCTGCGTTACCTCGTTCAGCGCGAAGGGCAGCACGCGGGCCGGCAGGCCGCGGCCATGCCGCGCCATCATGCCGACCAGGGCGTCGCCATGGCGCGGGTCGTGGATCAGCAGCGCCGGAGCGGCGCCGCCGGCCTTGCGGTAGGTGGACAGCAGCGTCCGCAGCCGCTCATAGACGGTGGCGGCCGGCGGCAGGGCGTAGGTCGCGGCACCGGTCGGGCAGACCGCGGCACAGGATCCGCAGCCGGCGCAGACATGCGGGTCGATGGCGACATGGTCGCCGTTCGGCGTGATCGCCCCGGTCGGGCAGACGTCCAGGCAGCGGGTGCAGCCGGTCTTGCGGCTGCGCGAATGGGCACAGAGATCGGCCTTGAAGTCGACGAAGCGCGGCTTCTCGAACTCGCCGACCAGATCGGCGATGTCCAGCAGCGCCTTGGCGACCTGTGCCGGGCTGTTGGGGTCGGGCCGCAGATAACCGTCGCGGCGCTTGTGGTCGGGGAACAGCGGCGTGCCGCCGGTCAAATCGAGGATCAGGTCGCAGCGGGCCGACGCCCCCTGCCGCACCGGCTCGAAGCCCAGAGCGCCGCGGGAGGAGGGCAGGGCCGGGGCATAGTCGTCCACCACGATCTCGAAGGCGCCGACCCAGCCGCGGGCGCTGCGGATCCGGCCGCGGAAGATCGCCGCGTCCATCACCGGGGGCGGCGGGATGTCCCTGGCACTGGTCAGCAGAACGGTGACGTCCAGCCGTTTGGCCAGTTCCCGGCCGGCCTCGATGGCGCGCTCATCGTTGCCATAGACCAGACAGGTGCCCTGGGAGGTCAGGGTCAGCGCACCGGTGGGCGGGATCGGCAGGGCGGCCTCGGCCAGCAACGCCGCGATCTTCGGCAGCGCCTGGGCGCCTTCGTCCGACCAGCCGGCGCGCTCGCGGATGTTGGTGAAGGTCAGGGATGTGTCGGGTGCCACGTCCGCCGCAATCTCGGCAAACAGCGGCGCTTCCTGGGTGCAGGCGACCAGCAGCGGCTGACCGGTGGCGACCGCCGCCTCGAATCGGTCGAGCTGCGCCCGGCAGAGCTGGGTGTGCACGGTGGGGGTGCCGCCCTCGCCGCAAGCCTTGCCCAGCGCCGTCCCGTCCAGCGCGATGCTGTGCGCACAATCGCAGACGAGCACCGTCCGTTCGCCGATCTTCATCGTCCCCAAAACTCCTGTCGCTTGGGGCTGACGCCCCTGGCCTGAGGACACTCATATGGGGGAATGCAGGGCGATGGGAATGGGAATCTTGTCAGGGGCGATCCGGACAAACGCTGGCTGGACGGTTCCCGCGACCCTTCCGGATGGAAGGATCCGCAGGGACCCGCCGCTCCTTATGCCCCCGGCTCGTTGGCGTTCGGGAAGAACAGCTGCTCGCCGTTGATCTGGTAGTCGGCGATGGCCTTCTGCCCCTCGGCGGAGACCAGCCAGTCGACGAAGGCCTGTCCGTCGGCCGCCTTGACGTGGGCGAACTTGGCCGGGTTGACCAGCATCACGCCATACTGGTTGAACAGGCGCTTGTCGCCCTCGACCAGCACCGTCAGCGGGCCGCGGTTCTTGAAGTTCAGCCAGGTGCCGCGGTCGGTCAGGGCATAGCCGTTCATGGCGGCGGCGGTGTTCAGCGTCGGCCCCATGCCCTGGCCGATGGAACGGTACCAGCCGCCCTCCGTCTTGGTCGGGTCGAGGTTGGCCGTCTTCCACAGGGACAATTCGGCCTTGTGCGTGCCGCTGTCGTCGCCGCGCGACACGAAGGGCGCCTTGGCACCGGCGATCTTCGACAGGGATTGGGCGACGTCCTTGCTGCCCTTGACGCCGGCCGGGTCGCTGGACGGGCCGACGATGACGAAGTCGTTGTACATCACCGGCTTGCGCACGGTGGCGAAGCCCTCTGCGACGAACTTGTCCTCCGACGGCTTGTGGTGGACGAACAGCACGTCGGCGTCGCCGCGCTTGGCGAGGTCGATGGCCTGACCGGTTCCCTTGGCGACGACCCGCACCTCGATCCCGGTCTTGGCGGTGAATTTCGGCAGGAGCGAGCCGAACAGGCCCGAATCCTCGGTCGAGGTGGTGGAGGCCACCGTGATGAAACGGTCGGCGGCCAGTGCGGCCGACGGGGCGGCGGCCTGGACCAGACCGGCCACGGCCACGGCGGCGAAGCCCAGCACGAATGAACGGCGCAGCATCCCTCAACTCCTCCCACATCGTTGTTGTCTTGCTGGCATAGCGCAGTCGGGCCGCGGGTGCAAAGGCCTGGCCGATCTTTTCCAACCCAGGACCGGGCCATTGCCGGGCCGGGGCTCAGGCCGGTCTGGCCGCCGTCTCCTTCAGCAGCGATGCCGTGAGGTTCACCGCCAGCGACAGGGTCATCAGCACCAGCCCCAGCCCCAGCGCCATCGGCAGGTCGCCCTTGCTGGTCTCCAGCGCGATGGCGGTGGTCATGACGCGGGTGACGTGCTCGATGTTGCCGCCGACGATCATCACCGCCCCGACCTCCGCCGAGGCGCGGCCGAAGCCGGCCAGCACGGTGGTGACGAGGCTCCAGCGCGCCTCCGCCAGCAGGGTGGCCAGCCGGCGGACCGGGCCGGCGCCGGTGACGCGCAGCAGGTCGTCATATTCGGCCAGCAGATCCTCCACCGTCTGGCGGGCGAGCGACGCGACGATGGGCACGATCATCACCGTCTGGGCGACGATCATCGCCGTCGGCGTGAACAGCAGGCCCAGCACCCCGAACGGGCCGGAGCGCGACAGCAGCAGATAGACCACCAGCCCGACCACCACCGGCGGCAGTCCCATCATGGTGTTCAGCGCGACGGCGACGGCCCGGCGGCCGGGAAAGCTGAGCGCCGCGACGGCGGCACCCAGCGGCAGGCCGATCAGCGTGGCGATGGCGACGGCGGACAGGCTGACCCGCAGCGACAGACCGACGATCCGCATCAGTGCGTCGTCCATCGACAGGATCATGGAAAAAGCCACGGCCAGGGCTTGGGAAAAATCCTGCATGAAGTCCAAATCACTGTTCGAATAACTTCGGCGAGGGCTTGTCCGACGGACGCCGCTCGCCCACACTCGCGCGCATGAGCCCGACCATGAGCCTGAAGACCTTCACCATAGCGCCGGACCCGGCGAATCCCAAGCTGACCGAGCGCGTCCGCGGCCTGGACCAGGACGGCCGCGAGATCGAGACCGCCGTGACGGTGGAACGGCCGCTGACCCTGTACCTGAACGGGCAGGAGATCGTCACCATGATGACGATCGGCGACTATCCCGACTGTCTGGCCGTCGGCTATCTCCTGAACCAGAACATGCTACGGCGCGACGACCGCATCACCGGCATCGACGTGGACGAGGAGACCGACACCGTCGTCGTCCGTACCGAGCGCGCGACCGATTTCGAGGCCAAGCTGAAGAAGAAGACGCTGACCTCAGGCTGCGCCCAGGGGACCGCCTTCGGTGATGTCATGGAAACTTTCGAATCCGTCCGTCTGCCGGCCGACGTGCGGCTGCGCACCTCGTGGATCTACGCGCTGTCGAAGCAGATCAACCTGCAGCCCAGCCTGTATCTGGAGGCCGGCGCCATCCATGGCAGCGTGCTGTGCCAGGAGGACAGGCCGCTGGTCTACATGGAGGATGTCGGCCGCCACAATGCGGTGGACAAGGTCGCCGGCTACATGCACCTGAACGGCATTTCGGCTTCGGACAAGATTTTCTACACCACCGGCCGCCTGACCTCTGAGATGGTCATCAAGACGGTGCAGATGGGCATTCCGATCCTGGTTTCGCGCTCTGGCTTCACCGCCTGGGGCGTGCAGCTGGCGCGGCAGGCTAACCTGACGCTGGTCGGCCGGGCCAAGGGCAGGCGCTTCATCGCGCTGGCCGGGACCGACCGGCTGGTCTTCGACACCGATGCCGCGGGAGCCGGCGACGAAGATCGCCGGCATGGACGCAAGGGAAGCCGCGATGACGACTAATTCAATTCATCCCGACATTGGCGGCGTTCTGCTGGCCGGCGGGCTGTCGCGCCGGATGGGCGGCGGCGACAAGTGCCTGCGCCCGCTGGGCGACCGCAGCATCCTGGAACGCATCGTCGCCACCGTCCGGCCGCAGGTCGGGCCGCTGGTGCTGAACGCCAACGGCGATCCGGCCCGCTTCGCCCATCTCCATTTGCCGGTCGCCGCCGATGTGGTGGAGGGCTATGCCGGCCCGCTCGCCGGGGTGCTGACCGGCATGGAGTGGATGCGCGGCACCGCCCCCGGCATCGCCTGGGTCGCCAGCTTCGCCACCGACGCGCCCTTCATTCCGCGCGACCTCGTCACCCGCATGGTGGCGGCGCTGGAGCATGAGGGCGCCGATCTCGCCTGCGCCCGGTCGGGCGGGCAGGAGCATCCCGTCTTCGGGCTGTGGCCTATCCGTCTGGCCGGCGACCTGCGCCGCGCCATGGTGGAGGAGGGCGTCCGCAAGGTCGATGCCTGGACCGCCCGCCACAGGCTGGCCGTCGCGGACTTCGCCGTCGATCCCGTCGATCCCTTCTTCAACACCAACCGGCCGGAGGATCTGGCCGAGGCGGAACGCCTGCTGGCGTCGGGACATGCGTCATGACGGACAAGCCCGTTCCCCAAGCCCTTGAGCGCATCGAGACCATGCCTCTGGGCATCGTGGTGGAGCGCCGCCGCGGCGTCACCGCCTGGGCCGACTGGAGCTGGCGCCCGGTCTCGGTCATTCCCGGCGCCGGTCCGGTCGAGCCATCCGGCCGCCTGCTGATGGAGGGCGACGGCTGGAGCCACAGCCACGCCGCCACCCTGACGCTGGAGCTGTTCCGCACCGACACCGAAGGCTATCGCCTGAACCTGTCGCAGGACCCGCCGCGCCTGTGGGTGGTGATGCGCCCCGGTGGGGACGGAGAGGAACTGGTGCCCTTCACGGTCACGGCGTCGGCCCATGAAGGGGAGGGCTATCAGATCGGGGCCGACGTGGTGGAGACGGTGCCGATGCCGGCGGAGCTGATCGCGCTGGTCCGCGACTTCGTCGAGCAGCACCATGTCGACGTCCCCTTCCACAAGCGCGAGCGCAAGCGCCACTTCGAGAAGGAGGAGGGGCGGCGGTGAGCGGCGAAGCCTTCCTGTCGCGCTGGTCGCGCCTGAAACGCACGGCGGTCAAGCCGGAGCCGGTCCCGCCGGAGGTGCCGCTGGCCGTTGTTCCGCCAGCGGAGGAGGCTGCGGAGCTTCCCGTTGCCGTAACGGAAGACAGCCCGCCGGGCAGCGTCCAGCCGGAAGCCGAGGCCGACGATCCGCTGAAGGACCTGCCGCCGATCGAGGAACTGACCGGCGAGTCCGACTTCACTCCCTTCCTGCGCGCCGAGGTGCCGGAGGATTTGCACCGTCAGGCCCTGCGCAAGCTGTGGACCTCCGACCCGATCTACGCCAACGACGACGGGCTGAAGGACTACGCCGACGATTACGCCAGCCTGTTCACCGGCGGGGTGCCGGTGAAGACCCTCTACCGCGTCGGCAAGGGCTTTCTCGACACGCTGGACGAGGAGGGAGAGGGGGCCGAAGTCGAAGCTGAACTCGTCGTGGAGGACGCTCCCTCTTCCCAATCGCCAATCCCCTCTCCCCCCCGGGGAGAGGGTTAGGGCGAGGGGGGCGCAGCGAGACCTTATTTTCCCGCGGACAGTCCCCAACTCCCCATCTCTCCATGCCATGCATCCCCCTCACCCCGACCCTCTCCCCAGGGAGGGAGAGGGGGCTTGCCCTCAAAGCAAGTCCCGCCTCGCAAATTCACTCCCGAAATGCGACGGATCGTCGCGCCGGCGCGGACCCCCTCAAAACAAAGGGGCGCTCTGTTACCGCGAGCATAGCGGCGCGATAAAGATTCATTTGTCCCCACTTCCGGGTGCGTCCTTGGTTGACAAAAGGATAGGTTCAGTCCTTCTATTGTCTGTCTGTGGATTGCTAAGTCACTGTAAGGCAAAGGCTTTTCGCAGGTGCATCAAAAGGGGTGCGGCATCGGTTCCAAAAACGGCGCGCGGCAGGACCGCGGACGCCGCCGCCCCCGTCTTGCGTTTCCGGGAGGAGTTTGCGGCACGTGTCCAGCGCCGTCGATCATATCGTCCCCCCCGCGGTGGCGGAGGAAGAACTGTTCCGCGCGCAGGTCTATGCCCTGCTGGCGCGCCTGTTCGCGCGCCCGCCCGATGCGGCGTTCCTGACCGCGCTGGGCGGGCTGGCGGGGGAGGGCGGCGAGTTTAGCGCGGCTCTCGACCGGCTGGCCGAAGCGGCGCGCGACAGTGACCCGGCGGCGGTGGAGGAGGAGTTCACCACCCTCTTCATCGGCGTCGGCGGCAGCGAGCGCACCCCCTACGGATCCTTCTACCTGACCGGTTTCCTGAACGAGAAGCCGCTGGCGGAGCTGCGCGTCGCCATGGCGCGGCTGGGCATCGCCCGCGCCGACGGCGTGACGGAGCCGGAGGACCACATCGCCGCCCTGTGCGAGATGATGGCCGGCCTGATCGGCGGCGAGTTCGCGCCGGAGGACGGCGACATCGTCGGTCTCGATGGGCAGCGGGCCTTCTTCGACCGCCACGTCGGTTCCTGGGCCGGGCGGTTCTTCGCGGATTTGGAGACCTCGCCGTCGGCCCGCTTCTATCGGGCGGTCGGTGCGGTCGGACGGAGTTTTCTGGCGGTCGAGGCGCGCGCCTTCGACCTTGCGGCCTGAAGTGAGGAGCGAAGCCATGACGCGGAACGCGGTCAAAGCCACTGATGAAGCTGTCAAACAGGGCAAGGATACGCAGAGCACGGACAAGGGGCTCGCCCGTCGCGACCTGTTCCGCGCCGCCGGCCTCGGCGTCGGCGCGCTGGGTGCCGTTGCGGCCGGCGTGACCGCCACCGGCGGACCGGCCGAGGCCGCGCCGGCAGAGACGACCTCCACGGGCTACCGCGAGACCGACCATGTCCGGAAGGTCTACGAAGTCAGCCGCTTCTAAGAGGAACGCCCCGATGCTCATCAAGAAAAGCTCGGCCACCTCCGGCGGCCGCCACCTTGCCCGTACCCTGACCCAGACGCTGGCGACCGCCACCGGCGTCACGGTGGACCGCCGCGCCTTCCTGCGCACCTCCGGCATCGCCGCCGGCGGTGCCGCGCTGGCCTCCGCCATGCCCTTCGGCATGGTGAAGAAGGCCGACGCCGCCACCGCGGCCGCCGTCGCCGGCGCGCCGGTCAAGCAGGTCAAGTCGGTCTGCACCCACTGCTCGGTCGGCTGTACCGTGGTGGCCGAGGTGCAGAACGGCGTCTGGATCGGGCAGGAGCCCGGCTTCGACAGCCCGATCAACCTCGGCTCGCACTGCGCCAAGGGCGCCTCGGTGCGCGAGCACGCCCATGGCGAGCGCCGCCTGCGCTATCCGATGAAGATGGTCGACGGCAAATGGACCCGGATCGGCTGGGACCAGGCCATCGAGGAGGTCGGCTCCAAGCTGCTGTCGATCCGCGAGCAGTCCGGCCCGGATTCGGTGTTCTGGCTCGGCTCGGCCAAGCACAGCAACGAGCAGGCCTATCTGTTCCGCAAGTTCGCCGCGCTGTGGGGCACCAACAACGTCGACCATCAGGCGCGCATCTGCCACTCCACCACCGTGGCCGGCGTGGCGAACGTCTGGGGCTACGGCGCCATGACGAACAGCTACAACGACATCCAGAAGTCGAAGGCGCTGTTCTTCATCGGCTCCAACGCCGCCGAGGCGCACCCCGTCGCCATGATGCATGTGCTGAAGGCGAAGGAGCAGAACGCCGCTCCCCTGATCGTCGCCGATCCGCGCTTCACCCGCACCGCCGCCCACGCCAACGAATATATCCGCTTCCGCCCCGGCACCGACGTGGCGCTGGTCTGGGGCATCCTCTGGCACGTTCTGCAGAACGGCTGGGAGGACAAGGACTACATCGCCAAGCGCGTCTACGGCTTCGACGACATCCGCGCCGAGGTCGCCAAATGGACGCCGGAAGAGGTGGAGCGGGTCACCGGCGTTCCGGGCTCGCAGCTGCACCGCGTCGCCCGCACGCTGGCCTCCAACCGTCCGGGCACGCTGGTCTGGTGCATGGGCGGCACCCAGCACCACATCGGCAACAACAACACCCGCGCCTATTGCGTGCTTCAGCTGGCGCTGGGCAATGTCGGCGTGTCGGGCGGCGGCACCAACATCTTCCGCGGCCACGACAACGTCCAGGGCGCGACCGACTTCGGCGTCACCTCGGACAGCCTGCCCGGCTATTACGGCCTGGCCGAGGGCGCGTGGCGCCACTGGGCGCGCGTCTGGGATCTCCCCTATGACGGCATCCTGAAGCGCTTCGGTTCCAAGGCGCTGATGGAGAGCACCGGCATCCCGGTGTCGCGCTGGTTCGACGGCGTGCTGGAAGCCAAGGAGAATTTGGACCAGCCGAACCCGGTCAAGGGCATGGTCTTCTGGGGCCATGCGCCGAACAGCCAGGTCCGTCTGCCCGACATGAAGAAGGCGATGGAGAAGCTGGAGCTGCTGGTCGTCGTCGATCCGTACCCGACGATGACGGCGGTGCTGCCCGACCGCAAGGACAACTTCTACCTGCTGCCGGCCGCGACCCAGTTCGAGACCTCCGGCTCCGCCACCGCGTCCAACCGCTCGGTCCAGTGGCGCGACAAGATCATGGAGCCGCTGTTCGAATCGAAGACCGACCACGAGATCATGTATCTCTTCGCGAAGAAGTTCGGCTTCGCGGAGGATCTGGTCAAGAACGTGAAGGTCAACGGCAACGAGCCGTCGATCGAGGACATCACCCGCGAATGGAACCGCGGCATGTGGTCGGTCGGCTACACCGGCCAGTCGCCGGAGCGCCTCAAGCTGCACATGCAGCATCAGGGCACCTTCGACAAGACGACGCTGCGCGCCGTCGGCGGCCCGTGCGACGGCGATTACTTCGGCCTGCCCTGGCCGTGCTGGGGCACGCCGGAGATGAAGCATCCGGGCTCCGCCAACCTCTACGACACCTCGCTGCCGGTGGCCGAGGGCGGCGGCGCCTTCCGCGCCCGCTTCGGCGTCGAGCGCAACGGCGTGACGCTGCTGGCCGAGGGCTCCTATCCGGAAGGGTCGGAGATCAAGGACGGCTATCCGGAAGTCACCATGGCGATGCTCCAGAAGCTGGGCTTCGACGCCGACCTGACGCCGGAGGAACTGGCGGTCATCCAGAAGATCGGCGGCGACAAGATCGGTGCCGTCTCCTGGACTACCGACCTGTCCGGCGGCATCCAGCGCGTGGCGATCAAGCATGGCCTGAACCCGCCGGGCAACGCCAAGGCCCGCTGCGTGGCCTGGAACTTCCCGGACCCGGTTCCGATCCACCGCGAGCCGCTCTACACCCCGCGCCGCGATCTGGTCGCCAGCTATCCGACCTACAAGGACACCAAGTCCTGGCGCGTGCCGACGCTCTACAAGTCCATCCAGGACCGCGACGTGTCGAAGGAATACCCGATCATCCTCACCTCCGGCCGTCTGGTCGAGTATGAGGGCGGCGGCGACGAGACACGCTCCAACCCCTGGCTGGCCGAGCTGCAGCAGGACATGTTCGTCGAGATCAACCCGTTCGACGCCAACAATGCCGGCGTCAAGGATGGCCAGCTGGTCTGGGTCGAGGGTCCGGAAAAGGGCAAGGTGAAGGTCAAGGCGATGGTGACCGAGCGTGTCGGCCGCGGCGTCGCCTTCATGCCCTTCCATTTCGGCGGCGTGTATCAGGGCCAGGATCTGCGCTCCAAATACCCGGCCGGGGCCGACCCGATCGTGCTGGGCGAGGCCGCCAACACGGCGACCACCTACGGCTACGATTCGGTGACCCAGATGCAGGAAACCAAGACCACCCTTTGCCGCATCCAGGCGGCCTGACGCGCAGGAGTTTGAACCATGGCCCGGATGAAATTCCTGTGCGACGCCGAGCGCTGCATCGAGTGCAACGCCTGCGTCACCGCCTGCAAGAACGAGCATGAGATCCCCTGGGGCATCAACCGCCGCCGTGTCGTGACCATCAACGACGGCAAGCCGGGGGAACGGACGATCTCGGTCGCCTGCATGCATTGCTCCGACGCGCCCTGCAAGGCGGTCTGCCCGGTCGACTGCTTCTACCAGACCGACGAAGGCGTGGTCCTGCACAACAAGGATCTGTGCATCGGCTGCGGCTATTGCTTCTACGCCTGCCCGTTCGGCGCGCCGCAATATCCGCAGGCCGGCAACTTCGGCACCCGCGGCAAGATGGACAAGTGCACCTTCTGCTCCGGCGGTCCCGAGCCCGACAATTCGGAGGCCGAGTTCAAGAAGTACGGCCGCAACCGTCTGGCCGAGGGCAAGCTGCCGCTCTGCGCCGAGATGTGCTCGACCAAGGCGCTGCTGGCCGGCGATGCCGACAAGGTGTCGGACATCTACCGCGAGCGCGTCGCCGCCCGCGGTTTCGGCTCCGGCGCCTGGGGCTGGGGCACCGCCTACCAGACCAGGTCGGGCCAGGAGCGCGGTCAGCCCGGCGGTTCGCTGTTCCAGGGCACCGGCGGTCCGGCCGGCGGGGGCACCTTGCAGAAGCAGGGGCTGTGACGGTGACCGTCATCCGGGCCGCTGTGCTGGCGTTCGGCGCCGTCGTCCTGCTGGCCGGCTGCCAGGAGGACGGGACGCCGCGCCCGGTCCATCTGGACAAGGGCGTCTACCGGGGCGCGGCCGACACGCCGTTGAGCGCCGAACAGGTGCGGGCGCTGCAACAGCGCACCGCCTATCAGGGTGTGCGATAGGGAGCGTCCGATGGAAGGTCATCGCATGAAGACGGCTGCCGCCGCTCTGCTGCTCGGGATCGGACTTGCCGTCGGTCTGGCGCTGCCGGCCGCCGCCCAGTCCAGCGTCCGGATCGGCGGGCCGGCGGCGGAGCAGCAGGTCGACCGCGACGGGCCGATGGTGCCGACCCAGATCCCGGGCCAGAGCCGCGGCGACAGCTGGCACGCCATCCGCCTGGGCGAGCAGGGCACCGTCTCGATTCCCAACAAGCAGTCCGGCGTGCTGATCCAGTCGGAAGGCGAGGCGTGGCGCGCGGTGCGCAACGGTCCGCTCAGCCAGTACGGGTCCTGGGTGCTTGGCGGCATCCTGGCCCTGCTGGCTCTGTTCTTCCTGGTCCGCGGCCGCATCCGCATCGACGGCGAGAAGACCGGCCGCACCATCCAGCGCTTCAACGCCTTCGAGCGCGGCGTGCATTGGATGACCGCCAGCAGCTTCGTCGTGCTCGCCATTTCCGGCCTGAATGTGCTGTACGGCCGGCACACGCTGCTGCCGCTGATCGGGCCGGAACCCTTCGCCGCGCTCAGCCATTACGGCAAGCTGGCGCACAACTTCTTAGGCTTCGCCTTCATCCTGGGCGTGGCGCTGATCTTCGTCCTGTGGGTGCACCACAACATCCCGTCGCGCCATGACCTGACCTGGTTCCTGAAGGCGGGCGGCCTGTTCTCCAAGGGCGTCCACCCGCCGGCGCACAAGTTCAACGGCGGCCAGAAGGTGATCTTCTGGTCCACCGTCGTCGGCGGTGCGGCGCTGGGCTTCACCGGCGTGCAGCTGATCTTCCCCTTCAGCTTCGCCACGCTGGAGGAGATGCAGCTCTACCAGCTGGCCCATGCCGCGATTGCCGTGATCATGATCGCCATCATCCTGGCGCACATCTACATCGGCTCCGTCGGCATGGAGGGCGCCTTCGACGCCATGGGCGACGGGCAGGTCGAACTGCAATGGGCGCGCGAGCACCATTCCCTGTGGGTCGAGGAGGTGACCGGCGAAAAGGTGCGCCACGGCCATCACCACGGGACGCCGGCGGAGTAGGGCAAAGGCGGGGGGATGTGTCCACCTTTCCCCCCCGCTCCCCTCTTGACCCTGTCTGCACTCCATGGCCCCTTGGGCGCTCCCGCCATTCCGGATGCGCCCGCCATGACCAGCAACCTTTTCGAACGTCAGGCCGTCATCGACGGCTGTCTCGCCATGAACCGGCTGGGCATCAACCAGGGCATGTCGGGCAACCTGTCGCAGCGGATCGACGGGGGCTTCCTGGTCACGCCGACCAGCATGCCCTATGACGCGATGACCCCGGCCGACATTGTCGAGATGGGGTTCGACGGCACCTATCTCGGCAGCCGCCGGCCCTCGTCGGAATGGCGCATCCATCGCGACATCCTGCGGGCGCGGCCGGACGTGACGGTCGTCCTCCACGCCCATCCGGCCTTTGCCACCGCGCTGGCGGTGCATGGCCGCGGCATCCCGTCCTTCCATTACATGGTGGCGCTGACTGGCGGCGATTCGATCCGCTGCGCCCCTTACGCCACCTTCGGCACGCAGGACCTGTCGGATCACGCCCTGACGGCGCTGGACGGGCGGCTCGCCTGCCTGTTGGCCAACCACGGCATGATCGTGCTGGGGACCAGCGTGGCGGGGGCCCTGGCGCTCGCGGTCGAGGTCGAGACGCTGGCCCGCCAGTATCTCTATGCCCAGCAGTTCGGCGAGCCGGTGATCCTGCCGCCCGACGAGATCGCGCGGGTGGCGGAGAAGATGCGGCGGATGAAATACGGCCAGCCCATCGACGACAACGATGCGCCCGAGGACACGGCGCGCCCGCGCTTCTGACCGGCTGCTCCTTACGGGCCGATCTGCGTCATCGAGGTGCTGGTGGCCAGATGCCCGGCCGGCTTGAGGGCGGCGACCCGCAGCAGCGGCTTGGCATTGCCGACCGCCTCGACCTGAAGCGGGCGTTCTTCGGCCGGCGGTTCATAGACGGCGGGCAGGGCGATGGCGATGCGGGTGCCCTGGCCGGGCTCGCTCGCCACCTCGATGTCGCCGCCCAGCATGGCGGTGTAATGGCCGACCAGCGTCAGACCCAGCCCGGCGCCGCGCGGCTTGCCCTGGCCGCGGGTCGCCACAGTGCCGTTGCCGGCGCCCTGGACGAAGGGCTGGAACAGCCTGCCGGTCTGCGCGGTGGCAAAGCCGCGGCCGGTATCGGCGACGGTGAAGCGGTACCAGCGGGCGCCGTCGCGCTCCATCCGCTCGGCCGACAGGGTGACGGTGCCGTCCTGGGTGAACTTGCAGGCATTGTCCAGCAGGTTCAGCAGCGTCTGCCGCACCTTGGTGAAATCCGAATGCATCTGGCCGAGCGCGGCCGGCGCCGACAGCTCAAGCGCGTTGCCGTAGAGGTCGGCGGCCGGCATCGACCGCTCGCGCGCCTCGGTCAGCAGCCGGTTGACGTCGAAATCCTGCAGGCAGACATCCATCGCCCCGGCTTCGACCTTCGCATAGTCCAGGATGGCGTCGACCAGACCGGTCAGCTGCTCGCCGGTCCACTGGATGTGTTCGACGTCGGTCGCCAGCTCGTCGACGCCCAGCCGGTGCAGGTCGGTCATCAGCGCCTGGCTGGCATTGACGATCTCGGTCAGCGGACCGTGCAGTTCATGGCCCATGTTGACGAGGAAATCGCTCTTGGCCCGGCTGGCGGCATCGGCCATCGCCTTCTCGCGCAGCAGGCGGCTGTGCTCGACCTCCGCCTCGCGGCGCTCGCGTTCGGTGTCCTCGGCGGTGCCGCGCAGGGCCTCCACCGCGCGGGCCATGGCGGCGATCTCGTCCTGCCCGGTCAGCGCCGGCAGCGTCAGGTCGGTTCGGCCGGCGGCCAGCGCCGTCACCGCGGTCGCCATCGTCCTCACCGGACCGGCGACGCTGCGCTGGACAAGCCACAGCGCGGCGATGCCGGCCAGCAGGACCAGCCCGCCGATCCACAGCGCGACGCTGGTGTAGCCGGACAGGCCGCTGGTCAGCGTGCCGCGCAACGCCTGGGTTCCGGCCTCCGCCCGGCGGCGGATCTCGCCCAGATTGGCGGCGATGCCGGCGGCGTTGGCCGCCATCGCTTCGGCGCGCAGATTGTCCTCCTCGACCACCGAGCCTTCGATGGCGGACAGAACGCCGCCCGCCTTCGCCAGCAGGGCGGTGACCTCGTCGATGGACTGCTTGGTGCCGGGAACCCACAGATAGCGGTTCATCTCCGCCAGCCGGTCGCGGGCGGCGGCAAGCTGGGTGCGCATCGCCTCCGCATCCTGCGGATCGCGGCGGTCGACGTAGCGGGTCAGATGCTCCTGCATCAGCAGGGTAGCGATGGCGGCATCGCTGGCGAGTGCGGTCGAATCGACGCCGCCGGCATTCTTGAGCTGGTCGAGCTTGCGGCGCGTCTCAGCGACCAGCGGTTCCAGAACGCCGGTCATCTGGCCGTTGCGGTCGCTGCGCAGCGCGATCAGTTTCTGCACCGCCGCCCAGTAATCCTCCAGCGCGGCGCGGGCCTTGTCGACGCCCTGGCGATCCGCGGTTTCCACCACGGTCTTGGACAGCGCTTCGAGCCGGTCGCGCAGCGTGTCGTGCCGCCAGGAGGCGTCGAGAAGACTCTGGTCGTCGCCGTAGGTCAGATGGTCGCGCACGGCGACCTCCATGTCGCGCAGGCTGACATCGGCGTCGGCCGCCACCTGCGACAGGTCGGCGCGGCCGGAGAAGGCGCCGATGTCGCGCGACACCGCGTAGAACCAGCCGAGCCCGACCAGGGCCAGCAGGACCACCAGCCCGAGGGCGATGCCGAAGCCAGCGCCCACCCGCGCCGACACGGTCATGTCGCGGAATCGGGTCCGGCGGCCGCTCCGGGACAGAATGCCGTTCCGCTTCACACCGACTCCCGCTCGCGCTGTGCCTGACGATTCCCGCATCCGACCGGCCACAACCATTGAGCGGCCGGTCGCCGCGCGCGCGGATTGTAGCTTGGCTATCCCCCCAGGCAAACAGACAAGTGTGCGACGGAGTACCGCCAAAGGTCAGGCAGCATCGGCCTCTGCGTCAGCTTGCGCACTGGTGAAGGCGTAGGCGTGCATGCCCAGGCTGCCGTGCTCGAAGCCGGCATGCAGCCGTTCGGTCTTCGGCCGCGGACCGGCGGCACCCAGCGCCACCGGCAGCGGCAGGAAATGCTCGTCGGTCGGGTGGGCGCGGCGGGCGTCGGGGCTGGCGTCCAGCCAATTGCCGACGGCATCGGCGTCGCCGGCCTCCAGCGTCCTGTCCAGCCAGCCGGCGAAGCCGGTGGCCCAGGGGGCGGCGCTGTTGCCGCCGAAGCGGAACTCCCGCAGGTTATGGACGGCGCCGCCGCTGGCGAGGATCAGGACGCCGTCGCGCCGCAGCGGCTCCAGCAGGTGGCCGAGCGCGATGTGGTCGGCGGCGCTGCGGTAGGGCATCACCGACAACTGCGCTACCGGGATGTCGGCCTCCGGATACATCAGCATCAGCGGCACCCAGGCGCCATGGTCGAGCCCCTGCGACGGGTCGACCACGGCGTCGGTCATCTCCGCCACCCGGGCGGCCAGCGCCGGAGCGCCGGGAGCGGCGTAGCGCATGCGGTAAAGTTCGTCCGGGAAGCCATAGAAATCGTGGACGGTCTCGGGCGCCGTGGCCCCGCTGACCGCCGGCACCCGGGTGGTCCAGTGGGCCGACACCGCCAGGATGGCGCTCGGCCGGCCGAGCTTGCGGCCCAGCCCGGCGAGGAAATCGCGGCCGGCGCTGGTCTCCAGGATCAGCGTGGGGGCGCCGTGGGAAACGAAGACGGAGGGGAAAGGGGCGGTGTCGGACATCGGTGAACGGAACTCCGGCCGGGCGATGGGGGAGGGCGGTGGAGAATTCGGGGCCGTTCCATTCGACCAAAGAAAAACCCCGGCGCCAAGGCCGGGGTTTTTCTAAAGTCCGTTGCTCACGCCGCAACAATCGTCGCGACGGACCTGGGTAGGCGTACCGATCAGTGCAGGTGCTTCGGCAGCTCGCCGATCGACTGCTCGATCAGTTTGTCGGCCTGGGCCGGGGGCAGGCCGCCGGCCAGGACGCGCCGGCTGGCGCCGATGGCGACGTCGACCGTCAGGTTGCGGACCTCGGCCAGCGCCGCGGCTTCCGCCTGGGCGATGCGATCCATGGCCTGGGCCTCGCGACGCTTCAGCGACGCTTCCAGGTCGGAACCGGCCTGGGCCTGCAGACGGGCGGCTTCCTCGCGGGCGTGGGCCAGAACGGCCTCCGCTTCCTTCTTGGCGTCGGCCAGACGGCTCTGGTAGCCGTTCAGCAGGGCCTGGGCGTCCTTGTGAAGACGCTCGGCCTCGTCCAGTTCGGAGCGGATGCGCTCGGCGCGGCCGTCCAGAGCGGTGCCGATGGTGGCGGACGCCTTCTTCCAGACCAGGGCCATGAAGATGACGAAGGCGACGAAGACCCAAAATTCAGGTGCGTTCATCCCCGGCGCTCCTCAAGCACGGCCGCGACGGCGGCGTCCGCCTGGGCCTGATCGACGTCGACGCCGGCCAGACGGCCGGTGATGTCGCGGACGATGCCGGCCGACTCGGCGCGAATGTTGGCCAGGGCCTGTTCCTTCGCCGCGGCGATGGAGGCCTCGGCGGTGCGCAGGCGTTCGGCGATGTCGGCGTTCAGTTGGGCCTGACGGGCCTGGCTGTTCGCCTCGATCCCGGCGGCAGCCTGGGCGATGACGCCCTGGGCCTCGGCGCGGGCGCCGGCGAGGGACTTCTCGACCTGGGCCAGGATGGCCTCGGCCTCTTCCTTCAGCTGGGCGGCCTTCGCCAGATCGCGCGAGATGCGCTCCTGACGCGCTTCCAGAACCTCGGCCACGCGCGGGAGCGCCTTCTTGGACATGAGGTAGTAGAGAACGCCGAAGGTCAGAGCCAGCCAGAAGATCTGGGTCGGGAAATTGGCGGGATTGAGCTGCGGCAGGCCGCCGGAAGCGTGCTCGCCGCCGTGCGCCGCGTTCGGAGCGTGCTCCGCCGCGGCCGCCAGGACGGTGCCGGCCATCGTGGTGAGGGTAGCGAGCGAAGCGCCCGCCACGCCCGACCAGCGGGCCAGCCGGCCTTTGGCCAACAGGTTCGGCATGATCGGTCCCCCTAGGCAAAGGAGCGGCGCCGAAACTTCGATGAAGAAGCCCGGCGCCGCGTCAGAGCTGTTTTTTTTGAAAGCCGCTCTGGCCTTAGGCGAACAGGATCAGGAAGGCGATCAGCAGGGCGAACAGCGCGACGGCTTCCGTCAGCGCGAAGCCCAGAATGCCGATCGGGAAGACCTTCGGCTGGACGGCCGGGTTGCGGGCGATCGAGCCGATCAGCGTCGAGAAGATGTTGCCGATACCCAGGCCGACACCGGCGAGGGCGATAACGGCAAGACCGGCACCGATGAACTTGGCGGCTTGAGGATCCATAGTACTCTCTTCCTCTAGGTAAGGGTGAACTTGTTGGAACTGTTGGTGGACTTAGGTCCGACGACTGTCAGGCGCTGCTTAGTGCAGTTCCAGGGCGTCGCGGATGTACAGGCAGGTCAGGATCGAGAAGACGTAGGCTTGCAGGAACGCCACCAGGAACTCGAAACCGGTCAGGGCGACGTTGATCGCCAGCGGGATGAGGCCGGTGACGAAGCCCAGCGCGCCGAGACCGCTGATCATCATGACCGTGAAGCCGGCAAAGACCTTCAGCATCGTGTGACCGGCCATCATGTTGGCGAACAGTCGGATCGAGAGGCTGACGGGGCGCATCACGTAGGAGATCACCTCGATCGGGATGAGGATCGGGGCGAGCGCGATCGGAGCGCCATGCGGCATGAAGAAGGAGAAGAAGTGCAGGCCGTGCTTCAGCAGGGCCAGGATGGTCACGAACACGAACACCGTCGCCGCCAGCGCGAACGTCACGATGATGTGGCTGGTGAAGGTGAAGGTGTACGGGATCATGCCGATCATGTTGCCGATCAGCACGAACATGAAGATCGAGAACACGAACGGGAAATAGGGCTTGGCGTCGTGGCCGGCGTTGTCGCGCACCAGGTTCGCGACGAACTCGTAGAACATCTCGGCCAGCGACTGCAGACGGCCCGGAACCATCGACTTGTTCGCCACGCCCATGACCAGCAGGGCGTAGATCGCCGCCACGGCCACGACCATGAAGAAGGCCGAGTTCGTGAAGGACACGTCGTAGCCGCCGAGCACGATCTGGAACAACGGGTTGATTTGGAACTGGTGCAGCGGATCCAAGGTCGTCCTCGCTCAGTGTGCGTCGCCGTCTTGGCGCTCGTTGTCGTCCCCAGGGGGCCGGCGGTAGCCGGCGGCGATGCCGAAGCCGGTGACGGCCCGGTAGACGTTCAGCACTCCCGCCGCGGCCCCCAGGAAGAACATGACGATCAGTCCCCAGGGCGCGGTGCCGAGCCAGCGATCGAGCAGAAGCCCGCCGCCGACGCCGACGATCATGGCGGCAACCAACTCCGTCCCGATGCGCCAGGCGGTGCCGAGAGCGCCCTGCGGCGGACGGTGGTATTTACTACCGGGTCCGCCCGACCAGCCGCGTTGTCCCTCACGCGCCTTCCGCAGCCGGGCTTCGAGGTCATCCAAGGGATCGGGGGGCGATTTGTCGGTCATTCCGCCTCTCAATCACGCTTGGCTCGCAGCCATGCGAAAGCGGCGAGACCATACGGTCGGGGCGTTACCCTGTCAAGTCGCAAAACCTGTGGTGTAAGTCATTGAAAAGAATAGGAAAGAGCGGAAAAGTCATCGTTTTTGCCGCGCTGCGGCGCGTTGTCCCGCTCCAGCATGCGAAAAAACCCGGTGGTATGACCGCTTTTCAGGGTTTTTTCGCCGCTTTTCACCCGGTCCGCGGCCGGTCCGCCCCGATCAGCCCGCGATGCGCCCGGACAGATCCTGCACGATCTTGTCGGCACCGGTGCCGCCCGGATACACCCCGACGAATTTCCCGTCCGGGCCCATCAGGTAAATAAAGCTGGAGTGATCCATCAGGTACTCGTCCGGTTTTCCGTCCTTTTGCGGCGCTTTGGCATAATAGACGCGGTAGGCGCGCGCGGCGTCCCGGACCTGCTCCGGCGTGCCGGTCAGCCCGACCATCCGTGGGTGGAACAGCGCCACATAGTCCTTCATGTGCGCCACAGTGTCGCGGTCCGGGTCGATTGTGATGAAAACCGGCCGGACCTGCTCCGCTTTCGGCCCCAGCTGGTCGAGCGCCTGGGTCAGCACCCCCAGTTCGGTCGGGCAGACGTCGGGGCAATAGGTATAGCCGAAATAGATCAGCATATACTTGCCGCGGAAGTCGGCGTCCGTGACCGTCTTGCCCTGATGGTCGGTCAGGGTGAAGGAACCGCCGATGGGAACAGCGGACTTCGTGCCGCTCTCCACCGTGGTGGTGGCGCTGCGCACCTGCCACCAGGCGATACCGGCGGACACGGCGATGGCGAGGACGGAGGCGGCGGCGATGCGCAGGAGTCGTGTCTTCATGGTCCGTCAGGAATGGGGCTGCCCGCCGCCCAGGTCAAGAGGTGAGGTCATATCGTCGCGCAACGCCCGTGCCGGTCAGGCCGCACGCGCCGCGACAGTTCCGCCCCGTGCCCCGCTCTGTCCCGCCAGATGCTCGCCGATGCGTTTGTCGGCGCGCTGGATATGCTCGAACAGCCATTCGCGCACCAGCGCCAGCAGTTCGTCCGCCACGGAGTCGCCGGCGTCCAGGCGGCGGCGCAACTCACCGGCACGGGCACGCAGAGCCTCGTGCTGCGCCTTGTGGGCCCTGGCATCGGGATAGCCGCACCGCTCCATCAGCCGCTCCTCCTCCTCGAAATGCAGGGCGGTGTAGGCGAGGAGCCGGCCAACGGCATCACCAAGCGCCTGGGCCGGCGCCCGGCGGTCGCCGCCGCTCCGGCCGGCCTGTCCGGCCAGCGATGCCGCTTCGTTCATCAAGGCGATCAGGATCATATGGTCGGTGTCGATGCCCTCCTCGCCCACCACCAGGGCATCGGTCCAGGGCATGAAGATCGCGGACCCTTCCGAGTTTCCGGCCGAATTTCCGCGCGCCGGCGCGTTGTGCAGATCGGCGAGCGGGGCGGCGTTGATCGCCCCGACATTGACCAGGAAGGAATCGACCATGCCGCGCAGCCCCTGCGCCTGCCGCGACAGGCCGCCCGCGGCATCGAGCAGGGCGTCGGCCGACCGTTCGGTCTCGCGGGCGGCGTCGGACACGGCGTCGATGCTGGTGGAGACCTGACGGGTGCCCTCCGCCGCCTCGCCGGCGCTGCGGGCGATCTCGCCGGTGGCGGCACCCTGCTGCTGGACGGCGGCGGCGATTGAGGTGCCGATCTCGTCGCTGCGGGCGACGATGGAGCCGATCTCGCGGATCGCCGTCACCGCGGCGCGCGTCGCCTCCTGCACGTCGGCGATGTGGCGGGCGATCTCCTCGGTCGCCTTGGCGGTCTGGTTGGCCAGCGTCTTCACCTCGCCCGCCACCACGGCGAATCCCTTGCCCATCTCGCCGGCGCGGGCGGCCTCGATGGTGGCATTGAGGGCCAGCAGGTTGGTCTGCCCGGCGATGCCGGCGATCAGGTCGGCCACCTCGCCGATCTTCTGGGCGGCCTGACCCAGACCGTCGATCCGCTCGCCCGCCTTGTGCGACGCCTCCACCGCCTGGGTGGAGATGGTCGAGGAGGTCACCACCTGCTCGCCGATCACCGCGATCGAGCCGGTCAGCTGTTCCGCCGCCGAGGCGACCGTCTGCACGCTGCTGGACGCCTGCTGCGATGCGCTGGCGACCGAGGTCGCCTCGCGCCGGTTGCGGTCGGCGGTGGCGGACAGGGTGCGGGCGGTGGTCTCCAGCGTGGCGACGGCGGCGCCGACGGTGCGGATCGTCTCGGCGATGGTGGCGTCGAAGCGGTCGGTCAGCCGTTTCAGGGCACCGGCGCGCTGCTCGGTGACCCGATGCTCGATCTTCTGCCGGTCCCAGTGTCGGGCGAGGTCGATCTGCTGGACGCGGAAGATCTCGACGGTGCGGGCCATGGCGCCGATTTCGTCGCCGCGGCCCAGCCCGGGAACCGCGACCTCGCTGTCGCCGC
This sequence comes from Azospirillum sp. 11R-A, assembly GCF_049472615.1. Classification (NCBI taxonomy): domain Bacteria; kingdom Pseudomonadati; phylum Pseudomonadota; class Alphaproteobacteria; order Rhodospirillales; family Azospirillaceae; genus Azospirillum; species Azospirillum sp. 11R-A. The sequence continues at coordinate 135,479 of NZ_JBCEBL010000003.1, read as the reverse complement.
CGGCCAGATCCTCCATGACGCGGCCCAACCCGTCCAGCGGCCGGACGATGGCCCGGCTGACCAGCAGGGCCAGCAGCACGGCGGCCAGCCCGATCAGCAGCCCGGTTCCGGCCAGCCGCAGCGCGGCCTCGCGGAACGCAACGTCGACATCGTCGATGTAGATGCCGGAGCCGATCAGCCAGCCCCAGGGGGCGAAGCCCTTGACGTAGGACAGCTTCGCCACCGGCTGCGCCGACCCCGGCTTCGGCCAGAGATAGTCGACGAATCCGGCGCCCTCGGCCTTCACCACCCGGACGAACTCCTGGAACAGCAGCTTGCCGTTGGGGTCGGCGTTGCGCGACACGTCGGTGCCGTCCAGTTCCGGCTTGATCGGGTGCATGATCATGCGCGGCGCGAGGTCGGTGATGAAGAAATACTCCTCGCCGTCGTGCCGCAGGGACTTCAGCGCCGCCTTGGCCTGCGCCTGGGCCTGGGCGCGGGGCAGGGATCCTGCGCGCTCCTGCGCCTCGAAATGGGCGATCAGGCTGTGGGCGACCTCGACGACGTTGCGGGTCTTGTCCTGGCGGTCGGCCATCATCTCGGCCCGCAGGCTCATCAGGCTGACCGCGGCGACCAGGGCCAGCCCAAGGCCGGCTGCGGCCAGGATCAGGGCGATCTTGCCCTTGATGCTGATGCGTTCGAACAAGGCAACGGTCACGGCGGCGGTCCCTTCCGGCAACGAAACGGCGATATCCCCAAAATTTTCAGGACTTTTGCCGTGGCGCGGCCGAAGGTCAAGGCTTATTGTTCGTATATCCTATGTTCTGTTCAACGAAATGTCATAATTGCAACCATAGCAGGGTGTGCCCGGCGAACTCGGTCGCTACGGCTCGCACGAGGAGCGGCGACCGCTCCTCGCACGCAAGCCGCCGGTGAATTCTGCCGCTCAGAGCACTGTCAGCATGCTGGCGACCAGCGGATGGCGGACGATGTCCTTTTCGGTCAGCCGGGCGACGGCGATGCCCTCCACCGCCTCCAGACGGCGGGCGATGTCGGCCAGCCCGGACAGATTGTCCAGCAGGTCGGTCTGGTCGGGATCGCCGGTCACCACCATGGTGGAATGCCAGCCCAGCCGGGTCAGCAGCATCTTGATCTGGGCATAGGTGCAGTTCTGCGCCTCGTCGATCACCACGAAGGCGTTGTTCAGGGTGCGGCCGCGCATGAAGCCGACCGGGGCGATCTCGATGGTGCCGTCGGCCATCATGGTGCGCAGCCGCTTGGAACCCAGCCGGTCGGTCAGCGCGTCGTAGAGCGGGCGCAGGAAGGGCGCCATCTTCTCGTGCATGTCGCCGGGCAGATAGCCGATGCTCTCCCCCGCCTCGATGGCCGGGCGGGACAGGACGATGCGGTCGACGCTGCCCGATTCCAGGGCCTCCACCGCCGACGAGATGGCGATGTAGGTCTTGCCGGTCCCCGCCGGGCCCAGCGCCACCACCAGATTGTGCGTCTTGATGGCGTCCATCAGGAGCTTCTGGTTGGGGTTCTGCGGCTTCACCTTGCGGAGATAGCTCTGGTCGCGGCGATCCTCGCTCCCACCGAGCGGGTCCCAGCCGAAGGCGGCGGGGGCGTTCATACCGGGGAAGAGCGGGTGGACGGTGGAGTCGCCCGCGTCAGCGATGCCTTTGCTCGAACGCTTGGCCATGTCGCATCTCCTCGAATGGTGGGGGTGGAGCAGATTTCCGCAAGCAAGACGTCTGGGCACAAAAAAGCCTCCCGCAGGGGGAGGCTCGACCGGTCGCATGGATGCGTGCTGATGAGTGCTTCGCCGGGGGCTGCTGCCGGGCGCCGTGCCGGATCCCAGGATGCCGGTTCCGGACATGCCCGATCCGGACATACGGCTGCGGGCCGACTGGGAGGGTGCTCGGTGGGCGAAGCAAGGTGCAAGAGAACCTCGTCGTCGTTGGAAGCCACGCAACCTGACTGTACCGGTCATAACGCGGCGCGTCAGGCAAAATTGCGGACGACGCAAAATATTCATACCAGATGTGGTGTGGGTGCCGCAGGAAAGCCGCCAGAGCGGGTTTGGTAACCCTTTCCGCCGAGCCGGTCCGGCCGGTGGCTTAGCCTTCCGACTGAGGCGGCCGAAAGGCTTTGCCGCTGCCGCGGGCTTTCATTACTATGGTCGACCACGGGGGAAATCGAAAGACATGTTGCAACCCTGGCCTGTTCCCTTCCGGGGCGGGCTGCGATCTCAGGTCGTCGTGCCTGCCGTCTCCGGACGTCATGGCCGCCGATGGCCGGAGACGGCGGGTGTTTGCCGAAGGGCAGGCGGCGGCACGGCTTCGGATTGTCACCCGTGCCGGCGGGGAATCTCTTGAATCCGACCGGTGTGGACGGCTAGAAGGCGCTGATTGGCTGGCTCGATGCCGGGACTGCGCAACGGCGGTTCCGGGGCGGGGCCGGGCACTCGGGTGAGCCGGATGCGGTGAACCCGATGCGCGGCACGGGACGGCAGGAACGAACGGGAAGGCTACGGTGAGCAGCGCCAGTCAGGTCGCCGAACGGGATGTGCCGTTCCAGTTGCGTGGCAACTCCTTCACCATGATGGTGCTGAAGGTTTTCGCCCCGACATCGCCGAATTTCTTCACCCAGCTGAACGTCAAAGTGCGCCAGGCGCCCAACTTCTTCCACAACGCGCCGGTCGTGCTGGATTTCGACGATCTGCCGGAGAGCATCGTCTTCGACCTGGGCGCCTTCGTGGCGCAGGTGCAGGCGCTGCATCTGCTGCCGGTCGGCTTCCAGGGCGGGCCGCAGCCGGTGCGCGAGGCGGCGATGGCCGTCGGGCTGACGCCGATGCCGTCGGGCCGCGCCGCCAAGCTGGAAGAGGTGGTGAAGGCTCCCGATCCGCGCCAGCCGGATCAGCAGAGCCCGATCCCGGCGCCGCAGGTGCTGATCGAGGTCGTCCACCGTCCGACGCTGGTGGTGACGGAGCCGGTGCGCTCCGGCATGCGGGTCTATGCCGAGAAGACCGACCTGATCGTCACCAGCTCCGTCTCTCCGGGGGCGGAGCTGCTGGCCGACGGCAACATCCATGTCTATGGCGCGCTGCGCGGCCGGGCGCTGGCCGGTTTCTCCGGCGACACCAACGCCCGCATCTTCTGCCACAGCCTGGAGGCCGAGGTGCTATCGGTCGCAGGCAATTATCGCGTCAGCGAAGACATCGGCAGTGACTTTTATAAGAAAGCCGTGCAGGTTTTCCTGCGCGACGGCGTCCTCAGCATGGATCTGCTGAAGACCGCCTGAGGAGTGTAGCGGCGGAATCTTGTCCGGAGGCGGCAATCTTCGGACGGTGTTCGGTATCGGTGACGGCAACTTTGGGATTATGGGAGAGGCTCCGTTGAGCAAGATCATCGTCATGACCTCCGGCAAGGGCGGTGTCGGCAAGACGACCTCGTCCGCGGCCTTTGCAACCGGGCTGGCGCTTCGCGGCTTCAAGACGGTCGTCATCGATTTCGACGTTGGCCTGCGCAACCTGGACCTGGTGATGGGTTGCGAGCGCCGGGTGGTCTTCGACTTCATCAACGTCATCAACGGCGAAGCGAAGCTGAACCAGGCGCTGATCAAGGACAAGCGGATCGAGAACCTCTACATCCTCCCGACCTCGCAGACGCGCGACAAGGACGCGCTGACCCGCGAGGGCGTGGAGAAGGTGCTGAACGAGCTGTCCAAGGACTTCGACTACATCCTGTGCGACAGCCCGGCCGGCATCGAGCGCGGCGCCCTGATGTCGCTCTATTTCGCCGACCACGCGATCATCGTCACCAACCCGGAAGTCTCGTCGGTGCGCGACAGCGACCGCATCCTGGGCGTGCTGAACTCGCGCTCCCGCCGGGCCGAACAGGGGCTGGAGCCGGTGACGCAGCAGCTGCTGCTGACCCGCTACGATCCGGAGCGCGTCGAGAAGGGCGAGATGCTGAAGGTCGACGACGTGCTGGAGATCCTGGCGATCCCCCTGCTCGGCGTCATTCCGGAAAGCCAGGCCGTGCTGCGCGCCTCCAACGTCGGCATGCCGGTGATCCTGGACGAGGTTTCCAACGCCGGCCTGGCCTATTCGGACGCGGTCGGCCGCTTCCTGGGCGAAGACATCGAGCACCGCTTCGTCACCCCCCAGAAGAAGGGCCTGTTCAGCCGGCTCCTGCGGAGGAGCGCATGAGCATCTTCAACTTCTTCCGCGCGGCCCCCCGCGCGTCGGCCGTCCAGGCCAAGGAGCGTTTGCAGATCGTCATGGCGCACGAGCGCGCCGGGCGCAGCGGCCCCGACTATCTGCCGATGCTCCAGCAGGAACTGCTGGCGGTCATCGCCAAATACGTCAACATCGACGAGAACAAGGTCGAGGTGAAGCTGGACCGCGGCGGCGACTGTTCGACGCTGGAGGTCAACATCGAGCTGCCGGCGCGCGAGCAGGCCAAGGCCGCCGCCGCGGCCAAGCCGGCGGAGAAGTCGGCCGGCAACGACGCCGGCGCGGCCAAGCGCCCGGCCGGCGGCGCCGTCGGCAATGGCGGCGCGAAGAAGCGCATCTGAAGCCAATCCGTCGTTCGAACGGTTCGAACCCCTCCGGCGCCCTCGCGCCGGAGGGGTTTTTCGTTCCGGGCCTGCCGCCGTCCGCCGCGGATTCGGGATGCGGCATCGGACATAGGCCGTCCCTGATCCTCCGTCCGGGTTTACGGCCGGGCAAGGACGGGGTATCAACAGGGATACACCGCACGAAAGCCCAATGGCTCCAAAGGCCTGTCTTGAACGGCCTGCCTTGGACGGACAGTTGGGCGACGGGGTGGACCGACCACGGGACAAGAGGGTGCCGATGTTCCTCGATTGCTCGTCGCTGATCGCCGAGAACCCGCCGCGGCCGTCGAACGGGATTGCGGTCACGGACATCGACGGCGACGGCGCCTTCGAGCTAGTCGTGGCCGGCTACCGCTCCGCCAATCTCGTCCTGAAATGGGTCGATGGGCGTCTGGTCGACATCGCCAACCCGCTGCTCGCCGATCCCGCCGGCCCGGCGCTGGGGCTGGCCGCCGCCGACATCGACGGCGACGGGCGGGAGGAGCTGTACATCGTCAATTCCGACCGCGCCACCGGAGCCAAGGACATGGCCGACCGGCTGTTCGCCTGCTTCGGCAATCATTGGCTCGACCTGTTCGCGCAGGCGGAGAATGCCGGGGCGGCCAACCACACCGCTGCGGGCGCGGTGGCGGCGATCGACCGCTGGGGCCATGGCCGCTATGGCTTCCTGGTGGCGACCGACGGCGGTCCCTTGCGCCTGTACGAGCTGACCCGGCGCGGCCGGCTGGAGGATGGCGCGGAGGAGGCGGGGCTCGACTCCATCGGTGCCGCGCGCGGTGTCACGGTTCTGCCCATCGTGTCCGACCATATGGATGTGGTGACGGTCAATGACGGCGGCCCCAACCAGCTGTTCCGCAACCTGGGCGACGGCAATTTCGAAGAGATCGCCGAGGAGCGCGGCATCGCCGATTCGCGTCCGTCCGGCCGTGCGGTCGCGGCGCTGGATGTCGATGGCGACGGGCTGTTCGATCTGGTCGTCGGCACCTGGGACGGGGCGCAGCGCCATTTCCACCAGCGCATGGGCGGCGCCTTCGTCGAATCGGCCGGGGCCGACCTGTCGATGCCCGGCCGCATCTTCACCGTCGTCGCCGCCGATTTCGACAATGACGGTTATGAGGAGCTGTTCTTCCACGCCCATGGCGAGCCCAACCGCCTGTTCGGCTGGCGCAACGACCAGTGGCAGGAGCTGGAGCTTGGCGACGCGGCCGAGCCGAAGGGGCTGGGCACCGGCGCGGTCGCGGCCGACATCGACAGCGACGGCCGCCTGGAGCTGGTGCTGGCGCACGGCGACAGCCATGGCGCCCACGACGGAGCCGGGCAGCCGCTGTCCATTTACCGCCCGGCGGCCTCCAACAACGGCTGGCTGCGTGTCCAGCCGCTGACCCCCTTCGGTGCTCCGGCCCGCGGCGCGGTCGTCACCCTGACCGCCGGCGGCCGGCGCCAGCGCCGGGCAGTCTGCGCCGGGTCCGGCTATCTGTGCCAGGGCGAACCGGTGGCCCATTTCGGGCTGGGGCCGCTGCACGAGGTGGAGCAGGTCGAGGTGCATTGGCCCGACGGCACCGTGGTGACGGTGGACAACCCGCCGGCCGACCGTTCGCTGACTGTGCCCTATCCGCCGGAATGAGCGGAATTTCATCCACCCGGATGATGGTCACCCAAATATTTCGGCCTCGCAATGGGTAGGGTCTTTCCTGTCGCCTTCCGTCACATTAGAGTGCATTTCGTTGCGGCTCCCGTATTGCGGGATATCGTGCGGCATGCCGATCCGGACATATTCCGTTCCTGCCGCCGAAACCTGCTGCAATCGGGCGCTTGAGACCGTGCGGGTTTGGGAAGCGGGAGACCGGAAGGCACATGGCACGACGCGACGTCCCCCTGACGGGGGTGGAACGCTTCTTCGACCCGGATGAAGTCATCGTTTCCAAAACCGACCTGAAGGGGCGGATCACCTACGCGAACCGGGTGTTCCAGCAGGTTGCCGGCTATGACGAGGCCGACCTGATGGGGGCGCCCCATTCCATCGTCCGCCATCCCGACATGCCGCGCTGCGTCTTCAAGCTGCTGTGGGACACGCTGGCGGCGGGGAAGGAGATCTTCGCCTATGTGGTCAACCGTGCCCGCAACGGCGACCATTACTGGGTCTTCGCTCATGTCACCCCCAGTTTCGACGCCGAAGGGCGGGTGATCGGCTACCATTCCTCCCGCCGGGTGCCGGAACGGGCGGCCTTGGACAAGGTCATCCCGCTCTACCGCCAGCTTCTGGACATCGAGAACAGCCATGCCGACCGCAAGCAGGGGATGGAGGCGGGCTTCGCCGCCGTCCTCGCCCTGCTGGCGGAGAAGGGGATCGGGTATGACGAATTCGTCTTCTCCCTCTAAGCCGTCCTCCAAGCCGTCCTCCTCTGGGCCGTCCTCTTCCGGGGCATCGTCGCTGGCGCGGGCCGGCGGGCTGGCCATGCTGGCTGGCGTGGCACTGGCGGCGCTGCTGGCTGCCGATCTGCTGCAAATGGGCGGGCTGGCTCTGCGCGCCGGTCTGGCGGTGGCCGGTCTGGCGGCACTGGGCGGGGCGCTGCTGTACCTGCACCGTGCCGGCGCGGCAGTCGATCGGCTGACGCGGGTGAACCGCGCCGTCGCCGCCGGAGATTTCGAGGCGCGGGTGATCGGCATCCGCGAGGGCGGGGCGCTGGGCGAGCTGATGCATGCCACCAACGATGCCATCGATCGCACCGACGCCTTCGTGCGCGAGGCGACCGCCTCGATGCATGCGGTGTCGGAACACAAGTATTTCCGCCGCATCGTGCTGCGCGGCATGCAGGGCGGCTTCCTGCACGCCAGCCGCACCATCAATGCGGCGACGGAGAGCATCTCGCAGAAGGTTGCCGGCTTCGCCGGCGTGACCCAGCGTTTCGAAGGCCAGATCCAGAGCGTGTGCAGCGAGGTGGCCGATACCGCCCACCGGCTGGAGGTCTCCGCCCGCACCATGGAGACGGACGCGACCCAGGCCACCGGCAAGGCGTCGTCGGTCGCGGCCTCCGCCGCGCAGACCGGCAGCAATGTCGGCAGCGTCGCCGCCGCGACGGAGGAGCTGTCCGCCTCCATCGCCGACATCTCCCGCCAGATCGGCGATGTCGCCCGTGTCGCCGAGACCGCGGTCGGCGAGGCTGAACGCTCCAACGCGCTGGTCGGCACCCTGTCCGGTGCGGCGCGCACGGTCGGCGACGTCGTCACCCTGATCAACGACATCGCCAGCCAGACCAACCTGCTGGCCTTGAACGCCACCATCGAGGCGGCACGTGCCGGCGAGGCGGGCAAGGGCTTCGCCGTGGTGGCGCAGGAGGTGAAGCGGCTGGCCGATCAGACCGCCAAGGCCACCGGCGACATCGCCGCGCAGATCTCCGCCATTCAGTCCTCCACCGACGAGGCGGTGACCTCCATCGTCGGCATCGGCCACACCATCCAGTCGATCAACCGGATCGCCGCCGGCATCAGTGCGGGGATCGAGCAGCAGGGCTCCGCCGTGCGCGAGATCGTCGTGAACATGGAGCAGGCCGCCGCCGGCACCCGCGCGGTGTCCGACGACATCCGCGACGTCACCGACGCCGCCGGCCGCACCAGCGGCACCGCGCACGAGGTGTTCGCGGCATCGGGGCGCATGGCCGCGGAGGCGGACCGCCTGACCCGGGAAGTCCAGCATTTCCTGGACGAGATGCACCGCGTCGCCTGAGGAGGATGATGCGGTGCATCGGTGCGCGCCGCATCAACTGCCCGGCGAATGTGCACAGAATGTGGATGACCTTTTTGCAATGCGGAATTGATCTGGCGTTTGGCGATACAGATAAGAATTTTTATTGCGAATTCGTGGCGAATTCATGTTACGTCTCCGCAACAAGACTGCCGCGCCGATGGCAAGTTCGTAACCTATTGAGCAACCCGACGCCAGTATGCCTGTTGCTTCAGCAGCTTAACCGGATGCTAACCCTGATGGGACGGGTGGCGGACTGTCGGTTGCGGCCAAGTGCCGCGGAATCCGGGAGGGTTGGCCCGCTTACGGAGCGCCGGTGACCGTTGGCACGGCTTTTGATTTGAAGAATGCAGGGACGGTCATGACGGGGGACAAGACGATGAGCATGGCGGGCACCGATCTGTTCGAACTGTCGCGTGGCGTGCTGGATGTTGCGTCGAAGAAGGTGTCCTTGATCGAGGACATCACCCGGCGCACCAAGATGCTGGCCATGAATGCCCTGATCGAAGCGGCGCGGGCCGGCGACGCCGGGCGCGGCTTCGCCGTCGTCGCCAACGAGGTGTCGGAGATCTCGACCCAGGTCAACAGCATCACCAAGGAACTGCGGTCGGAGATCGTCGCCCGCGTCGACCACCTGACCACCACCGGCAGCGCCATGGTGCAGGAGATGCACGGCAAGCGGCTGGCCGACCTGTCGCTCAACATGATCGAGATCATCGACCGCAACCTGTATGAGCGGTCCTGCGATGTGCGCTGGTGGGCGACCGACAGCGCGGTGGTCGATTGCGCCGCCGATCCGACGGAGGAGGCGCGCCGCCATGCCTCGCGCCGGCTGGGCGTGATCCTGGAATCCTACACCGTCTATCTCGACCTCTGGATCGCCGACCGCAACGGCACCGTCATCGCCAACGGCCGGCCCGACCGCTATCCCGGCGCGCGCGGCGCCAACGTGTCGGACGAGCCGTGGTTCCGCCAGGCGCTGGCCACCCGCAACGGCGGCGAGTTCACCGTCGGCGACGTCGCCCGCAACCGCAGCCTGGACGACCGCGTCGTCGCCACCTACGCCACCGCCATCCGCCGCGATGGCGAGGCGGACGGCGACGCCATTGGCGTGCTCGGCATCTTCTTCGACTGGGAGCCGCAGGCCGCGGCGGTGGTCGAGGGCGTGCGGCTGGAGGCCGGCGAGCGCGAGAAGTCGCGGTGCCTGCTGCTCGACGCCCGCCACCGCATCATCGCATCCTCCGACGGCCGCGGCATGCTGACCGAGACGGTGCCGCTGCGTCGTGCGGCCGGCACCATGGGCCATTACATCGACGACAAGAACCGTCTGGTCGGCTACGCCCTGACGCCGGGTTACGAGACCTACAAGGGGCTGGGCTGGTACGGCGTCATCCTTCAGGAACGCTGAGGCTACCAACCCTTACGCTTCAAGCCTGTCGCCTTATGGAACGGGGCCGGGATACACTCCCGGCCCCGTTCCGTATCGAGGTTGCAGAGCATGTTCGCCCAACAGCTGACCGTCCGCCGCGAGAGTTTTCCCATCCGCGGCGCCTTTCGCATCTCGCGCGGGGCCAAGACCGAAGCCGCGGTGGTGGTGGCGGAGGTGACCGACGGACCCCACCGCGGCCGCGGTGAATGCGTGCCCTACGCCCGCTATGGCGAAAGCGTCGACGGGGTCGCCGCCGCGCTGGAGGCGATGGCCGGTGCGGTTGCCGGCGGGCTCGACCGCGTGGCGCTGGGCCGGCTGATGCCGCCGGGTGCCGCCCGCAACGCGCTGGACTGCGCGCTGTGGGACCTGGAGGCCAAGCGCAGCGGCGTGCCGGCTTGGACGCTCGCCGGGTTGGCAGAGCCGCCGGGGCCGCTCGTCACCTGCTACACGCTGAGCGTCGACGAACCCGCCGCGATGGCCGCCGCGGCGCGGGAACGGGCGCCGCGGCATCCGCTGCTGAAGATGAAGCTGACGGGGGAGGGCGACCTCGACCGTGTGGCCGCCGTCCGTGCCGCTGCTCCCGCCGCCCGGCTGGTGGTCGACGCCAACGAGGGCTGGACGCTGGACCAGCTGCACAGCTTCGCCCCGGTGCTGGCCGGGCTGGGCGTCGAGATGATCGAGCAGCCGCTGCCCGCCGGCCAGGACGAGGCGCTCCGCGGGGTCGATTGCCCGGTGCCGCTCGGCGCCGACGAATCCTGCCACGGGCTGGAGTCGCTGGAGCGGTTGCGCGGGCTGTATCGGGTGGTGAACGTCAAGCTGGACAAGACCGGCGGCCTGACCGAGGCGCTGGCGATGACCGCCGCCGCCCACGCCATGGGCTTCGAGGTGATGGTCGGCTGCATGGTGGCGACGTCGCTGGCGATGGCGCCGGCCATGCTGGTGGGGCAGGGGGCGCGCTATGTCGACCTCGACGGCCCGCTGCTGCTCGCCCGCGACCGCGAGCCGGGGCTGGTCTATGACGGCGCAGTGGTGCAGCCGCCGTCGGCGGAGCTGTGGGGGTAGGGCAGGGCCTTGCCCCCACCTGTGCTCCTCACGCCCCCTGCACATAGGGCGGCGGCGGGGTCCCCACCGATGCCGGCACATAGGGCGCGTCGGCCAGCCCGTTGACCTTCGCCGCCATGACGAAGTCGTTCTCGTGCAAGCCCTTGATCTTGTGGGTCCAGAAGGCGACGGAGCAGTGGCCCCAGCCGTACTGAATCTCAGCATGGTGGCCTTCCTCCTCGCACAGGTTGCCCACCTGATTGGCGAAGGCCTGGGCCTGGACGAAGTTGGGGAACCGGAAGTCGCGCTCGATGCGGTCGGGGTCCTCCTTTAGGACCCAGCCCGGCACCTGCACCAGATAGGACTCGGCCATCGCGCGGTCCATCGGCGGTATCCCGCCGCGGCAGGGTTCGCAGGTCTTCGCCGCCAGTTCCTGCGTCGTCGGTGCCTGTGGTGTCATCCCGGTCTCTCCCCTGTTGGTGGCCTTGACTGGTGGTCTGCGCTAGAAGCGTACCGCCTAGAAGCTTGGGTTCCGGGCGGTGCTTCGGCAAGTCCGTTGCCCTGCCTGCGTCCTTGCGATGCACTTTTGCCAGATGCACTTTTGGAACCGATCCGATGACAGACCTGCGCACCGACATGCCCTTTGCCGACTACCAGTATCCGACCAAGCCGGTGGACGGGCCGCGGCTCGCCATCGTCGGCGAGGCGCCGGGGGCGGAGGAGGCGCGGCAGGGCACCCCCTTCGTCGGACGCAGCGGCAAGCTGCTGGACGAATCGCTGGCCGCCGTCGGCATCGAGCGGGCGGAATGCCTCGTCGCCAACGTCTTCCGCCACCAGCCGCCCGGCAACAAGGTGGGGCACTTCTTCTCCTCGCGCGCCCGCGCCCGCAAGGAGGGGCGGGAGATCGACGAGAGCTGGGGCGCCTTCGGCACCTCGGACCGGCTGCTGGCCGAGTTCGCCGGCGAGATCGAGCATCTGCGCGCCACCCTGGCCGACTACCGCCCGTCGGTGATCGTGGCGCTCGGCCGGACGCCCACCTGGGCGCTGACCGGGGAGAACGGCATCCTGCAGCTGCGCGGCACGGTGCTGCCCTGCCGTCTGCTGGACGGGGTGGAGGTGGTGCCGACCTTCCACCCCAGCTATCTGCTGCGCGGCCAGCTGGTGGAGCAGCCGACCTTCCTGGCCGACCTGCGGCTGGCCGTGTCGCGTCTCAATCGTTAGCAGGGATCAGGCGTCAGGCATCACGCGTCAGGCAACAGGCGCCAGATGGCGGTTTCGCGCGCCTCCCGGTCCTCCAGCTCCAGCGAGGTCGGGACGGTGTAGGCCGCCAGCTTCTCGACGCCGCTTGCCGGGAAATAGGCGCGGCCGGGATCGCCCAGCAGCACCAGCGTGCCGGTGGCGGCGATCCCGCGCAGCCATGCCGTGACCCGCTCCGCCATCGGCCGCTCGTAACAGACATCGCCGGCCAGGACCACGTCGATGCCCGGCAGCGGCCGGCCGACCAGATCGGCGCTGACCGGCTTGACCTCCACCCCGTTGGCTTCGGCGTTCAGCGCGATGGCGGCCAGCGAGAAGCGGTCGATGTCGCAGGACTGGACCCGCGCCGCCCTCGCCTTCATCGCGGCGATGCCGACCAGCCCGGTGCCTGCGGCAAAATCGAGCACCGATCTGCCGGCCACCAGCTCCGGCCGGTCGAGCACCAGCCGCGCCACAGCCTGCCCCCCCGGCCAAGCGAAAGCCCAGTATGGTGGTGGCAAATTCGTGGCGGCCAAGGTCTCCTCGGTTGCCTGCCAGAGTGGAGTGACTTCGGTGGCAAGATGAAGCTGGATTTCCGGCAACAGCGGCGTGGTCGTCAGCGTCGTGTTATCGCGGACGAAATCTGGCGGGGATGCATTGTTCATACGAGGTTTCCCAAGGGGCTCCGCTGTTGGGAGGAAGGCTGGCGGTGGCTTATGAATGTTACATAATTCAAACGGTGTAGACACAGCTGCGAACCCGTGTTACCCGTTTCCACCAGGGGAAAACAGAGGGATTGGGGGAGTCATGCGGCAGAGGGGAACCGCCATCGGCCTTTCGTTTGCGGCTTTGATCGCGCTGAGCCCCCTTACCGTGTCGACGGCTGCCGCACAAGACGGCGATTGCGTTCGGACGGTCCGCTCCATCTCCGACTTCACCATACGCGGCGACGCCTGGACCTGGTGGGATCATGCCGCCGGCCAGTATGACCGCGAACACCGCCCCGCCATCGGCTCCGTCCTCGTCTTCAAGCGTACCGGCCACATGCGCCGCGGTCACGTCTCGCTGGTCAGCGCGGTGATCGACCGCCGCACCATCGAGGTCGACCACAGCTGGATCGACGGCGACGGTCTGCGCCGCGGCATGCGGGTGGTCGACGTGTCCCGCAACAACGACTGGTCCGCCGTCCGCGTCTGGCACGAGCCGACCGACCAGATGGGCCTGCGCGTCTACGCCGCCTACGGCTTCATCCTGCCGGAAGGCGAGTCCGATGACCCGCGCGGCGGCCGGATGCTGGATGCCGGCGACCGCGGCATGGACCAGGGCTTCGCCAGCAGCCCGCGCGGCCGTGCCAAGGCCAACGGCCCGCGCATGATGGAAGCCTCCCTGCACCCGCAGAAGAACCTCAGCGTTTCGGTCCCCGGCCGCAAGCCGCAGAGCTTGGCCACCACCGCCGTCGCCTCCCAGACGCCGCAGAAACCGCAGCGCATCGACGTTGCCGTCCTGCCGTCGCGCAAGCCGGCCAGCGCTCAGTCCGCCCCGGTCACGGTCGCCGAGCTTTCCGGTCCCGGCAGCCACCGCACCGTCGCCCCCGGCCGCAAGCCCGGCTCCGGCAGCGCCGTCGCCCAGCTGGCCGACACCAGCGAACGCTGAGCGTCATAGCGTCAGGTTTTCAGGAAGGGCGGGGCTTTTGGCTCCGCCCTTTTCGTTTGCCCTCTTGCTTGTGCCGGTGTGCCGGCATCGCGGCCGACACCCGCAGAGCGCCTGCTTAGAGTGTGATGGTTCAAGCGGAATCGCTTGAAGCGTGAATCACACGGAAAACCAAAAGGTTAGAGTCTGTCTGGTGCTTCAATGAGCATCAGACGGACTCTAAATCTTCCCCGCCAGGATGGCCGCCAGCACCAGCCAGCCGAACCAGCGGTTGGACTTGAACTTGTCCAGGCAATCGCCCTGGTCGTCCGGCCGCCAGGTCGCGACCTGCCAGGCCAGCTGCAGTGCCGCCAGCGACAGCACCGGCAGGAATAGCCCGCCCAAGCCTGCCAGACGTCCGGCGATGCCGATGCCGACATAGGTCAGGGTGTAGAAGCCATAGATCCAGATCTTGCTCTGGTCGCCCAGGCGCAGCGCGGTGGACTTCACGCCGATGCGGGCATCGTCCTCCTTGTCCTGATGGGCGTAGATGGTGTCATAGCCCAGCGTCCAGGCGACGCCCGTCACATAGAGCGCCAGCGCCGGCCAGCCGACATCGTTCTGAACCGTGGCCCAGCCCATCAGGGCGCCCCAGTTGAAGGTCAGCCCCAGGAAAGCCTGCGGCCACCAGGTGATGCGCTTCATCAGCGGGTAGGTGAAGACCAGCAGCAGCGACAGCACCCCCAGCCCGATGGCCGTCGTCCCCAGCTGGACCAGGATCAGCAGCGACACCAGAAGCTGGGCGACGAGGAAGGCCAGGGCCTGACGCACCGTCACCTGACCCGACGGGATCGGGCGGGAGCGGGTGCGCTCCACCATCGCGTCGAATTTGCGGTCGAGGATGTCGTTGACGGTGCAGCCGGCGCCGCGCATCAGCACCGCCCCGACGCCGAACAGCGCCATCAGCCAGAGCAGCGTCGGCCAGTCACGGAAGGGCTGCGGCATGGCCAGCGCCACGCTCCACCAGCAGGGGAACAGCAGGAGCCATGTCCCGATGGGACGGTCGAGTCGCGCCAGCGTGACATAAGGGCGTACGCGAGGCGGGAGCTTCCGCGCGATCCAGCCGTCCTGGCGGATGTCGGTGAAGCCGGACTCGGGCAGAGTGGGGCCGGTGGAGGCAGTGGGCATGACGGCGGCGGTTCCGCTGTGCTATGAGAATGTCTGAACAGCCTGTCAGGGCCATGATTCAGGCGAAGGTATCGGGCTGTCATCCGTGCGGCAAGCGCGGTGCGGCAAATCACCCGAGCCCAAGCTATGGAAAATTGCAGCCTGAGATCTTGCGCTCGTCAAAATCGTACCAATACTGTTTCCTTGTCATAACCTCAGCGGCCTGCAATCGCAAATGGACATGAGCACAACACCGGACCGTTTCGCCGTCGTCATCGACGACGAGTCGATCATTCTGGCCGGGATGGAGATCATGCTGGACACCTGGGGCTATCAGGTGCTTGCCGCGGAGGATGTGGAAACCGTCCTGGCGAAGCTGCCCGGCTGCCCGCTGCCCAACGTGATCCTGTCCGACTACCGGCTGCGCGACGGCTGGTCGGGCATCACCGCCGTGCGGGCGGTGCGCGAGGCCTGTGGCGTCACCGTGCCCGCGATCATCCTGACCGGCGACACCGGGGCGGACCTGATGGCCGCGGCCAAGGCGGACCGGATCCGTATCCTGCACAAGCCGGTTCAGCCCAACGACCTGCGCCGGCAGATCGACTCCCTGATCGCCGTCGGCTGACGCCGGCCTTCTTCGGACCGGGCTCGGCCGGTGACGCCCGTGTCCGAAGCTTCAGTGTGTCTACCGTGAAGCGCGTGAACCTTTGGCGCTGTATTTGACGGTCTGCCTCGCGCTTCAAATCTCGTCCGGTTTCACGCGATCCGCTCTATAGTCTCCACCGCCCCGCGGAGACGAATGCCATGGCCGACCCGATCAAGACCCGCCTTTATGTCGACAGCCCGCTGGCCGAAGGCCAGTCGGTCGGGCTCGACCATGAGCGCGCCCATTTCCTCCGTCACGTCCTGCGGCTGGATCGCGGCGACTCCGTCGCGGTGTTCAACGGCCGCGATGGCGAATGGCGCGCGGTCATCGACGGTTTCGGCAAGGGCTGGTGCTCGCTGACCGTGGCGGAGCAGCGGCGGGAGCAGGACACCACCCCCGACCTGTGGCTGGTCTTCGCCCCGCTGAAGAAGGGCCGCATCGACTTCGTCGCGGAAAAGGCGACGGAGATGGGGGTGTCCCGCCTGTGGCCGGTCTTCACCCGGCGAACCGACCCCAACCGCGTCAACCTCGACCGGCTGCGCGCCAACGCGGTGGAGGCGGCCGAGCAGTGCGAACGCCTCAGCGTGCCGGAGATGGGCGAGGCGGTGCCGCTGGACCGCGCGCTGGCCGGCTGGCCGGCCGACCGCAGGCTCTATCTGTGCGCGGAGGCCGGGGCCGCCCGTCCGGTCGCCGAGGTGCTGCGCGATGCGCCGCCGGGGCCGGCCGCCTTGCTGGTCGGGCCGGAGGGCGGCTTCGACCAGTCGGAACTTGACGAACTCGCGAAACTTCCCTTTGTTGTTCCGGTGGGATTGGGTCCGCGCATCCTGCGGGCCGACACGGCGGTGGTGGCGGCGTTGGCTTGCTGGCAGTCCTTGGCCGGGGATTGGACTGCCGGGGGAAGCGACCGGCGTCCGCCTTTCCGCGCGCCGATCCCATAACCGGCCGTCACCCGGCCGATCCTCCGTCCACTTCCCGCGAGAGACTTCATGTCCGCACCCCCGACCACGCGCGGCGAACCCATCACCGACCGCCGCCAGCTTGCGGCCTATCTCGAATCCGGCTGCAAGCCGGCACCCGACTGGCGCATCGGGACCGAGCACGAGAAATTCGCCTACCGCACCTCCGACCTGCGGCCGCTGCCCTATGAAGGGCCGGACGGCATCCGCGAGCTGCTGACCCGCATGACCCGCTTCGGCTGGCAGCCGGTGGAGGAGAAGGGCAACATCATCGCGTTGGTCCAGGACATGGCCAACATCACGCTGGAGCCCGGCGGTCAGGTCGAACTGTCCGGCGCTCCGCTGGAAACCCTGCACCAGACCTGCGCCGAGGTGCACCGCCACCTGCGCCAGGTGAAGGAGGTCGGGGGCGAGCTGGGCATCGCCATGATGGGGCTGGGCTTCCAGCCGAAATGGACGCGCGACGACATCCCCTGGATGCCGAAGGGCCGCTACAAGATCATGCGCGACTACATGCCGAAGGTCGGCTCGCTCGGCCTCGACATGATGACGCGGACCTGCACCGTGCAGGTGAACCTCGACTTCGCCTCCGAAGCCGACATGGTGAAGAAGTTCCGCGTGTCGCTGGCCCTCCAGCCCATCGCCACTGCCCTGTTCGCCATGTCCCCCTTCACCGAGGGCAAGCCGAACGGCTTCCAGAGCTTCCGCAGCCACATCTGGACGGACACCGACGCGGACCGCACCGGCGACATCCCCTTCGTGTTCGAGGACGGCTTCGGCTTCGAACGCTATGTCGACTATCTGCTCGACACGCCGATGTACTTCGTCTACCGCGACGGCACCTACATCGACGCGGCCGGCCAGTCCTTCCGCGATTTCATGGATGGCAAGCTGCCGGCTTTGCCGGGCGAGCTGCCGCTGATCACCGACTGGGCCGACCACACCACCACGGCCTTCCCGGAAGCGCGCCTGAAGAAGTATCTGGAGATGCGCGGCGCCGACGGCGGCCCGTGGCGCAGCCTGTGCGCCCTACCGGCCCTGTGGGTCGGACTGCTCTACGATCAGGTGGCGCTGGATGCCGCCTGGGATCTGGTGAAGGACTGGACGACGGCGGAGCGGGCGCATCTGCGCGCCGAAGTGCCGCGGTCCGGCCTGCGCACGAGCTTCCGCACTGGGACGGTGCGGAACGTGGCGCTGGAGATGCTGGCGATTGCCCGCGACGGTCTGGCCCGCCGCGCCCGCAACGACAATTGGGGCGACGACGAGACCCACTTCCTCGACACGCTTCAGGTCGTCGCCGAGACTGGCCGCAGCCCCGCCGACGAGCTTCTTGAGAAGTTCAACGGCCCCTGGGGCGGCAGCGTCGATCCGGTGTTCAAGGAATACGCGTACTGACGAAGAGAGGGGCCTCGCCGTAACGAGGCCCCTCTTTTTTGATCCTACGCAGCCACCGGCGCATGGGTGATGCAGCTCTTCGAGCAGACCTTGGAGCAGCTTTCGCAGCCGATGCAGTTGGCCGCTTCCTTGACCGTCATGATCTTCTTCTCGGCCTCGTCGTCGAAGGCGTCGACGATGTCGCCGTCCTCGGTCAGGCCGATCATGTCGAGCACGCCGCGACCGCACACCTTGAAGCAGCGGCCGCAGCCGATGCACTGTTTCCGGTCGATGGATTGGACGAATTTCGGGGTCCAGCTCTGACCACCGCGGGTGGTGCCGGTCAGGAACTCAGCCATGGGAATGCTCCTCTCGGGAAAGGGTGCGCCTAAGCTTTTCGTTGGTAATGGAGGGGTTACGCCGTCTCCAGCGCCTTCAGCGCCGCCCGCTTCTCGGTCAGGGTCTTGAAGGCGTCATAGGTTTCCTGCGCCACCGTCAGGATGATCTGCCAGTTCTGCGGAAGCTCTTCCGACAGGTCGTGCAGATCCATCTTCTTCTGGGTGGCGCGGGCGTTCAGCTTCCTGATCTCGTCCTTCAGGGCGTCGATCTCGCTCATGGTCGTGGTCCCATGTGGCAAAAATCCGGGGCTTCAGAGATTCGCGACGTCGGGATATTCCCGGATCAGCGCCACGGCGTCCTCGACCAGCTTGGCGCCGTCGGCGGCGAGCTTTTCGATGGTGGGGAAGCCGAAACGGTGGACGTCGCGCAGCGACTTCGACACCACCACCAGCCGGCCGGTGGTCAGGATCATGCGGCCGAAGCCCTCATGGCTCATCTTCATCATCGGCGAGGCCATCAGGCCGGTCTGCTTCTCCACCATCAGCCCGACCGCCTTGTAGAACAGCTCCAGCCGCCACAGCGTGTCCGGGTCGGGATCGCCGATGATCGGGATGGCGGCGCGCGCCTCCTTGTCCAGCACGAAGGGGGCGAGCAGGGCCTCGTCGGGCTTGCCCTCCCAGGCGCCATAGCTGTCCTCGGCACGGAACAGCAGGACCAGCGTCTTCACGAACTGGTCGGCGACGGACACTTCAGCCACCTCTGACATGCTCAGACCTCCTCCTCGTCGAAATGGAATTCGGGCGTTTCGCCCATCGCCTTGCGCAGCCAGGGCGGCGGATTGCCGTTCAGCGTCTGGACCAGCCGGTCGAGCAGGGCGGGGATGGTGTCGGTGGCCTCGACCTTCACCGGATGGATCTTCTTCGCCACCACGCGGGCGGCGGCCGATGCGCCGATGGCCGACAGATAGAGGATGGCGACGTCGGCCAGCGCCTCCAGCTTCGGCACCAGCTTGTCCTCGTTGCCGTCCTCGAACATCGAGCCGCCGAACTGGAAGGTCTCCAGAAAGGCATGGCCCTGGCGGTCGACCCGATAGACGGCGATGTTCTTGGCCCAGCCGAAATGCGCATCGACGTGCTGCATGTCCTGGGTGCAGAAAGCGACCTTCATCGATCCTCCTTTGGTCGGGCGTGGGTCCTGCACCACGCTCAGACGGCGTTGCATCCGCATGATCCGCCTCCGCAGCCGTGGGATTCCCCGTGATCGTGGCTCTCGTGCCCGTGCTCGTGGTCCATTTCACGGGCGAGGAACAGGTTGCCGATGTCGCACAGCAGCTCCCGCGTGCCGCGGTAGCCGACCTGGACGCGCAGGCCGGCCCCCAGCCGGTCGAACATCGGCAGGCCCATACGGTGCAGAGCCACGCCGATCCGCGCGGCCCCCTGCCGCCCGTGCGAGTTGGAGACGATCAGGTCGGCATCGCGGGCCAGCGTCTCCACGTCGGAATGATCGCCGACCATGACGGTGGCGGCCTTCAGCCGCTCCAGCACCGGGCTCTGCGTCGGCGACACCGCGGCGATCACCTCGGCCCCCATGTCGCCGAGGAAGCCGGTGACGGCATAGAGCAGGTCGGGCTCCAGCGCGACGGCGATGCGCTTGCGGCTGTAGAAGAAATGCCCGTCCAGCATGGCGTCGACCAGGCTTTCGCGCTGGCGCCGCAGTCGGGCGGGCGCCGGCTTGCCCGACAGCTCCGTCAGCAGCCTGACCAGCTTGTCCGTCGCCTCCAGCCCGGTCAGGCGGTTGAAGAAATGGCTGGGCACGTCGGTCTTCAATTCCAGCGCGTTGCCGGCCACCCGCATATGCTCGCCGACCACGATGGTGGCGGCCGAAGCGCCCATGGTGCGGATCTGGTCGACCGTCACGCCGCCCAGCGAGGTGGCGGTGAAGTCGGCTGGCTGGCGGCCCGCCATCGACAGCGACAGGTCGGGCAGGAAGATCGGTGACAGGCCGAAGCCCTCGATGATGTCGCGCAACTCCTCCACGTCGCCCGGCGACAGGTGGCAGCCGGCCAGCACATTGACCTGGGCTGGGATGCGCACCGGCGACGGTTCGACCAGCCGCTCGACCATCGCGGTGACCGCGGCGGCGAAGCCGTCCTCGAAGCCGCCGGCGAAGTCGGGGGTATTGGCGAAGACCAGTGCCGTGTCGGCCATGTCGGGGTTGCGCTGGCGGAACAGCGTGTATTGTCCGCCCATGTCCTCGCCCTTGGTCTCGGTGACGCCGGTGGTGGCGACGCCGATCATGGCGGGCTGGTTGCGCTCGACGATGGTGCGGATCGCCTGCTCCAAATTGTCGTAGCCGCCGAGGATGGTGGCGACCTGATCCATCGCCGTGGTTTGCAGCGGGATCGCCTCGCGGAAATGGCGCACCAGCAGGACCAGCCCGAAGGCGGTGCAGCCCTGCGAGCCATGGAACAGCGGCAGGCAGCGGTCGACGCCGAGATAGGCCAGAGCCGCCCCCAGCGGCTGGCTCATCTTCAGCGGGTTGGTGGAGGCGGCCTTGGCGGCGGAGGGGAAGCGCTGGATGTGGGACATCGCCGTCACTCCGCCGCCATCGAGGATGCCATCAGGGCGGAGGACGGGCCGGACTCCCACGGCGCCGGCTGGCGGACCTGACGCCAGATCGGATTCGACAGCGTCTTGTCGATCTCCTCGCAGAGATTGACGATGCCGTCATAGCCGGCATAGGCGTGGTGGCGCTCCTGGTTGATGTCGAGCCAGGGAACCTTGGCCTTCAGCGAGATGAACTGCGAGCGGCCGCCGGACATCATGATGTCGGCCTGATCGTCGGCCAGCATCCTGTAGATGTCGCGCGGCTTCAGATCGTCCCACTGGTGGAACTCCTCGCCCTTCATCTTCTTGATGCGCTCCTTGTCCTCCCTGGTCGATTTCTTGGTGGAGGTGCCGAGGATGGTCAGCCCGGCGCCTTCCAGCGCGCTGACCATCGACCAGCTCTTGACCCCGCCGGTGAAGAGGAGGACGCGCTTGCCGTCGAAGCGCGGCTTGTAGGGTTCCAGCCGGCGCCAGACCCGGCTTTCCTCCCGCGCGATCACGCCCTCCGCCCGGTCGATCAGGCTCTTGTCGGCGCCGCGCTCCACCAGCATGCGGGTCATGGTGCGCAGCGTGTCCGACATGTCGGAGACGCCGTAGAAGGACCCTTCGAAATAGGGGATGCCGTAGCGCTCCTCCATCTTGCGGCCGACATTCACCAGCGCCTGGCTGCACACCATCATGGTGACGCGGGCGCGATGGGCCTGGGCGACCTCCTTGTAGCGGCCGTCGCCGGAAATGCAGGACAACAGGCGGATGCCGATCTCGTCCAGCAGCGGCTTGACCAGCCACAGCTCGCCGGCGAGGTTGTATTCGCCGATGATGCAGACGTCGGTCGGGGTGGTGTATTCGGGTTCGACCGTGCCGATGACATGCTCCAGCAGGGCTTCGCCGGCCAGCTTGTTGCCGAGATTCTTCGATCCGACGAAGCCCGGTGCCTCGACCGGGATCACCGGTTTGCCCAGCTTCTGCGCAGCGAATTTGCAGACCGCGGCGATGTCGTCGCCGGTCATCGCGGGCACGCAGGTCTGATAGACGAAGACGGCCGGCGGGTCGTATTGCTGAACGATCTCCTTGATGGCGCGGTAGAGCTTCTTCTCACCGCCGCCGATGACGTCCAGTTCCGACAGATCGGTGGTGAAGCCGGTGCGGTAGAGCTGCGAGCCGGAGGATTTGGAGCCGCGGTTGTCCCAGCCGTTGCCGAGGCAGGCGATGGGGCCATGGACCAGATGGGCGGCGTCGGCGATCGGTTGCAGCACGATCATCGCCCCGTCATAGGCGCAGCCGCCGGCTGCCGCCCCCGGTTTCAGCGACTTGGTGCAGCCCTTCTTCTTCTCCTTGGTCGACTTGGCCTGGTTGGTCGCGCAGCCCGGTTCGTTGAAGACATCCTGGATCTTGTCCTGGAGCATGCCCGCTCTCCCATCCTGGCGCCGGAAATGGCTTTGCATCGGTGTGATGCAGGGGGCGTGCCAGTGATTAAGTCTTTGGCAAACAACGATTGTCTGGTTTTCCAGCCCTGTCCGATAGCTGACAATCGGCGACTCCGCTCCGGGGGCTTGTCGGGTGTCGCACATGTCGCGCAGGGGGTGGGGAGGGCCGGCCGTATCAGGACGGTTCGAACGGGTGGAAAACAACGATGCGACGGATCGGCAGGCGCTGGCGATATGCGGCCGCGATGATGGCGGTGCTGGCGGCAGTCCCCGCCGCGGCGGCACAGGACGGCGCGGTGATCCGGCTGGCCCAGGAACCGGGGGGTGAGATCGGCGTCGCGTGCCGTTTCCTCGACCTCGACCGACGCCCGGTTCCACCGGAGGCCGGGATGCTGTGCGATGCCGCCGCCGACCTCGTCGGCCGGAAGGCCGGCGGTTACGGCAAGGCGGTGGTTCGCCTCGGCCTGCGCGCGGTAACGCCCGATGCCGAACCGGCGGAGACGCCGCCTGCCGTCGATGGCCCGATCCTGCTGGTCGTCCTCGAAGGCCGCCAGGACTGGAGCGGCGGCACCCGCCCCCGTCTGCTGCTGCGCGCCCGTCCGGTCCGCGACGGCATGGCCGCCCCGTCGGTCGGATTGCCGCCGGCTTCGATCGAGCTGGGCGGCGAGGGCTGGCAGGCGGCGGCCGACCGCGCACTGGAGCGGGTGGTCGGCTTCGCGCTGCGCGATGGCTGAGCTATGAACAAAAGAAACATATCGACAAAAGAAACCCGGAGCGCGCCGTTGCCGACGCTCTCCGGGCTGGGGAGGTTGCCGCCGGGCTGGGGGATGGAAATCCCGGCCCGGCGGTTGGGCTGAACCGATGCCTTTGGAACGAAACCTGAAGCGCCAGCGGCGTGCCGGTCAGCGGATCAGGTCGAACGAGTAGTCGGTCTGGCCGACGATGTTGGTGTTGGCGTCGATGTCCTCGAAGATCCGGTCCAGGATCCGCACCAGCACGTTCAGCGCGCCCTGGTAGCCCCAGGTCGGATAGCGGTGGTGGTGGTGGCGGTCGAAGATCGGGTAGGTCAGGCGGATCAGCGGAACCTTGGTGTCGCGCTCCAGATACTTGCCGTAGCTGTTGCCGATGATGTAGTCCACCTTGTCGGTGAAGATCAGCGAGCGCAGGTGCCACAGATCCTTGCCGCCATGGGCCTTGCCCGAGGCGCCGAAGGGCGAGCCGTCCAGCACCTTCTGGACCTGCTTCTCCCACTTCTTGGAGCCCGACGTCGACAGGATGTGCACCGGCTCCGCACCCAGCTCCAGCAGGAACTTGGACATGCCCAGGCAGAAGTCCGGGTCGCCGTAGACGGCGAAGCGCTTGCCGTGCATGTGGGTGTGGCTGTCGGCGATGGCGTCGACCAGACGGCCGCGCTCCAGCTTCAGGCTGGCCGGGACCGGCTTGCCCGACAGTTCCGCCAGCTTCAGCAGCAGCTCGTCGGTGCCGGTGACACCCATCGGGTAGTTGAACTTGGCGACTTCCTGGCCCTTCTCCTTGCAGAATTGCAGGGTCTGGTTGGTGTTATACTCCTGCATGGAGATGGTGGCCTTGGCGTGCAGGGCCTCCTTGGTCTCCTCGATGGTGGTGCCGCCGTCATACATGCGGTACTCGCCATCCATCGGCGTGTCGAAATTGTCGGACACGTCGGACAGGATTTGCAGCTTCACGCCGAATTCGCCGGCGATGCGCTTCAGTTCGCGGTTGTTGCCGACGGCGAAGCCGTCGAAGCCGGGGATCAGGTTGATCTGCTCGGTCTTGGGCGTGTCGAAATTCTCCGACGTGCCCCAGAAGTTGGTCAGGATGCCCTTGATCATGTTGTCGTAGCCGACGATGTGGCTGCCGACGAAGGCCGGGGTGTGGGCGTAGGGCACCGGGAAGTCGGCCGGAACGCTGTCCTTGGTCTTCGCGTTGGCGATGAAACCCTGGAGATCGTCGCCGATCACCTCGGCCATGCAGGTCGTCATCACCGCGATCATCTTCGGCTTGTAGAGCGCATAGGCGTTCGCCAGACCGTCGATCATGTTGTTCAGGCCGCCGAACACCGCCGCGTCTTCGGTCATCGACGAGGAGACCGCGCTGTTCGGCTCCTTGAAGTGGCGGGTCAGGTGGGTGCGGTAATAGGCGACGCAGCCCTGGGAGCCGTGGACGAAGGGCAGGGTGCCTTCGAAGCCCTGGGCGGCGAACATCGCGCCGATCGGCTGGCAGGCCTTGGTCGGGTTGATGACGACCGCTTCACGGGCGAAGTTCTTCGCCTTGTACTCTTCGGACTTGGTCCATTCCGACACGCGGGCGACTTCCTCGTCCGAATGGCCGTACTCGAACTCGGTCTTCTTCTTCTCGAACATCGCCGCATATTCGGGCTGCCGGAAGAGGGTGTAATGGTCGAGGACCTTGTCGGCGCTCTGCGAAAGCTTGTCGGTCATTCTCAAATTCTCCTGTTCCAGAGGCCGATGGTCAGAACGGGGCCTTCATCACGCCCCAGACGGGGTTGTTGATGGCCAGGTCCATGTCGCGGGCGAAGATCGCGAAGCCGTCATAGCCGTGGTACGGGCCGGAATAATCCCAGCTGTGCATCTGGCGGAACGGCAGGCCCATCTTCTGGAACACATACTTTTCCTTGATGCCCGACGCGACGAGGTCGGGACGCATCGCCTCGACGAACTTCTCCAGTTCGAACGCGGTGACGTCGTCGTAGATCAGCGTGCCTTCCTTCACATAGTGCTGCGTGCGCTGATAATCGTCGTTGTGGGCGAACTCGTAGCCGGTGCCGGTGATCTCCATGCCGAGGTCATGGTAGGCATCGACGACGTGGCGGGGACGCAGGCCGCCGACGTAGATCATGACCTTCTTGCCTTCGAGCCGCGGCTTGTACTTGGCGATGACCGCATCGACCATCGGCTGGTAGCGGGCGATGACCTTCTCGGCGTTCTCCTTGATCTTGTCGTCGAAGAGAGCGGCGATCTTGCGCAGGGATTCGGCGATCTGGCTCGGGCCGAAGAAGTTGTATTCCATCCACGGAATATTGAACTTCTCTTCCATGTGGCGCGCGATGTAGTTCATCGAGCGGTAGCAGTGGATCAGGTTGACCTTGGCCTTCGGCGTGTTCTCCAGCTCGGCGAGCGTGCCGTCGCCCGACCACTGGGCGATCACGCGCAGGCCGATCTCCTCCAGCAGGATGCGGGACGACCAGGCGTCGCCGCCGATGTTGTAGTCGCCGATGATGGTGACGTCATAGGGGGTGGAGACGAAGCCGGCCTTGGGTTCCGTCTTCTCGAACACCCAGTCGCGGATGGCGTCGTTGGCGATGTGGTGGCCCAGCGACTGGGACACGCCGCGGAAGCCTTCGCAGCGCACGGGGATGACCGGCTTGCCGATTTCCGCCGACTTGGCGCGGGCGACAGCCTCGATGTCGTCGCCGATCAGGCCGATCGGGCATTCCGACTGGATCGAGATGCCGTTCACCAGCGGGAACAGCTCGTTGATTTCCTCGATGACCTTGTGCAGCTTCTTGTCGCCGCCGAAGACGATGTCCTTCTCCTGGAAGTCGGAGGTGAAGTGCATCGTGCCCCAGCTGTCCACACCGGTGTCGCCGATGTAGTAGTTGCGGCGGCCGGACCAGGAGTAATAGCCGCAGCCGACCGGACCGTGGGAGATGTGGATCATGTCCTTGATCGGACCCCACACCACGCCCTTGGAACCGGCATAGGCGCAGCCGCGGATGGTCATGACGCCGGGGATGGACTTGACGTTCGACTTGACGCCGCAGTCCTTGGCCTCGGCCTCCAGCACGTTCAGGTGCTTGGCGCGGCGCTTGCGGGATTTTTCGGGATAGGCTTCGAGGACTTCGTTGACGAGGTTCTTGACGTCGACCGTGGTGTTCTCGGACAGGCTCATAGCCGGCCTCCTGCTTGAATATTCCGCGCCACTTCAGCGCGTGACCGAGCCCCTCCCTCCCACGCCGTCGCCCCTATGGTGGTTGGGTCGGCGTTGTGCGGGGCTGGGGATGGGGCCAGTGTTCAGGCGGTCCCCCCTGCGCGGCGGCAGGGGGGCCGGTAGGCAACCGTCGCTACGCCCGGGGTCAGGCGCCGGCCTTCGCCGCTTCCTTGGCGGCCAGCTCGGCGAGCTGCTGCTCCTCGGTCTTCATGATGCCGAAGTCCATCAGCATCTCTTCCAGCTCTTCCATGGTGATCGGGGTGGGGATGCAACCCTGGCCGGAATTCGCATGGATCTTGTTGGCGAGCGCGCGGTATTCGCCGGCCTGCTTGCTGTCCGGGGCGTACTCGATGACCGTCATGCGGCGCAGCTCGGCGTGCTGGACGATGTTGTCGCGCGGCACGAAGTGGATCAGCTTGGAGCCCAGGCGCTTGGCCAGCGCGTCGGCCAGATCCCATTCCTTGTCGGTCTGGCGCTCGTTGCAGATCAGGCCGCCGAGACGGACGCCGCCGCTGTGCGCGTACTTCAGGATGCCCTTGGCGATGTTGTTGGCGGCGTACAGCGCCATCATCTCGCCGGACATGACGATGTAGATTTCCTGGGCCTTGTTCTCGCGGATCGGCATGGCGAAGCCGCCACACACCACGTCGCCCAGCACGTCGTAGGACACATAGTCCACGTCGTCGTAGGCGCCG
The DNA here is from genome assembly GCF_049472615.1 of Azospirillum sp. 11R-A. Taxonomy (NCBI): domain Bacteria; kingdom Pseudomonadati; phylum Pseudomonadota; class Alphaproteobacteria; order Rhodospirillales; family Azospirillaceae; genus Azospirillum; species Azospirillum sp. 11R-A. The sequence continues at coordinate 108,618 of NZ_JBCEBL010000003.1, read as the reverse complement.
TTCTCTTCCAGGAAGTTGATCGAGGTGATGACGCCGCGGCCGGCGCAGCCGACCCCCGGCTCCGGACCACCGGACTCGACGCACTTGATGTTCTTGTAGCCGATCTTGAGGACGTCCTCGAGCTCCAGATCCTCGACCGAACCGGCCTCGGCGGCCAGGTGCAGGACGGTGTCCTGGGCCTTTGCATGCAGGATCAGGCGGGTCGAGTCGGCTTTCGGATCGCAGCCGACGATCAGGATCTTCTGATCCAGCTCGACCAGCGCGGCCAGCGTGTTCTGAGAGGTGGTGGACTTGCCGATACCGCCCTTGCCGTAAAAGGCGATCTGACGCAGAGGCGCTTTGGCCATGTGGGTCGCTCCTGTGCTTGGGTCGTGGAGGTTTGCTTCGATCCGGTGCGGCCGGTTCGTGGCCGCTTCGGATTTCATGGATTGCACGACCCGTGCCAGAATGTGGTTATTCAATAAGTGATTGATAAATATAAGATTATTTGAGAGCGCGAAGGGTGCGGAGGTTTGTCGTGGTCCCGACACACACGACAAAGCCCGACATTTTGTCGGGACTCTCGCGAAGGCCGGACGCCTATGGGGTGAAGAGGCGATCGCTGTCGGATCTGGTGGCCTCGCGACGGATGCGACATCGGTTGCGATGGCGGCAATACCTCGTGAATTACGGAGCGATCCTTCCGAATGCCTATATCCAGGCTATGTGGAAGGCCGCCCCCCTGCAACTGAATCACACATGACTGTGCACGCGAAACGTGAAAAAACATTCTCGGGCGGCGATCTGTCCGCGCACGGGAATGGACACGTCTGGGGTGGAGGGGGCAGTTATGGCGAACGGAATCGGCATCGACATTGTCATCATCAAGAAGAACGGCACCGCCGACGTTGGCGCCAGTGCTTTTGCGGAGGTTGCGGAAACGATGCGCTTCGCGTTGCGCCGTCTGGGGGCCGATGCGGAGATCGCCATCAACAAACTCAAGCGTCAGCGACGCGCCATCATTCTGGGCGCCATCGACCTGACGCCGGAGGAAGGCAGCCGCTTGCCGGACACGTGCATCCTTTACAATCTGGAACAGATCCGCACGCTGCATCCGCGCAACGCCCATTACTTGGATCTGCTGCGCCGATGCCCGGTTTGGGACTACAGCCACCGCAACATTGCCGATCTGGCCGGGATGGGCATCCATGCGCGCCATGTTCCCATCGGGCATATGGACGAGATGAGCCGGATCCCGAACAGCTCATCCCCCGGCATCGATGTGCTGTTCTATGGTGCCGTGAACCAGCGCCGCAGCGCGATCCTCGACGCGCTGGGCAGGCGTGGCCTGACCGTGGTCAGCCTTGAACATTATTACGGGGCGCTCCGCGACCAATTCGTCGCCGACGCGAAGCTGATTCTGAACCTGCATTACTACGAGGCCGGCATTTTCGAGATCGTGCGCGTTTCCCACATGCTGTCGAACCGCAAGGCGGTGCTGACCGAACGTCATCCCGACACCGAGATAGACCCCGACCTGCTGGGCGGCCTGGCCTTCGCCCCTTACGAAGGGCTCGTCGAGGCGGCCTGTGGGCTGATTGCCGATGACGCGCGGCGGGAAGCCCTGGCGGAAGCGGGATGGCGGTGCATGAGGCGACGCGACGCGGTGGAGGCCATACGGGGGGTGGTGGAGGGGTTGGAACTTGCGTACGTTTAGATCCGATCGCCGAACATAAGGCCATGGCGCCTTGAAGAGCGGTCGCTCATTCCCCGCCGTGCCTTTCGCGAACCGGCCAACATGCCGCGGTGGAAGCCAGCTGCAGATACCGTGCGTGTCAGCCGTTGTGCGCCAGCGCCTCGCTGGCCATAACCAGATGCATGGCCAGTTCCTCCACCGCCTCGTCGCGGTTCATGTCGTAGAGCAGCTGGGCCAGGAGTCGGCCGCGCGCCAACAGCCGGCGGGCGAGGGCAGGATCGGCGGGCTTCGCCAGCAGCGCCTCGACCAGACGCTCGCCGGTCAGGCGGGCGAGAGCGTCGCAGCGGTCGACCAGCCGCTGCTTCAGCGTGTCCACGGCAGCCGGGCGGCCGACGTGGGTCAGGTCGGCGCAGAAGTGATGCAGGCTGCGCAGTTGCCGCAGCAATGCCGCGAACAGCAGATCGTCCAGCTCGCCGCCGGCCGCGGCCTTGCCGACAAGGTCGAACAACGTGTCGGAAAGGCGCCACGCCGCCGACAGCCAGTCGTTCATCGCCTTGCGGTCGGCCGGCTCGACGAAGGGGCCGGACTCCTCCTTCGTCTCCTCCTGGTCGTCCAGATTGCGCAGTGCGATGACGATCAGCCCGTCGGCCTGGGCCAGGGTGGCGAGGCTGGCATGCAGCGTCTTCAGCCCGCGGTCGGCGACGAAGCCCTCGATAGCCTCGGTGGCGCGGCGCAGGGAATAGCGGGCCAGCCGCCGCGATTGATAGATGACGTCCTGCAAGGCGCCGGCACCTCCCAGCGCCTCCAGCGCCATCCGCCGCACCTCGAAGCGCAGCAGGGCGCGGGCCAGCCGGTCGATGCCGCCGACGTCGATGGGGCGGCTGTCCCTGGTCAGTGCGTCGGCGGTGGCGCGGGCATCGGCCCCGATGGCGGCGACGACGGCCTGGAGATGGCCCTTGCCGGCGCCGCGCATCCGGCCGACCAGTGCCCGCATCGCTTCGGCAAGGTCGACGGCGCCCGGCAGGCTGTCCTCATGATCGGTGCGGCCGGCCACCAGCCGGTCGATCAGATGGTCGCGCACCCCCGGCAGCAGCACGTCGGTGACGATCTGCCCGATCGGCCGCAGCAGCGCGTCGACCATCTGCCCCTGCGGCTTGCCGACCAATGCCGGCAGCGGGTTGACCGGCTTGGGCACCAGACGCGGCCGGTGCGGTTCCAGGATTTCCAGCACCGTGTCGCCACGCAGGGGGGTGATCGTGCCGCGCAGAAGCTGGGCCAGCCGCAGGGCGGTCCGGGCCTCCGCCACGCCGCGCGGCGGACCGCTGATGGTCGTTGTTTCGGCCGGCGTGCGGGCAGGCACCTGGGCAGGCACTGGGGTGGGCAGCGGCGGAGTGCGCCGGCGCCGGCTGTCGTCGTACTTGGTCGGCCAGAAGGCCATGCGGGTGCCGCCGGATCGTAAGCGTCGCTGTACAGAGTATGGGGACGGATCGTTCGGGTTCAAATGGACAATGTTGCGACATGCGGCGACGCGCCTTGGCCGGTTGCGGCGGTGAAGGCTTGGCATGCGCCGGCTTATACAATATCCATATAAGAAGTAATGGCATTGCGGCGGAGCGTGACGGCGTGGCGGACGGGGTGGTGACGAGCGATGCGGCGGGGCGGACGCCGGAGTCCGGCATAACGCCCGATTCACCGCTGGCGTTGCGCGCCCACCGCACCAACCTCGTCAATGTGCCGGCCGCCGCCCTGTGCGGCGAAGCCTACAACGACGAACCGCGGCGCCTGCGTATCGGCGCCACCCGCAGCGAACATGCCGCCTTGTTCGAAGCACTGGACGAGTGCCGCGACGCACCGACGGCCTCCGACATCTTCCAGCGCCATATGGCCGCGGTGTTCGGGGTGAACCCCGACTTCTCCGGGGCCGATGGGCCGGACGGCAGGCGGCGTTTCCGCGCCAGCTATCTGCGCCTGCTGAAAGGCTGGATGTTCGACAGCAACCGGGCGGAAGGGGCGGTTCTGAAGGGCTGGGTGGAGAGCCGTTTCGGCCTGCTGCCGACCTTCCACGGCGAGCCGATCCGCCGCTTCGCCTCCGAGGCCTGGGCGGCCTATGGCGAGCAGAAGCAGTCGACCCGCTTCCACAACAACAACATCCACCTGCAACTCGACCTTCTGTACGAGTTCTGCCAGTGGACGATCCGCCGCGGCTGGCCCGACGCGCCGATGCCCAACTGGGCCTCGCACATCCGGCTCTTCCGCGGCGTCAACGATTTCGAGGAACACCACATCGTTGCCCGGCCGGACAAGCGCACCGCGGTGCTGCGGCTGAACAACCTGTGTTCCTTTTCCATCAACCGCGACATCGCCGGCCAGTTCGGCGACTACATCCTCGATGCGTGGGTGCCGCTGCCCAAGGTCGTCTTCTTCCGCGACATCCTGCCGCGCTACCCTTTCCAGGGCGAAGGAGAATATCTGGTGATCGGCGGGGACTATCGCGTGGGTGTGTCGCTTCTCTGACAACCTCACGTCCGGCGGCGGCTTGCGGGCCGTCCGCGGGATGCACCAGGAAGGGACGGACCCTGTGCCCGACCGCATGACCGATCCGACGAGTCTGACGCCTGACATCCGCTCCCCCCAGATTCGATCCAGGGCGCTCGGCGCCTATCTCGGCCTCGCCTGCGGCGATGCGCTGGGGGCGACGGTGGAGTTCCTGACCAAGGGCGAGATCGCCCACCAGTATGGCGTCCACAAGCACATCAAGGGCGGCGGCTGGCTGAAGCTGGCGGCCGGGCAGGTGACAGACGACACCGAGATGTCGCTCCATCTCGGCCGCGCCATCCTGTCCGGGCCGGAGTGGGAGGCCCGCCGCGCCGCCGAGGAGTTCGCCATCTGGCTGAAGTCGGTGCCGGTCGATGTCGGCGACACGACACGCCGCGGCATCCGCCGCTTCATCATGAATGGCACGCTGGAGGAGCCGGAGTCGGAATACCATGCCGGCAACGGGGCGGCGATGCGGAACCTGCCGGTGGCGCTGGCGACGCTGGGCGACGATGCGGCCTTCGAGCGCTGGTCGGTGGAGCAGTCGCACGTCACCCACTGCAACCAGCTGTCCGATTCCGCGGTGATCGCGCTGGGCCGGATGGTGCGGCGGCTGGTGCTGGGCGGCGGCATCGTCGCTGCACGCGAAGAGGCGAACGCCCTGATCGCCAGGCATCGCCAGTTCAAGTTCGAACCCTACCGCGGCCTGTCGACCGCCTTCATCGTCGATACGGTGCAGACCGTCTTCCACTATTACTTCCAGACGGATTCGGTCGAATCCTGCGTGGTGGAGACGGTCAACCAGGGCGGCGACGCCGACACCACCGGCGCCATCGCCGGCATGCTGGCGGGGGCCACCTATGGCGTGGAGTCGATCCCGCCGCGCTGGCTGCGCAAGCTGGACCGCGAGGTCCATGACGAGATCTGTCAGCAAACCGACGCGCTGCTGGCCCGCGCGCCGCTGTTCGGAGGGAAATGACCATGGCCGACGTGATCTTCTTCGAAAAGCCCGGCTGCGGCGGCAATGCCCGGCAGAAGGCCCTGCTGGAGCAGGCCGGCCACCGCGTCGTCGCTCGCGACCTGCTGAGCGAGCCCTGGACGCCCGGGACGCTCCGCCCCTTCTTTGGCGACCGTCCGGTGGCCGACTGGTTCAACCGCGCCGCCCCGGCGGTGAAGAATGGCGAAGTGGTGCCCGAGACACTGGACGAGGCCGCGGCGCTGACCGCGATGGTCGAACGCCCGCTGCTGATCCGCCGCCCTCTGATGCAGGTCGGCGACCGCCGCGACTGCGGGTTCGAGACCGACCGGGTCGACGCCTGGATCGGGCTGGGTGGCGCACCGGCACAGAAGATGGAAGGGTGCCTGCGGCCGGACATGCCGCCCTGTCCCGCTCCGAAAACCAGCGGCGACTGAGCCCGCCCCGCTCCAAGGCGCCGGGTTGCGGCGCCTTGGGTGTGACCGTGCGGCAGCGGCTGGCCCGTCATGCCGGCCTGCGTCGGAATCTTCCGCGTCAGGCGACCTTCGCGGCCGTCATGTAGGTGTAGGTGCTGCCGCCCATCAGGCTGAGCGTCCCGCCCGATGCCTGGGCGGTATAGAATTCCAGATAATCGCTGGTTCCGTTCAGATAGATCAGATCGGAAACGGCAACTGTCTGCATGGAGTTGGCGCCGGGACCATATTCGGCCCGGCTGACCACCGAACCGTTCTTGTAGATCGCCGCGTTGAGTTGGACATTGCCGGCGGACAAGGTGAAAGCGCACTGGAGGAAGAGGCTGTAATAGCCGGCGACCGTCGGTTTGAACCAGCTGTTGGTGGTGTCGAAGCCGCCGCCGACATTGATCGGGGCGTCGTTGAACAGCACCTTCTGCAACGACCCGTTGACGATACCGGTCTGGTCGGTGGTGCGGCCGGCTCGGCAGGCAACCGGGGTGGCGGCGGTGGCGGCCGCATCCGCCAGCACGCGCTCGTCGAAGATCGCGTCGGCCGTGATCGCCGGCATGGTCGACGTCAGGAAGATCCGTGCGCAGGGGAAGCTGTTGGCCGGAATGGCGGGCGGAGCCATGCTGCCGTCGGCGCCGGAAACCACCGAGATCAGGCCGGTGGCGCGATCAATCACGATCCGGTCCACCCGGACGCTGGCGGGACGGACGAAGGCGGGCGTGGATTGGGTGCCGGTCTCCACCAGCACGCCGCTTTTCAGCAAGGCGCCGGGATCGATGGTGACCGTCATGTTCGTGGGGCTTTGCGGATGGGGGGCGAAGGGAGCCGCCATGCGCTGGGCGACCTGCCAGTTGGCGTTCTGCCAAGCGTCGCCGATAAGGGTGAAAGTCTGCGTCATCCTGCTTCTCCATAAGCGGCATCGGCTTCCGATGATCGGAACCAAGGTTTATTTACCTATATGCAGGATGATAGTCATTGAAGCATTATTTGGAAAATTTAGCTTTTCCAATATGTTATCGTTTGCCGACACATCGCTTGGCTTTGTTCATCGACGAGGTTCTCCAATCCGGTCGCCCTACCGCCGTCAACGCGTGACCTTGCGCACGGCCTGTCGTAGCTTGTCGCTCCCTAGGGCGACGACAAGCGGCAGACGAGGACATCATGTGCGAACTCCTGGGCATGAGCGCCAACGTGCCCACGGACATCTGCTTCAGCTTCGCCGGCCTGATGCGCCGCGGCGGGCAGACCGGGCCGCACCGCGACGGCTGGGGCATCGCCTTCTATGAGGGGAAGGGATGCCGTACCTTCCACGACCCGGCCCCCAGTGCCGAGTCGGAGATCGCCCGGCTGGTCAGCCGCTATTCGATCAAGTCCTGCACGGTGATCTCGCACATCCGCCGCGCCAACCGCGGCCGGGTGTCGCTGGAGAACACCCACCCCTTCACCCGCGAGCTGTGGGGGCGGGTTTGGACCTTCGCCCACAACGGTCAGTTGAAGGGCATCAAGGACCGCATCCTGACCTTCTACGAGCCGGTCGGCAGCACCGACAGCGAGCATGCCTTCTGCTGGCTGCTCGACCAGATCCGCATGCAGTATCCGGAGCCGCCGAAGACGACCACCGGGCTGATGAAGCTGATCCGCCATCTGGCAGCCGATCTGGGCACGCTGGGCGTCTTCAACATGCTGCTCAGCGACGGGCGCTATCTGTGGTGCCACTGCGCCACCAACCTCGCCTGGCTGACCCGCAAGGCTCCCTTCGGTGCCGCGACCCTGCTCGATGCCGACATGAGCGTCGACTTCTCCCAGGAGACGACGCCCAACGACGTCGTCACCGTCATCGCCACCCGGCCGCTGACCAGGGACGAGGCCTGGACGGTGATGCAGCCGGGCCAGATGGCGGTCTTCCGCAGCGGGGCGCTGGTGACGCGCTGATCCGGTTGGAGCCGGTCGATTGTTGCTTCTCCGGAGACGATCTATCGCGCAGAACCCGGCTTAACCGCTGGAAAAGTTAGGGGCATCTTGGGCGTCAGAACCCGGCCGGAGAAGACGGCCGCAACAACCAAGAGGCTCCTTCCGTCATGACCACGATCCTGCATGTCGACTCCAGCCCGCTCGGCACCTTCTCCGTCACCCGCCAGCTGACCGCCTCCATCGTCGAGGCTCTGGTGAAGGCCGACCCGGCCGCCACCGTCGTCACCCGCGACGTCGCCGCCAACCCGCCGGCCCATCTCGACGGCGAACTGCTGCCGGTCCTCAAGCTCGGTGTTGTCGATGGGCTGAGCGAGCGTCAGCGCGAAGAGCTGGCCTTGACCAATGTCCTGCTCGACGAGTTCCTGGCCGCCGACGTCGTCGTGGTCGGCGCGCCGATGTACAACTTCTCCGTCCCGACCCAGCTGAAGGCCTGGATCGACCGCCTTGCCCAGGCCGGCCGCACCTTCCGCTACACCGAGAAGGGTCCCGAGGGTCTGGCCGGCGGCAAGCGCGTGATCGTGGCCTCGGGCCGTGGCGGCGTCTATTCCACCAACCCGGCGCTGGCCGGTCTGGACCATCAGGAGGCTTATCTGCGCTCGGTGTTCGGCTTCTTCGGCATCACCGACGTGACCTTCATCCGCGCCGAGGGCGTCAGCATGGGTCCGGAAGCCAAAGACAAGGCGCTGGCCGCCGCGACCAAGGAAATCGAGAGCCTGCTGGCCGCCGCCTGAGGCCTGAGTCTAAGACTGAGATGGGGGGCGGGTCTCGTACCCGCCCCCATTCGTTACTGGAACGCCACTTCCGCCAGGCTGCGCAGCTTGCGGGAGTGCAGCGTTTCCATTCCGTGCTCGCGCAGCAGTTCCATCGCCAGCACGCCGATCTTCAGATGCTGGTCGACCCGCTCCCGATAGAAGCGGTCGGCCATGCCCGGCAGCTTCAACTGCCCATGCATCGGCTTGTCCGACACGCACAGCAACGTCCCATACGGCACGCGGAAGCGGAAGCCGTTGGCGGCGATCGTCGCGCTTTCCATGTCCAGCGCGATGGCGCGGCTCTGGCTGAACCGCATCAGCGGCTCGCGGTGGTCGCGCAGTTCCCAGTTCCGGTTATCGATGGTCGCCACCGTGCCGGTGCGCATGATGCTCTTCAGGTCGAACCCCGACAGCCCGGTCACCCGCTCCACCGCCGTCTCCAGCGCCCGCTGAACTTCCGCCAGGGCCGGAACCGGCACCCACAGCGGCAGGTCGGCGTCCAGCACATGGTCCTCGCGGACATAGCCGTGCGCCAGCACGTAATCGCCCAGCCGCTGGGTGTGGCGCAGCCCGGCGCAGTGGCCCAGCATCAGCCAGGCATGCGGGCGCAGCACCGCGATGTGGTCGGTGATCGTCTTGGCGTTCGACGGACCGACGCCGATGTTCACCAGCGTGATGCCGTTGCCGTCCGGCCGTTTCAGGTGGTAGGCCGGCATCTGCGGCATCCGCATCAGCCTGGCCGCCGGGGCATCCACCGTGCCGCCCAGATTTTGGTTGGTGGTGACTATGTCGCCCGGCTCGACGAAGCTGTCATACTGCGCGCGGTAGGCAGCCAGATCGGCGTCGCCGGTCGGCTCCATGATCTCGCGCGACAGCCGGATGAACTCGTCCACATAGAACTGGTAGTTGGTGAACAGGACGAAGTTCTGGAAATGCTCCGGCGCGGTCGCCGTGTAGTGGCGCAGCCGGTGCAGCGAGAAATCCACCCGGGGAGCGGTGAACAGAGCCAGCGGCTTCACCGCGTCCGGCCCGCCGTCGAAGGTGCCGTTGACGATGGTGTCGTCCATCCGGGCCAGATCGGGCAGGTCGAACAGGTCGGGCAGCTTGGTCAGCCGGTCGGGCGGCAGGTCGCCTTCCACATACATGCCGTTGGGAAAGGCGAAGTGGATCGGGATCGCCTCCTCGCTGACGCCGACCTCCAGCGGGACGCTGTGGTTGCGCAGCAGAAGCGTGAACTGTTCCAGCAGATAGCGCTCGAACAGGTCGGGCCGCGTCACCGTGGTGGAATGGACGCCGACCCCCTCGACGAAGCCGTAGGACAGCCGGGTATCGACCGCGGCCCCCGACACGGCGGTCAGTCGCACATAGGGGTAGTAGGCCCGGTTCCGCCCGCCTTCCTCATCGCCCTGTGTATAGGCGGCGAAGCGGTCGCGCAGGTAGGCGGTGTTGCGCTCGTAAATGTCGCGCACGCAGGCCAGTGCTGCTTTGGCATCGGTGAAGCGCCCGGCCGAACCGGGCTGGAACGGGGCTTTATCAGTCATGTCGACAAAGATGGGGTACGAACGACCGGCTGGGAAGGCCGAATTTCGGCCAACCCCCGGTGCTTACCCATTCAGGCCGATGCAGCGCCATTCAGGCCCCGTCGGAGAGGCCCCCGTCGGTCAGTCGGCGCTCAAGCCCATCAGCGACTTGGCGAAGGCATCGGCATCGAACGGCCGCAGGTCGTAGACGCCCTCGCCGACGCCGATGGCATGGACCGGAATCTTGAACTTCTCGGCCAGCGAAACCAGCACGCCGCCGCGGGCGGAGCCGTCCAGCTTGGTCAGGATCAGGCCGTTGACGTTGACCATGTCGCGGAAGATCTCGACTTGGCTGTGCGCGTTCTGGCCGGTGGTGGCGTCCAGCGTCAGCAGGGTGGTGTGTGGCGCCGTCTCGTCCAGCTTCTTGATGACGCGGACGATCTTGCGCAGCTCTTCCATCAGGCCGGTCTTGTTCTGCAGCCGGCCGGCGGTGTCGACCAGCAGCACGTCGACGCCCTCGGCCTTCGCCCGCTCCATCGCGTCATAGGCAAGGCCGGCGGCATCCGCTCCGGTGTCGCGGGCGACGACCGGGCAGCCGGTGCGCTCGCCCCAGATCTTCAGCTGGCTGACCGCGGCGGCGCGGAAGGTGTCGCCGGCGGCCAGCATCACGCTCTTGCCTTCCGCCTTGAACTGCCGGGCCAGCTTGCCGATGGTCGTGGTCTTGCCGGTGCCGTTGACGCCGACGACCAGGATGACATGCGGCTTCAGCGCCGGGTCCAGCACCAGCGGCTTGGCGACGGGGGTGACGATCCTCGACACCTCGGCCGCGAGCGTGGTCTTGACCTCCTCCGGCGAGACCTCCTTGCCGAAGCGGGTGCGCGCCAGCTCCGCCGTCACCTTCGCCGCGGTGGCCGGGCCGAGGTCGGCGGTGATCAGCAACTCCTCCAACTCCTCCAGCGCCTCGTCGTCCAGCTTGCGCTTGGTGAAGATGCTGGTGATGCCGTCGGTCAGCTTGGACGAGGACTTGGACAGCCCTTCCTTCAGCTTGGCGAACCAGCCCTTCCTGGTCGGCGGCGCTTCCTCGGCGGCCACGACCGCAGTCGGGGTAGGAGCCGGCGGCAGTTCCGGAATGGGGTCCGGCTCCGGTGCCGGGGCAGCGGTGACCGGGGCAGGGACCTGAACGGGAGCGGGCGGCGGCTCGACCGGCGCAGCAGCCGTGACCGGCGCGACCGGAGCCTGTACGGCGGGGGCGGGCGATGCGTACGGCGGCTCGGCAGCCGGCGGGGCAGGCGCCAGTTCCGGCACCGGTTCGGTCTCCGGCTTGGGCGCAGGTGCGGCAGCAGGCGGCTCCGGCGCTTTTTCCGGCTCCGGTTCCGGCGCGGGGGTGGAAGACTCCAGGGTGACCGATTCGTCCTTTGCCGCCTCGTCCTTGGGCGCGGTCTCTTCGGGCTTCTTGCGGCCGAACCAGCGGAAAATCATGGAGTGTCCACTATAAGAGGGGTCAGAGCGGGGTGCCGGTCAGCACGCCGTCCTTGATGCCGGTGATGGCGGCGGGCACCAGCGAGCCGGGCGGGAAGATCCGGCCCAGGCGGATCGCGGCGAAATGCTCGGTGCGGCCCAGATCGTCCTTCTCCACCAGCACCGTGGCGGTGCGGCCGACCAAGCCTGCCAGGGTGCGGGCCTCCGCCGCTTCGCCGACGGCGCGCAGCCGGGCGGCGCGCTCCTTGCGGACGGCGCCGTCGACCTGCGGCATGCGGGCGGCCGGCGTGCCGGGGCGCGGGCTGTAGGGGAAGACATGCAGCCAGGTCAGGCCGCACTCCTCCACCAGCCGCATGGTGTTCTCGAACATCTCCTCGGTCTCCGTCGGGAAACCGGCGATGAAGTCGGCGCCGAACACAACGTCGGGGCGGACCGAACGGACCCGCTCGCAGAAGGCGATTGAATCGGCGCGGCCATGGCGGCGCTTCATCCGCTTCAGCACCATGTCGTCACCGGCCTGGAGCGACAGGTGCAGGTGCGGCATCAGGCGCGGCTCGGTCTCGATCAGGCGCCAGAGATCGTCGTCCATCTCGATGCAGTCGATGGAGGACAGGCGCAGCCGCGGCAGTTCCGGCACCAGCGCCAGCAGCCGGCGCACCATCTGCCCCAGCGACGGCGAGCCCGGCAGGTCGGGGCCGTAGCTGGTGATGTCGACGCCGGACAGCACCACCTCGTTGTAGCCGGCCTTCACCAGAGCCTGGACCTGCTCGACGATGCCGCCGATGGGAACCGAGCGCGACGGACCGCGGCCATAGGGGATGATGCAGAAGGTGCAGCGGTGGTCGCAGCCCTGCTGGACCTGCACGAAGGCGCGGGCGCGGTCCTCGAACCCGCCGATCAGGTGACCGGCGGTCTCCTTGACCGACATGATGTCGTTGACCAGCACCTTCTCGGCCGGCGGCAGGCCCCAGCTTTCCGGCTGGAGCTTTTCCTGGTTGCCCAAGACCTGATCGACCTCCGGCATCGCCGCGAAGCGCTGCGGGTCGATCTGCGCCGCGCAGCCGGTGACGACGATGCGGGCGTCCGGCCGCTCGCGGCGCAGCTTGCGGATGGTCTGGCGTGCCTGCCGTTCGGCTTCCGACGTCACGGCGCAGGTGTTGACGATCACGACGTCGTCCAGCCCGGCGCTGCGCACATGGTTGCGCATCACCTCGGACTCGTAGGTGTTCAGGCGGCAGCCGAAGGTGACGATCTCGGGGCCGTCGGTCTTCAGGACGACATCATCGGGCATGCTGAGCCCCTCCTACACCGGGCAGCGGCGCACCGGTAACCGACGAATATAGAACGGCAGGATCGAGATCGGCCCCGTTTGGCCAGACCACAGTCCCAAGCTCCGGGTCGACGCGAACCGCAGCGAAGGTCTCGGGTTCGCGCAGCACGGCAAACACTCCGGTGAAAGGAACCAGGGCGGACACGTCGACGCTACCCTCCACACCATCCTCGAATCGGAGGTGCAGGCGGTAGCCGTCGAGCGGCTTGGCGGCGACAATATCCTTCAGCATCGGTTCATTCCAGCGGAGCAATCTGAGTCAGAGGCGCATGCAGGCGTGCCAGTTCCCAGTCGTTCTTCAACTCTTCCCTATGTAGGGCAGCCCACTCCATGACAAGCCCCAAGGCTCTCGGGGAAAGTTCGCCTTCCATGATCCCAAGCGTTGTGATGTCGATCGCGGCTTTCTGGTTGCCATACCGCACATGGAAATGCGGAGGCGCGTGATCGTTGTAATACATGGCTATGATGATGCCGAAAAATCGGCAGATTTCAGGCATCGACCTGTCCGCCGGAAACCAGTTCGGCCGACAGGCGGCCGCTGAAGGCGAGCGCCACCGGGCCGGTCATCAGGACGCGGTCATCCTCGGTCCATTCGATGGTCAGGGTGCCGCCGTCCAGGATGATGTCGGCCTTGCGGTCGATCAGGCCGCGCCGCACCGCGGCGACCAGCGTGGCGCAGGAGCCCGACCCGCAGGCCTGGGTGATGCCGGCGCCCCGCTCCCACACCCGCATGCGGATGGCGGTGGGCGACAGCACCTGGGCGAATTCGATGTTGGCCCGCTCGGGGAAGGCCGGGTGGTTCTCGAAAACCGGACCGACTTCGTCCAGCGGCACCGCTTCGGCATCGTCGACGAAGAAGACGGCGTGCGGATTGCCCATGTTCACCGCGACCGGGGCGGCGAAACCGCCATGCTCGACCGTCTCGACCCGCAGCGTGTCGCTGGGCGCGGCCAGCGGAATCGCCGCCCAATCGAGGCGGGGCGCGCCCATGTCGACGGTGATGCGGCCATTGTCGGCGCGGCTTGCATGCAGCAGACCCGCGGCGGTCTGGAAGCTGGCACGGTCGCGCCCGCTTTCCTCCATCAGCAGCCAGCCGACGCAGCGCGACGCGTTGCCGCAGGCGGCGGCTTCGCTGCCGTCGGCGTTGCGGATGCGCATGAAGGCGTCGGCGCCCGGCGCGTCGGTCTTCTCCAGCACGATGAACTGGTCGCACCCGACGCCCATCCGGCGGTCGGCGATGGCGCGCACCTCCGCGCCCGAGGGGCGGTAGGATTCGGAACGGGCGTCGATCACGACGAAGTCGTTGCCGAGGCCGTGCATCTTCAGGAATTCGCGGGTCATGGCCGCCGTTATATGGCGAGCCGCGGGGATAAGTCCATAAGGCGCCGCGCAAGGCAGATTCGCGGGCGCCGCCACAGGGCGCGGCCCTTTGCTACGCCCCCTTGAACACCAGATGCTTCGACGCCGCGAAGTTGAAGAACATGCCGGCGATGGAGCCGGCGGCCACCGCCAGGAACGGGTGATCGGCGACCATCTGCACGCTCGATTCCAGCCCGACCGACACGCCGTAATTCACCACGCCGCCGATGGCGTTGGCGGCGATGAACTTGGCCCACTGGCGGTGCAGCGGTTCGTTCACAGCACCACGGAAGGTGAAGGCGCGGTTCAGCGCCCAGGTCGCCGTCGCCGCCGCGAAGAAGGACGGGATGCGGGCGGCGAAGAACTGGAGGCCCAGCGCCAGGCCGGCGTAGAGCACGACCGTGTCCACCACCAGCCCGACGATGCCGACCGCGCCGAACTTGGCGAACTGCACCCCCAGCCGGCCGAGCCGGCTGTCCAGCAATCTCGCGACCGATGCCATCACCGGCGCCCGTCCTCGCAGGTGCCGGCCCCGCGCTCCGCCGCCAGCGGCCGGTGGTGGCCCGGTGCGCGCAGCGACAGGTAGCTCATGCGCTTGGCCTCGCGGCGGCCATGGGTGACGGTGTCGAGGATCAGGCCGCAGGTCAGGCTGAGGAAGGCCAGCAGCATCAGCCCGGTGGCGAGCAGGGCGGTGGGGAAGCGTGGAACCAGCCCGGTCTGGAAATATGTCGCGATCACCGGCACGCCCAGGATCACCGACAGCAGCGCCAGCAGCCCGAAGGCGGCGGAGAAGAAGGGCAGGGGCCGCTCCTCCTTCACCAGGATGATGATGGTGCGCAGGATGCGGATGCCGTCGCGGATGGTGTTCAGCTTGCTGTGCGACCCCGGCGGACGGTCCTTGTAGGGGGTCTTCACCTCGGCAATCGGCATGCGCAGCTCCAGCGCATGGACGGTCAGCTCCGTTTCGGTCTCGAAACCGCTGGCCAGCGCCGGGAAGGACTTCACGAAGCGGCGGGAGAAGACGCGGTAGCCGGACAGCATGTCGCCGATGCGGCTGCCGAAGATCTTGGCGACCATGCCGGTCAGCACGAGGTTGCCGAAGCGGTGGCCGGGGCGGTAGGCGGCGACGATCTCCGTCACCCGCGCGCCGTTGACCATGTCCAGCTGCTCGTCCCACAGGCGACTGACCAGTTCCGGCGCGCTGGCGGCGTGATAGGTGTCGTCGCCATCGACCAGCACATACACGTCCGCCTCGATGTCGGCGAACATGCGGCGCATGACGTTGCCCTTGCCCTGCAACGGCTCGCTCCGGACCACGGCGCCCGCGGCACGCGCGACCTCCACCGTCCTGTCCTTCGAGTTGTTGTCGTAGACATAGACGATGGCGTCGGGCAGGGCCGCGCGGAAGTCCTGCACCACCTTGCCGATCGCCGCCTCCTCGTTATAGCAGGGGATCAGCACCGCAATGGTGGGAGCCGGGCCGACCGCCGCGGCCGCCGAAGGCGTTCCGGAAGCGCCGGCATCCGGGGTGAAGGCGGGGTGGTCGGCAGGGCGGCCGAGGGTCGATACGGTCATGGCGCTGGCTTCTGGCTGGAGACGGGACAGATCGGGCTGTCGTCAGATCGGGCTGTCTGCGGCGATAAACAGCACAAACGCCGCGATTATTCCACTGTCTCCCTTTTGCCGCCCTCGCGGTCAACGGCGCATAGGTTCAGGGTCTCCCCCAGATTGTTGGGGATCGGCCGGCAGCGCTGCGGGTCGAGCCGCAGGCCGAGCAGCTCCGCGGCCTTCGCCGCTCCGGGCGTGTCGGGAATCGTGCTCAGCATCAGGAAGGGGCCGCGGTGGGAGGCCACTTTGTCCTTCAGGATGGCGAGATAGCCGTTGCCGACCGAATCCGGTTGCAGGAAGTTGGACTGGATGCGCACGAAGGTGACCCGCGCCGGGAAGGACGGGATGACGTGCGAAATGGCCCAGTAGCCGGCCATCAGCACCATGGTGTCGTCCGCATCCGCGATGGCCGGCACCTCGGCCTCGACCCAGCGATCATCGGCGCCCGTTGGCCAGGCGACCCGCCCCCAGTCGGCCGGCTGCACCGTCAGCTGCACCACGGCCAGCACCACCACCACCAGCCCGATGCGCAGCCGGCGCGCCAGCGGCAGCAGCCCGACCGCCATCACCAGCGCCAGCGGCGCCAGCATCTCCAGCGGCACCAGATAGCGGTAGATGCAGAACATCGCCACCCACAGCGCGTAGGTGACGGTCATCGCCGCCAGCAGGAACCGCGTCGCCGGCACGGCGGTCAGCCACTCGTTCCGCTTTCCCAACATTCCCGTGACGGCCGCGCAGACGACTCCGACCGGCACCAGAACGAACAGAGCCAGCACCCGCAGGTCGAAGAACGGCACCTCGCCCACCGTCAGGGGGGAAAAGGTGAAGACGAAGGGGAAGAACAGCCGCTGCCACAGGCCGGGCGGGAAGAAGCTGACATTGACGTAATCGGACAGCGCGGCGAAGGGCGACTTGAAGATGTGGTTCATGTGCGGGAAGACCGGGTTCCCGTAATCGTGCCACAGATGCGCCATCCAGATGCCGCCGCCCAGCCCCAGCCCGGCCAGCACGCCGATGCCGAAGAAGAAGGCCAGCCACAGCCGGCGCCACGGCCGGGCTGGCAATGCCAGGAATCCCAGGCACAGCCCGACCGCATAGATCACCGTCGGGTTCTTCAGCCCCATCGCCGCCCCGGCCAGCAGCCCGGCTGCCGCGACCCGCGCGAAGCTGGGCAGCGGCCGGCCGTCGAGGATGCCGGGAAGGCTGCCGGCAATGACCGCCGCAGCGCCCAGCACGCCCAGGCTGACCACATTGTCCTGGAAGGTGGTGCCGATCAGACCCAGCGTTCCGCCACCCAGCCCGCCTGCGACGGCCAACGCCATGGCGATCAGCGTCCGTTTCAGGGCCGGAACGTTCCGGAGGGAAAATGATACCAGCAGATACAGCAGCAACAGGTTGATGCCCTGAAGCGTCCCCCACAGGAATCCGGCCGCTCGCGCCGGCAGATGGGTCGCCAGCCAATAGAAGGGCACGTCCAGGAAGGGGCTGTAGAAGGTCGGCATCTGGGCGGCCAGCAGATCGCGCCCGATCCGCCCGGTCAGCATCGCGTAGCCGTTGTACCAGTGGTAATTCCGCAGGTCCCAGTTCGCATCCATCCCGAAGGCCAGCGTCAGCAGCCCATAGGCCGGCGGCGCCAGCAGCAGGAAGGCGATGCCGATCAGGCGGGCGCTGCGGTCGTCGTCATGTGTCGGCATCGGATCGGGCGGGCCTTCTTTGGTTCGGGTGGGCCGTTCGCGTGGGCATGTCGGCTTGCTGGGCGACTTGGTAGGCGGGCGGGGCGTCCGCCGCAAGGGGTGGTCGCCCGTCCGCCGCCCGATGAACAGCAGGAACCTCGGCGCTATTCCCGCCCCGCGATTCCCCCGCGATCCGGACGCCGGTTCCGGTGCTGCGTTCCGGCACTCGCAATCGGGCCTGACTGCGACGATCCGCAACCCAATGCGCAACAATAATGCGCGCCGGTGCATTCGCGCATGCCTGTTCGCTCATTGCGTGCCGGGAAAAGGGCAAGCTTCCTCTGGCAATGGCTTGTTCGGTCTGCTATTCACCACGCTCTGCATGCGCACGCTTGCGCTTTCTTGCGCGACAGGATTTCTGGCGATGGAAAAGTTCACGGTTCTCACCGGCGTTGCGGCGCCGCTGCCGATGATCAACGTCGATACCGACATGATCATCCCGAAGCAGTTCCTGAAGACCATCAAGCGGACGGGGCTTGGCAAGCATCTGTTCGACGAGATGCGTTACACCCCGGACGGGCAGGAGATCCCGGACTTCGTCCTGAACAAGCCGGCCTACCGCAAGTCCAGCATCATGGTGGCGGGCGACAATTTCGGCTGCGGCTCGTCGCGCGAGCATGCGCCGTGGGCGTTGGCCGATTTCGGCATCCGCTGCATCATCGCCCCCAGCTTCGCCGACATCTTCTACAACAACTGTTTCAAGAACGGCATCCTGCCGATCAAGTTGCCGAAGGAGCAGGTCGACCTGCTGCTCGACGACGCGTCGCGCGGGTCGAACGCCGTCATCACGGTCGACCTTGAGAAGCAGACCATCACCGGCCCGGATGGCGGCACCATCTCCTTCGAGCTGGACCCCTTCCGCAAGCATTGCCTGCTGAACGGCCTGGACGACATCGGCCTGACCCTGCAGCAGGCGTCCCATATCGACGGGTATGAGGGCAAGCAGCGCGCGGGCCAGCCGTGGATGTGGGGCTGACCGCCCCATCCTCCCCCGATCCTCTTCAACTTCTGTCTTCTTGACGTCTGACATTTGGGAGTGCGCCCGCCATGGCCGCCAATAAGAAGCTTCTGTTCCTCCCCGGCGACGGTATCGGCCCGGAGGTGATGCGCCAGGTTCGCCGGGTCGTCGACTGGATGGACCGCAAGCGCAAGATCACCTTCGACGTGTCCGAAGGGCTGGTCGGCGGCGCGGCCATCGACGCCCATGGCGTTCCGCTGTCCGACGCCACCCTGGCCGAGGCGCTGGCGGTGGACGCGGTGATGCTGGGCGCCGTCGGCGGCCCGAAGTGGGACAACCCGACCGACTACACCAAGCGTCCGGAAGCCGGCCTGCTGACCCTGCGCAAGGAACTGGGCCTGTTCGCCAACCTGCGCCCGGCGGTGGTGTTCGACGCGCTGGTCGATGCCTCGACCCTGAAGGCCGACGTCATCCGCGGGCTGGACATCCTGATCGTGCGCGAACTGACCGGCGGCGTCTATTTCGGTGAGCCGCGCGGCATCACCGACATCGGCGACGGCGAGCGCCGCGGCGTGAACACCCAGGTCTACACCACCTCGGAAATCCGCCGCGTCGCCCGCGTCGCGTTCGAGCTGGCCCGCAAGCGCGGCAACAAGCTCTGCTCGATGGAAAAGGCGAACGTCATGGAGTCCGGCCTGCTGTGGCGGCAGGAAGTGACCAGGCTGCACGGGGAAGAGTTCCAGGACGTCGAGCTGAGCCACATGTACGCCGACAACGGCGCCATGCAGCTGCTGAAGAACCCGAAGCAGTTCGACGTGATCGTCACCGACAACCTGTTCGGCGACATCCTGTCGGACGAGGCGGCGATGATGACCGGCTCGCTCGGCATGCTGCCGTCGGCCTCGCTGGGTGCTCCGGATGCCGAGGGCAACCGCAAGGCGCTCTACGAACCGGTGCACGGGTCCGCCCCGGACATCGCCGGCCGCGATCTGGCCAACCCGTGTGCCACGCTGCTGTCCTTCGCGATGTGCCTGCGCTACTCGTTCAACCTGGACGAGGACGCCAAGCTGATCGAGCGGGCCATCCAGAACGTGCTGGGCGGCGGCATGCGCACGTCCGACATCATGGCTCCGGGCATGGCGCGCTGCTCCACCACCGTGATGGGCGACTCGATCCTGCGCGAGCTGGACAAGCTGGCCTCCTGACCGGTCACCCGGCAGCACTGCCGATTGCGCTGAAAGAAAAAGCCCCCGTCCGCAAGGACGGGGGCTTTTTCGTCTGCACGATACTCAACTCTTCACTCTCCCCGGTCAATCGCCTCCGGTCGGCCGGTCGGCCGTGCGGCCGCCATGGCTTGCCTGCCCGCCCTTGCGGCCGGCTTCGGCTGCCAGGGACGGGTTCTTGGAGAAGCTGCGCGAGGATGCGGGCACGCTGCGCCCGCCCTTGCGTCCCGCCTCTGCCGCGAGTTCCGGATTCTTTGAAAAGCTGCGTTTGTCGGCGGGTACGCTTTCACCGCCTTTGCTGGCGATCTGGCGTTGCCGATCCGGGTCCATCGACGCGAAGCCGCGGCCCGACGTACGATTGCTCTCTTTCGAGGCCATAACCAACCTCCGACTGTGCCTTGCTGAATCGACAACCAATCGGCCGGAGGGTGGTTCCCACTTCGACTTATAAAAACTGTCCTTATGGCCTGTGGAGTGAGGCGCCGGTTTGCCGGAACCTGTTTTTCGATCTACGGAAAAATTGTGCTAAGCTATTTCATTTTCACCTATGGGGGTGGTCCAAGGAATTTATCGCGCCTGAGGTGATATGAAGTGAATTAATGCGGGCACAGATGATGCGGACGCCAAGAAAAGACGGGAGAAATTATTTCTTGGTCTTAAAAAGATAACTTTGAATTATAGAAGCAACTCTGTGGCATTGAATTGCTTTTTATCGTGGATGACGCGTATGTTTGGTGAAGAAATTCCAATATCTTACACCGCAATTATTTGGGATATCTAAAAATCCAAAGTATTTTTTGGATTATCGATGGTTATATTAAGAAAGTGGCAATGCATGCCGGAGCCTGATTGCGGATGCGACGGATTCCATGCCGGGCCGGCTCCATGTGGACAGGAGGGGAAAATGCCAACCGTGCTTGTGGTTGACGATGATCTCACTCTGCGTTTGACGCTGCGTCGCCTCCTTGAAAAAGCCGGGGTGGAGGTTGTCGAAGCCGAGGATGGCCAGGAGGCCATGCGGCTGTTCCGGGCAAACCGGCCGGATCTGGTGATCTGCGATCTGGTGATGCCGTTTGCCGATGGTCTCCAGACCATCATGCGCATGCGGCGGTTGGCGCCTGCGGTCAAGATCATCGCCATTTCCAATGGCGGACGCAGCAAGGCAATGGACCTGCTGGCGGTCGCCCGGCAAATGGGCGCCGATCATGTGTTGGCGAAGCCGATTGAACGCAGCCACATCGATCTTATCGTCGATTTCTGCGGCCGCGGATCCGGTGGTCCCGCGCCGCGCACCCCCTGACGCGCCGGGAGTGGCGGGAGGAGTTGCGGTATCGTGATGCGGACGATCTCCTCCATGGGGCGTCTGCTGCGCCGGTGGTTCAGCCAGACCGGAGCAGCCGGTTCTTCGCCGAACGCTGCCGGCCTACCCAGCGGTGCCGGCAAACCGCCACCGGCATCGCCGCCGGAGAACGGAGAGGAACTGCGCGCCTTGGAACAGCGGCTGTGGCGGCTGCTGATGCAACCGGCGGTCGCCTCGACTGGCCGGGTTCACCTGCTCAATCTCGGCTTGATGCGGGATCGCCTGGGAACCGGCTGGCCTGCTCTGCGCCCGCGGGTTCTGGTTGCCGCGGATGCGATCATCGACCGTTGTCTCACCCGCAACGACATCCGCTTCAAAACAGAAAGCGACGATTTCATCCTGGTATTCGCGACGCTCGACCGGCACGCTGCCGATCTGGTCTGCGCAAGGATCGCACAGGAGCTGTTGCAGCTTTTTCTCGGTGACGACCGGTCGGCCGACCTGCGGATCTCGACCGCCGTTGGTGTGGCGGATGGGCAAATTCAGTTCGAGCATGCTCTTGCCAAGGTTCTGCTGGCGCAAGCGCGGCCGGACTCTGCAGCCGTTCGGTCGGCCGACGGTTCTCCGGCGATGTCCGGCCCAGGCATTCACGCTGACGACGGTGGCGGCAAGGTTCGGCCTGTCCTGCGTCAGTTGCAGCTCTCCCCCGAGGATGCCGGCCAGTTCGGCATTCGTTACCGGCCGGTCTGGGACATCGGCAAACTGGTCATCTCGACCTATATGGGCACGCCGGTACGCATCTTTCCCGACGGTTCCTTCCTGGAAGGAACGGCGGCGCTGAATTCCCTGACGGATCCCATGGAAATCCTGCGGCTCGATGCGGACGCGCTGGTCGAATCCGTGGAAATCCTGAACGGGCTGTTCCGCAACAGGTCGCGGCTGATGATGTCGGTGCCTGTCTGCTTCGAGACGCTGGCGGCCCGCCGCACCCGGCTTCCCTTCCTGGAGATCTGCCAGTCGATTCCCGACTATCTGCGCCGCTTTCTCATCTTCGAGCTCCTGCGCTTCCCGCCTGGGGTGCCGACCGGGCGGCTCAACGAACTGTTGCATGAGGTCAGGCCCTATTGCCGTTGGACCTTCATGCGGATCGAGTTCAAGTCGCAGAGCCTTTCCGGACTTTCCGGCAACGGCCTGAGCGGGATCACCATGGCGATGCCTGCAGACCGCTCGGCCGAAGCCCGGTTGATGGAGGAGATGAACGGCATCGTCACCGCGGCGGAACGCGCCGGCCTGATGATCTGCGTCGCCGGGCTGTCGACCACCAGCATGGTGGTGGCGGCGCGGGCATCGGGGGTCAGGCTGGTCGCCGGAAACCGCATCGGCCCGCCGCAAGACCGGCCGCGGTCGATGATCCGCTTCGACTGGCCCGACCTGTACCGCGATGGGGAGGAAGGGTGAAACTGTCCGTCAGACGGTTTGGCCCACCTCAGAGCGCGTCGATCGCCTCGGCCAGCGTCACCAGTCGGCGGGCGTTCTCGACATGCAGGTTCTCCACCAGCTTGCCGTCGACCAGCACCACACCTTTGCCGGCGGCCGCCGCCTCCGCATGGGCGGCGATGATGCGGTGGGCCTGGGCGATCTCATCGGCGTCGGGAGCGAAGGCGGCGTTGCAGGCGGCAATCGTCTTGGGGTGGATCAGCGTCTTGCCGTCGAAGCCCAGCTCGCGCCCCTGCCGGCAGGAGGCGGCGAAGCCGTCTTCGTCGTTCAGGTCCAGATGCACGCCGTCCAGCACCGCCAGCCCATAGGCCCGTGCCGCCAGCAGGCACAGCCCCAGGCTGGTGATCATCGGCAGCCGCTGCGCCGTGTGGGCGGCGTGCAGGTCCTTGGCGAGGTCCGAGGTGCCGAGCACAAGCCCGCCGACAGCGGGGGAGGCACCGGCGATCTCCTTGGCGTTCAGGATGCCGAGCGGCGTTTCCATCATGCACCAGATGGTCTGTCCGGCCGGCGCCCCGGCTGCACGCAGCACCGCCTCGGCCTGCCGCACCGCGTCGGCGCTCTCCACCTTCGGCAGCAGCACGGCATCGGCGCCGCTGGCCGCCGCCATGCGCAGATCGTCATAGCCCCAGGGCGTGTTCAGCCCGTTGACCCGGACGATCAGTTCCCGCCCGCCATAGCCGCCGGCGGCCAGCGCGCCGGCGATGGTGTCGCGCGCCGCCGCCTTGGCATCCGGGGCGACCGCATCCTCCAGATCCAGGATCAGCCCGTCCGCCGGCAGGCTGCGTCCCTTCTCCAGGGCGCGGGCGTTCGAGCCCGGCATGTAGAGCACGCTGCGGCGGGGGCGGATTGTGGTGGCCATGGCGGTGTCCCGGAACTGCGGATGATGGAAGGGGCCAGCTTTAGCCGCGCGCCCTGATCCTGTCCATGAGTCCTGTCCATGGGGCGACACCCGTGTGCCACACGGCCGCAGCATCCGCGTTCGCCGGGATTGGCGCATGGCAGCCATGCCGCGCTCCCCGCCCGTCGCCGCGGAGTCGGCGGCTTTACGCCCGGCGGAGCGTCGCTTACGCTTGCGGCCATGAAAAGCGTCCTCACCATCCAATCGCACGTCGCCTATGGCTATGTCGGCAACCGCGCCGCGGTGTTTCCGCTGCAGCGGCTGGGGATCGACGCCACGGCGGTGAACACCGTCCAGTTTTCCAACCACACCGGCTACGGCGCCTGGACCGGGCAGGTCTTCACGGCCGAGCATATCGCCGACATCGTCGACGGCATCGCCGCCCGCGGTGTGCTGCCGGCGCAGGATGCGGTGCTGTCCGGCTATATGGGCGCGGTCGAGCTGGGGCAGGTCATCGTCGAGACGGCGGCGCGGGTGAAGGCCGTCAATCCCAAGGCGATCTACTGCTGCGATCCGGTGATGGGCGATGTCGGCCGCGGTTTCTTCGTGCGTCCCGGCCTGCCGGAGTTCATCCGCGACCATGCAGTTCCCGCCGCCGACCTGATGACGCCGAACCAGTTCGAGCTGGAATATCTGACTGACCGCAAGGTGGCGACGCTGGACGATGCGCTGGCCGCCATTGCGGCGCTGCGGGCGCGCGGGCCGCGGCTGGTCCTGGTCACCAGCCTGACCCGCAGCGATGCCGATCCCGACAGCATCGAGATGCTGGTGGACGGCGCCGACGGCGCCTGGCTGGTGTCGACGCCGCGGCTGACCTTCGACCCGCCGCCCAACGGGTCGGGCGACGCGGTGGCGGCCCTGTTTCTTGCCCATTACCTGACCGCCTTCGACCCGGCCGATGCGCTGGAAAAGGCGGCGGCGGCGATCTTCGCCATCTTCGAGACGACGCAGCGGATAGGCACGCGCGAGCTTCAGCTGATCGCCGCGCAGGACGACTTCGTCAACCCGCCCCGGCGCTTCTCCGCAACGCGTTTGCGGTGAAGCGGCCTCGGGCCGCCCGCGGGAAAACGCCTCAGGCCGCCGGAACCGGGTCGTGGCTGCCGATGCGGCTGGGCTGTTCGATCACCCGTCCGGCCGGCAGCCGCACCGTCATCGTGGTGCCGGCGTCCGGCGTGCTGCGGCAGGTCAGCGTGCCGCCATGCAGGTCGACGAAATTCTTCGAGATCGACAGGCCCAGCCCGGTGCCCTCGTACCGGCGGTTGGCGGCATTCTCCGCTTGACGGAAGGGCTGGAACAGGTCGGCCATGAAGTCGGGCGGGATGCCGATCCCGGTGTCGGCGACCGCCAGCGCGAAGCCGCGATCCTGCTCCATCCCGGCCGTTATGGTGATGCTGCCGCCGCCGGGCGTGAATTTCACCGCGTTGGACAGCAGGTTCAGGATCACCTGCTTGAAGGCACGGCGGTCGACCCACAGGGTGGCGATGGCGGCCGTCACCTCGTTGTGGATGGCGACTCCGCCGGAGGCGGCGCGGTCGCGCACCATTATCAGGCATTGGCCGACCGCCTCATGCACCTCCACCGCCTCCTCGCACAGCTCGAACTGGCCGGCTTCCAGCTTCGACATGTCCAGCACGGCGTTGACGATGTCCAGCAGGTGCCGGCCGCTGTCGTGGATGTCGGTGATGCAGGACTTCTGCCGCTCGTTGACGGTGCCGAAGAATTCGCTGTCCAGCACCTCGGCGAAGCCGATGATGGCGTTCAGCGGGGTGCGCAGCTCGTGGCTCATGTTGGCCAGGAATTCGCTCTTCGCCCGGTTAGCCAGGTCCGCCTGGGTCTTGGAGGCGATCAGCTCCGCCTCCTGCTGCTTGCGGCGCGTCATGTCGCGGATGACGCCGACATGGATGCGCGGTTCGTCTGGACGCACCGCGCCGGTCCCGCCGCCCAGCCGCAGGTCGCTGACGGTGAAGCCGACCGGAAAGGCATGGCCGTCACGGCGCAGGGCGGTCAGGTCGCGGTCGTTGGCGCCGCCGCGCGCGTCGGGGATCAGCGCCTCGATCGGCTGGCCGATCATCTCGCGCTCCGGCACGCCGAACATCATCTCCGCCGCGCGGTTAAAGGTGACGATGCGCCCGGCGGTGTCGAAGGTCACCACCGCATCCAGCATGGAATCGAGGATGCCGCGGATCCGGCGCGAGGCGCGGGCCAGCCGGGCCTGATCCTCGTCCCGCCGGGCATGCTGGCGGATGACGAAGGCGGTCAGCAGGGCGATGGCGATGGTCATCACCGTGCCGATGGAGGTCCAGGCCGCCGTGTCGCGCCGCCATTCGGCCAGCGCCGCCGCCACCGGCAGGGTCGCGACGATCACGAAGGGATAGCCCTGCACCCGCCGCACGCTGACCAGACTGTCGGTGCTGCCCCCAGGTCCGGGCGCCGCGTCGCGTATGGTGGCCTCGTCATGGGTGGCAAGCGCATTCCACACCCCCGGCCAGTCGGTCAGCCGGCCCGGTCCGCCGTTATTTCCACCATGCCCCTGCGGCCGCTCCAGCAGGATGGTGCCATCCCCCAGCGCCAGGATTACGCTGCCCTTGCGGTCGATGTCGCGCGATTCCAACGTCGCCGCCAGACGTGTCGGATCGACCATGGCGACCAGCACGCCGCGGAAGCCGCCGTCGGTATCCAGCCAGCGCCTGCTGAACGGGATGATCTGCGTGCCGGGCCGCACCCGGCTGGTGATGGCGGCGCTGACATGCAGATCCTGGCCGCCGTCACGCGGCCCAGTGAAATAGGCGCGGTCGGACAACAGAACCGTCGGCAGCGGTAGTTCGGCCGAATGATGGAGGGCGAGGCCGTCGCCGTCGACCACCACCAGATCGGCCAGTTCGGCGAAATTATCGCGCCGCTGGCGCAAATGGTTGTGGATCGCCGTGCTGCCGCGGCGGGGACCGTCGGGAAGCGTGTCGAGCGCAAAGGACAGGTCGCGCAGCAGCTGGTCCACCGCGAAGGCCGTCCGCAGTGTCTGCGATTCCAGCATGCGGGCAAGATCGCGGGTCGCCCGCTCTCCGGCGTCCAGCGCCTCGCGCCGGCCCTGGAGGATGCCGTAGCCGATCAGCGTGTTCACCACCAGGATGAAGGCGAGGCCGGACGCGGTCATCAGGAAGCGCACCGATCCCAGCCGGCCACGCAACGCTCCCGCCAGACCGGCGGTGGAGCGGGGAAGCGGCGGGGAGGCGGGCCCGGGAACAGGCATCGGCGTCGTGATTTCCTGTGGCGGTTGCGGTCGGGCGGCCTGCCCCGTTTAGAGTCCGGCTGGTGTCCATTGAAGCACCAGACAGACTCTAAGCTTTTGATTTTCCGTGTGATTCACGCTTCAAGCGATGCCGCTCGAAACGATCACACTCTAATCGCGCCGGCACCTTAAAGAAAGTGTAACCGGACGGAAATGCGGGGCTTTCCACTGCGCGCAGATGCCGCGCCGTTCATGCCCCATGCTTTGAGCGTGGACGCCGCTCTGCCATGCCCCGCTCGCCCTCCCGTCGGCGGTTGCCGTAACCGGCGCCATCCGTTAGGTAAGGAGCCATCTTGGCAGCCGGATCGCGCATATCCCCATGACCGACGGACCGCTTTCGCTCTACCGCGCCCGCCGCGGCAGCGGCACTCTTCGCCCCGATCCCGACCAGGAACTGGCGGCGGAGAAGTTCCAAAGCCTGTATCAGGCGTTGAAGGGCTATCGGCCGCAGCCCGTCGGCGACGACAAGCCGGCAGGGGGGGGCTGGCTGGAGCGCTTCGGTCTGGGCCGCCGCCGCGCCGCGCCGCCGCCGCCGGACATCGCCTCCACCGCACCGCAGGGGCTGTACATCTACGGCAGCGTCGGCCGCGGCAAGTCGATGCTGATGGACCTGTTCTACGAGACCGCCCCGGTCGACAAGAAGCGGCGCGTCCATTTCCACGAATTCATGCTGGAGATTCACCAGCGCATCCACGATCACCGTCAATCCGGCAAAGGCAAGGGCGACGGCCCGGACGAGGCGCTGCCCGAACTGGCCCGCGCGCTGGCAGACGAGGCGTGGCTGCTCTGTTTCGACGAGTTCCACGTCACCAACATCGTCGACGCGATGATCCTGGGCCGGTTGTTCACCAACCTGTTCGACCTGGGCGTGGTGGTGGTGGCGACCTCCAACTGGCCGCCGGACATGCTGTACAAGGACGGTCTCCAGCGCGAGCTGTTCCTGCCCTTCATCGCCCTGCTGAAGGATAAGCTCGACATCCTGTCGCTGGACGGCCCGACCGACTACCGGCTGGACCGGCTGAAGGGCGTGCCGATCTACCATCACCCGCTGGGGCCGGCCTCGGACGCCGCCCTTGCGAAAGCCTTCTCCGACCTGACCGGCGGTGCGGCGGGCGAGCCTTGCAGCCTCACGGTTCAGGGACGGCGGGTGGACGTCGCGCGTGCCGCCAAATGCGTGGCTTGGGTCGATTTCTGGGACCTGTGCGGCAAGCCGCTGGGGGCGGCCGACTATCTGGCGATCGCCACCC
This sequence comes from Azospirillum sp. 11R-A, assembly GCF_049472615.1. Taxonomy (NCBI): domain Bacteria; kingdom Pseudomonadati; phylum Pseudomonadota; class Alphaproteobacteria; order Rhodospirillales; family Azospirillaceae; genus Azospirillum; species Azospirillum sp. 11R-A. The sequence continues at coordinate 80,807 of NZ_JBCEBL010000003.1, read as the reverse complement.
ATTTCCACACGGTGCTGATCGACCATGTGCCCACGATGAAGGACGAGCTGCGCAACGAGGCCAAGCGCTTCATGACGCTGATCGACGCGCTGTACGAGCACAAGGTCAACGTCGTCATCGCCGCGGAGGGACCGCCCGAGCGCCTCTACCCGGAAGGCACCCACGCCTTCGAATTCGAGCGCACGGTCAGCCGCCTGATGGAGATGCAGAGCGAGGACTACCTTCAGCGCCAGCATTTGACCTGATTGCGACACCGGATCGGTTCTCTCGGCCGGGTTCCGCCGCCTTGTCCGGGCTGTCCAGGGCTGGATAACGCGGCGATATCTTTCTTGCCGGAGAAAATGAAAGAATTCCCCATCAAGGAAAATATAAACACGGCCATTCAATAAATTGATGCAGGAAATCTTATTGTAAGCGAGATGAGGGTTGGGTAAGGGCCGCCTCAAAATTGATAAGTTAACTCTTAATAATAAAAATTTCATTATTGTAACTATTATCTGGGCTAACCCCTATTGATTGGTGCGATCAAAGGCCTACCGTTAATCCGGAGCATTTAACTTGTTTATGTCCGGAATTATGGCCTTTGGGGGTGGTGGATGTTGGGGTGGTTCAGCAACCAGAAGATGATCGTCAAGATCCTCGCGCCGGTGACTCTGCTGCTGATCTTCATGACGGCGATTGCGGTGACGGCGCTCCAGCGGATGGATTTGGTCCAGCGGGTCTCGGAATATGCGCTGACCGTCGAAGCGGCGCGGCGCGCGACCATTCTCGACGTCGGCCGTCATCTCAATGCGGCGACCGTGGCTGAAAAGAACGCCATCATCGAAAAGAACGTCGATGAAATGCGGCGCTTCTCCGTCATGTTCAACGAAGCGATGGCGCTGGCCGACAAGGCCATCGCCGACCTCGCCCTCACCGCCGACAGCGACATCCGCCGCCAAACCGGCGTGAAGATCAAGTCGGTGGTCGACGTCTATCGGCAGAATGCCCTCAAGGTCATCGACCTGACCCTTCAGGGCAAGGATGACGAGGCGTTCGCCCTCAGTTCCGGCGAAGGTGCTAAGGCGCGTCGCGCGGCATCCGAACTGATCGACGAGCGGGTCGAAGCGAACCGCAAGGGTGTCGAGAAGGCCATGCAGGAAGCCAGTGCCGCCGCAGAGCAGACCCGGACCGTCGTCCTGGTGCTTTCCGTCGCCGGCATCCTGCTGGGGCTGGGGCTGTCCTTGGCCATCGTGGTGCTGATGATCGCCCGTCCGATGACGCGCATCGTCGCGTCGATGACCCGCGTGTCGCAGGGCGAACTGGATTTCGCCATCGATGGGACGGAACGCCGCGACGAGGTCGGCACGCTGGCCCGCACCCTGGACGTCTTCAAGAGCGGCGCGCTCGAAGTGCGGCGGCTGACCGCCGAGCAGGAGGCCCAAAAGGCGCGCGCGGACGCGGAACGCAAGGCGGAGATGCGCCAGCTTGCCGACCGGTTCGAAGGCAGCGTCAGCGCCATCGTCCAGAATGTGTCTTCGTCCGCCACCCAGATGCAAGGGGCTGCCGGAACCCTGTCCTCGACCGCGACCCAGTCGACCGCGCAGGCGACCGCCGTCGCGGCGGCATCGGAGCAGTCCAGCGCCAACGTGCAGACGGTCGCCGCGGCGACCGAGGAACTGGCCGCCTCGATCCTGGAGATCGGGCGCCAAGTGTCGAACCAGAGCGCCATTTCGGCAACCGCAGTGCAGGAAGCCGACCGCACCAACGCCAGCATGCAGCTTCTGGTCGAAACCGCCAACCAGATCGGTGCCGTGGTCGATCTCATCAACTCCATCGCCGGACAGACCAACCTGCTGGCACTGAACGCCACCATCGAGGCGGCGCGGGCAGGGGAGGCCGGCAAGGGCTTTGCCGTGGTCGCCAGCGAGGTGAAGGCTCTGGCCAGCCAGACGGCGAAGGCCACCGACGAAATCCAGACGAAGGTGAAGCAGATCCAGGGCGCCACCACCGGTGCGCGGGAAGCGGTGGCCGGCATCGCCGGGATCATCGGCCGGATGAGCGAAATCTCTTCGGCCATCGCCGCCGCCATCGAAGAGCAGAATGCGGCGACCGCCGAGATTTCCAACAATGTCGCCCAGGCGGCACGCGGCAGCGAGCAGGTGTCCACCAACATCGTCGGCGTGACCAGGGCCGCCACCGAAACCCGTGCCGCCGCCGATCAGGTTCTGAGCACCGCCAACGGGCTGGCGAAGGAGGCGGATCGGCTGAAGGCGGAGGTCGGCAACTTCATCGCCACCGTCCGTGCCGCCTGACCGTACCCGCATCCGCACCCGCGTTCGTCGTCCTCAACCCTCCCGTCGAACCGGCCCGGCATCATTGTCGGCCCGGTCCGGCGGGCGGATTTTCTTCGTCTCCGGATTGTGGCCGTTGCGTCCCAGCGGCTTTTTTTGCGAATCCTGCGCTGGGGATGGATGACTCCCTCTGGCTTGGCTGTTCATGCCAGGTAACGTCATTCCAGGGCGGGGCATCCACGATGAAGACGCGTTTAGTTGTGCTCGGCTGCCTGCTGGCGGCCGCGATGGCTGGCTGCACCCCAACTCCGAATTTACAGACGAGGACGACCACATTCATGCCGGCAAGCGACGCCGGAAAACGCTGCGTCGCCCAGTGCCAGCAGACGAAACAGCTGTGCAACGCCGCGGTCGAATTGGGGTACCAGACCTGCATGGCCGAAGGGCTGACCCGTGCGCATGCTGCATATTACGAGTACAAGAAACATCTTCCCAAAGGCGCGAAGCATGAAAGGCGAATTGGGGACTTTGAAAGTGAAATTCATTGCTACCGATTGAGCAGCTGTTCCCAGGATTACGATGAGTGTTTTGTGAGCTGCGGCGGCCGCATGGAAATGCAGACCTATTGTGTCAGCAATTGCAAGCTGATGAAGCCGCCGCAGTCGGATGGGTCCAAGGTGGGGCCGGTCAGGGTGGTGCAGTAGTCGCCGCCCGCCGCCGCAGCTCTTCGAAGTCGCGGCCGGCATGGTGGGAGGAGCGGGTCAGCGGCGTCGCCGACACCATCAGGAACCCCTTCGCCCGCGCCACCGTCGCGTAGCGCTCGAACTCGTCGGGCGTGACGTGGCGGGCGACCGGGTGGTGGGTGGGGGTGGGGCGGAGATACTGGCCGATGGTCAGGAAATCGACACCCGCCGCCCGCAGATCGTCCATCACCTGCAACACCTCCGTCGGCTCCTCGCCAAGCCCGACCATGATGCCGGACTTGGTGAAGATGGTCGGGTCGCGCTCCTTCACCCGCTCCAGCAGGCGGAGCGAGCCGTAATAGCGGGCCCCCGGCCGCACATCGGCATAGAGCCGCGGCACGGTCTCAAGATTGTGGTTGTAGACGTCGGGGCGGGCATCGGCGACCGCCTCCACCGCCCCCGGCTTGTTGCGGAAATCGGGGGTCAGCACCTCCACCGTCGTGGCGGGGGCGGTCTCGCGCAGGCGGCGGATGCAGCGGGCGAAATGCGCGGCCCCGCCGTCCGGCAGATCGTCGCGGTCGACCGAGGTGATGACGACATGGGCGAGGCCCAGTTCGCCCACCGCCTCGGCCAGCCGGTCCGGCTCGTGGGGATCGAGCGCGTCCGGCCGGCCGGTGGCGACGTTGCAGAAGGCGCAGGCCCGCGTGCACACGCTGCCCAGGATCATCACCGTGGCGTGCCGCTTGCTCCAGCACTCGCCGATGTTGGGGCAGGCGGCCTCCTCGCAGACCGTGTTCAGGCCGTGGCGGCGGACGAGCGACCGGGTGTCCTCGAACGCCGCACCGGCGGGCGCGCGGGCACGGAGCCAGACCGGCTTTTCGGCCCGGTGTTCCGGGCGGGGTGCATGCAGCGCGGGCAGGGCCATCAGTGGACAAGCTCCGGCTGGTCGGCTGCCGCGGTCACGGCTTGCGGCTGCACGATGATCTTCACGTTGCGGTCCTTGTGGGCGACCAGCTCCTCGAAGCCGCCGCTGACGATGTCGCTCAGCGTGATGCGGCCGGTGATCAGCGGCTGCACGTCGATGCGGCCGTCGGCGATGAAGCGGATGACGTCGGCGAACTCGCCATTGTAGGCCAGCGAGCCGATGATCTGCTTCTCGGTGGCGACGATCTCGAAGAAGTTGAAGGCGCTGGGTTCCTCGAAGATGCCGACCAGAACCGTCTTGCCGGCCTTGCGGATCACGTCGATGGCGAGCTTCGCGGTGTCACGGTGGCCGATGCACTCGAACGACACGTCGGCGCCGTAGCCGCCGGTCAGCGCCTTGACCTCCGCCACCGCGTCGCATTCCTTGGGGTCGAGCACGAGGGTGGCGCCGACCTCCAGCGCCTTGGCCTTGCGGGCGGCCGACATCTCCAGGACGATGATCCGTCCGGCCCCCGCCGCCTTCGCGCACATGATGGTGCAGAGGCCGATGGTCCCGGCGCCGACCACCACCACCGTCTCGCCGACGATGCTGCCGGCCTTCTTCACCGCATGCATGCCGACCGCCAGCGGCTCGATCAGGGCGCCGGCCTCGGTCGGGAAGCCGTCGGGCAGCTTGTAGAGCAGCTCGGCCGGGACGTTGACGAGGCTGGCGAAGGCGCCGTTGTTCATCAGGCCGGTGAAGGCCAGCTTCTCGCAGATGTTGTACATGCCGTGCTTGCAGTAATAGCACTCGCCGCAATGCTGGCAGGCGTCAGCCGCCACCCGGTCGCCGACGGCAAAGCCGGTGACGCCCTCGCCGAGCGTCGCGATCTCGCCGCTGAACTCGTGGCCGAGGATGCACTGGCCCTTCAGGCCGGTCAGCGGGTGGGGGGTGTCGACCGGGATGAAGACCGGGCCGGCGACATACTCATGCAGGTCGGACCCGCAGATGCCGCACCAATGCACCTTGATCTGCACCCAGCCGGCGGGCGGCGCGCCCGGCAGCGGCACGTCCTCGACCCGGATGTCCTTGCGGCCATGCCAGACGGCGGCCTTCATCGTGGTCGCCAAATCCTTGTTTATGGCATTCATGGTGTTGTCCTCCGGTTTTATCGTTGTCGGCGAGTGTCTGCTGCGGTCAGGCGAACACCATCCCGCCATCGACCAGCAGGGACTGGCCGGTCATGAAGTCGCTGTCGGACGAGGCGAGGAAGCGGGCGACGCCGACCAGATCGTCGGGCCGCGACGGCCGCCCCAGCACGGCGCCGGCGGCGAACATGTCGAAGGCCTCGTTCTCCGACTTGGTGATGCCGGTGTCGCGGAAGCCCTGGTCGATGATCTTCCACATCTCGGTCGCCACCACGCCGGGGCAGATGGCGTTGGCGGTGATGCCGTCCTTGCCGAAGCCGCGGGCGGCGGCCTGGGTCAGGGCCACGACGGCGAACTTGCTGGCGGAGTAATGGGCCAGCGGCTCGTAGCCCTGCTTGCCGGCGATGGAGGCGGTGTTGACGATCTTGCCGCCGCCGCCCTGTTTGCGGAAGGTCTTGATCGCCTCCTGCATGCCGATCAGCACGCCCAGCGCGTTGACGTCGTTGACCGTGTGCCAGTCGTCCTCGGTGATGTCGAGGAAGGGCTTGGTCTGGGCGATGCCGGCATTGTTGAAGAGAACGTCGAGCCGGCCATGGGCCTTCACCGTCTCGTCGATCATGCGGCGGACGGCGGTTCGGTCGCGGACATCGACGGTCACGGCGATGGCGCTGCCGCCGGCCGCACGGATGGCTTCGGCGACCTGCTGGGCGTCGGCCGCGTTGCGGTCGGCGATGGTCAGCTTGGCACCGTCGGCGGCCAGCGCGCGGGCGATGGTGGCGCCGATGCCGCGGCCGGCGCCGGTGACGATGATGCACTTGTCCTTGAGATCGGGCATGAACGGTCTCCTGCCGGCGCGCTGGCGGACAGCCTTGCGCGCCGGTGGCGAGGGGTTCGGGAACCGGGAAAGGGGCGGGAAGGGGGCTGGCCTCCTCAATCCGCCTTGGCGATGTGGTCCTTCAGCAGCGCGTTCACTTTGCCGGCCGCCTCCATCTGCACCATGTGGCCGGCGCCGGGGAGGACGGCGACCTGGGCCGTGTTCGCCAGTGCCTGGGCGTGGTCGGCGGGAATGACGCGGTCCTCCTCGCCCCACACCACCAGCGTGGGAGTCCTGGCATCCGCGATGCCGGCGGCGAGCACGCTGGCCTGCCGGCCCTCGGCGAACAGCGAGGCCGACAGCGCCCGCAGCGCCTCGTCCACGCCGTCCAGCCGCTTGTACTTCAGGAGGTCGTCAACCATCTGGCGGCTGACAAGGCCACGGTCGGCGAACAGCGTCTCCAGGACCGGTTTCAGGTCGCGGCGCGATGTCGCACCGACGAAACCCTGGATGTAGCCGTGGTCGATCTGCTCGCCCAGGCCGGCCGACGCGATCAGCGACAGCGACGCCACCCGGCCCGGCGCGTCGAGCGCGGTGCGCATCGACACCGCGCCGCCCATCGAGTGGCCGACGAAATGGGCGCGCTCCACCCCGACCGCATCGAGGAAGCCCAGCACGGCCTTCGACAGGCCGGACAGGCTGGGGTCGGCGATCTGCTTGTTCGACTGGCCGTGGCCGGGCAGGTCGAGCGCATAGACGGTGGCCTTCTCCGCCAGCGCGTCGATGGTGAACAGCCAGTTGTCGAGATCGCCGCCGAAGCCGTGGACGAGCAGGACGGTCGGCCCGGCCTCGCCCCGTTTGGCATAGCGGATGGTGCCGGCCGGGGTTTCCGCGATGTGGTATTGCGGACCCGCCTCGGCCTCGCCGTCGTCTTCGCTGGCGGGGACGGCATAGGCGCTGATGAAGGCGTCGATGTCGTCGTCGGGCACATCGGGTTCGGCCAGCACGGCGATCAGCGCCTTGACCGGATAGACGGTGCCGGCTTCGCCCAGCACCCGGCGCAGCACGCCGGTCTCGCCCGCCTCGACCACGTTGGTGATCTTGTCGGTCTCGACCTCCAGCAGCTCATCGCCGATGGAGATGGTGGATCCCGGCTGCTTCAGCCAGCCGGTGACCTTGCCCTCCGACATGGACAGGCCCCATTTCGGCATGACGATGGGCTTGATGCGCTCGTTCAACATGGACCTCGGTCTCCTGGGAATGCTTTTTTGCTTGGCGCGCACCCCTCCCGTCACTCCCGCGCAGGCGGGAATGAGGGGGCGGGGCGGCTCGTGCGTGCTGTGTGGCGTGAGGCCGGTCTGTTACGCCGCGATGCGCGGCGACGCGCCCTTAGGCGACAGGGTGCGCCTCACGGCGCTGGCGATGCTGTCGGCGCTGGGGACGTACAGATCCTCCAGCGAGGGTGCGAAGGGCACCGGGGTGTGCGGCGCCGTCACCATCTGGATGCCGGCCTTCAGCGCGCCGAAGGCGTTCTGCCCGACGAAGGCGGCGATGTCGGTGGCGAGGTTGCAGCGCGGGTGCGCCTCGTCCACCACCACCAGCCGGCCGGTGCGCTCGACGCTCTCGACGATGGTGTCCCAGTCGATGGGCGACAGGGTGCGCAGGTCGATCACCTCGGCCTCGGTGCCGTCCTTCGCCAGCGTCGCCGCGGCTTCCATCGCGCGGTGGACGGTCAGGCCGTAGCTGACGATGGTCACGTCGTCGCCGTCGCGCAGCACGTTCGCCTCGCCGAAGGGGATGGCGTAGCTCTCGGCCGGAACCTCGCATTCCAGGCCGTAGAGGTTCTTGTGCTCGCAGAAGATGACCGGATCGTTGTCGCGGATCGACTGGATCAGCAGCCCCTTGGCGTCATAGGCGTTGCTGGGGCAGACCACCTTCAGGCCGGGAATGTGGGTGAACAGCGGGGTGAGCATCTGCGAATGCTGGGCGGCGGCACGGAAGCCGGCGCCGACCATGCCGCGGATCACCACCGGCGTCTCGGCCTTGCCGCCGAACATGTAGCGGAACTTGGCGGCCTGGTTGAAGATCTGGTCGAAGCAGACGCCCATGAAGTCGAGGAACATCAGCTCGGCCACCGGGCGCAGCCCGCAGGCGGCGGCGCCGACGGCGGCACCGATATAGGCGGATTCCGACAGCGGCGTGTCCATCAGCCGGTCGCCATGCTTGGCGTACAGCCCCTTGGTGACGCCCAGCACGCCGCCCCAGGCGTCGTCCTCGCCCTGGGCGCCGGTGCCGCCGACGATGTCCTCGCCCATGACGATGACGGTGGGATCGCGGCGCATCTCCAGATCCAGGGCCTCGTTGATCGCCTGCTTCATGCTGATCTTGCGGGACATGTGTTTCCTCCGCGCGTTTCGCGTCTATTGGATTGGGGTTGGCTCAGTAGGTGACGTAGACGTCGCGCAGCAGGTCGTCCGGCGTCGGCAGCGGGGCGGCCTTGGCGGCGCGCGTGGCGTCCTCGATCAGCGCGTTCACCTCGCGGTCGATGGCCTGCAGCTCGTCGCGGCCGATCACCCCGGCCTCGACCACCCGTTCCGACAGGATGGTCAGGCAGTCGCGGGACGCGCGGATCGCTTCCAGCTCGCCCTTGGCGCGGTAGGTCTGGGCGTCGCCTTCGAAATGGCCGTAGAAGCGGACCATGTTGCATTCCAGCAGGGCCGGGCCGCCGCCGTCGCGGGCGCGGCGGATGATCTCGCCGGCCGCCTCGTACACCGCGAAGAAGTCGGTGCCGTCCACCGTGACGCCCGGCATGCCGAAGCCGGTGGCGCGGTCGACATAGCTGTCGCAGGACACCGCCCATTCCATCGCGGTGGATTCGGCATAGCCGTTGTTCTCCACCACGAAGACCACCGGCAGGTTCCACACCGCGGCGAGATTCAGGCTTTCCAGGAAGGTGCCCTGGTTCGACGCGCCGTCGCCGACGAAGGTGATGCCGACGCCGCGGTCGCCACGCACCTTGGCCGCCAGCGCCGCGCCGCAGATCAGCGGTGCCCCGGCGCCGAGGATGCCGTTGGCGCCCATCATGCCCTTGGACAGGTCGGCGATGTGCATCGACCCGCCCTTGCCCCGGCAGGCGCCGGTGCTGCGGCCGTAGATCTCCGCCATCATCGCGTGGACATCGACGCCCTTGGCGATGCAGTGGCCGTGGCCGCGGTGGGTGGAGGCGATGCGGTCGTTGTCGTTCAGGTGCATCATGATGCCGGTGGCGCAGGCCTCCTCGCCGGCATAGAGGTGGACGAAGCCGGGGATGTCGCCCTTGGCGAAATCGACGTGCAGCCGCTCCTCGAACTCGCGGATCGTCCGCATGGTGCGGTAGGCCTTCAGCAGCTCGTCCTTGCCGAGGGGGAAGGGATTCTGGGCCATGAGGTGTTTTCTCCCTGGAGTGTGTTTGATGTTTAAAAGACGGCGGCGACGGGCACCGGGGTGCCGGTCAGCAGCCGGTTCTGGCCGGCGTGCCGCATCACTGCGGCGACGTTGACCGTGCGGAAGGCGTCGTCCCGGAGCGTCAGGGACAGACGGTCGCGTTCGGTGAAGGACAGCTCGCGCTCGCCATCCAGCGCGACCGAGCCGGCGGTGACCTCCGGCACGAAGGCCACGCCGGCCGGCATGCGGCGCCAGTCGGTGACGCCGACCCGGGCCATCATTCCCGGCGCGATGGGGGCGTTGAGGGTGGTGACGCCCTTGCGGCAATCGCCGGTGCCGTCTCCATTGGGCGACAGCCGCACCATCAGGCCGCCGCTCTCGTCGCGGCCGACGGGTTCCAGCAGGCCGGCGATGGCCGACATGCCGATCACCTCCGGGTCGGCGAAGGTGACGTAGAGTTCGCGGAAATTCTCGGTCCGCCACAGGGCGCGGGCGCCGATGTAGCGCTCCGTCACCAGGGCGACATCGACCAGCGCCATCTCGGTGACGGTGGCGCCAGTCGCCCCGCTGGCGAGGGACACGTCGATGCGCTTGTTGGCAGCGAAGGCGATGTGCGGCGGCACCCGGCCGGTGACCGCCAGCCCGGTGGCGAGCCCGGTGATCGTCGGCTCGCGGTGTTCGGGGAAGGCGTTGTTGGTGCCGGTCGAGATGCCGGCGATGGGCACCGTCCCGCATTCCGCCGCCACCGCCCGGTGGGTGCCGTCGCCGCCCAGCACCACCAGGGCCGACACGCCGGCCCGCCGCATCTCCGCGGTGGCGCGGTGGGTGTCGGCGACGGTGCCGGTGACCGGCATGGAGACGGTGTGGAGGGCAGGGTAGATGTCCTCGCCGCGCGAGGCGCCATTCCCTCTGGCCCGCATCAGGCCGCGCTCGACATGGGCGCGGATGCCGCCATTCTCCGGCATCATCAGCACGTCGCGGACGCCGCAGGCATGCAGCGCCGCCAGCACCCGCAGCAGGATGTTCGCCCGGTCGGCGATCTGCAGGCTGGTGGCGTTGGCGACGACCCGGCGGATATCGCGGGCTGAAACCGGATTGGCGACGATGCCGACGACCGGAGCCAAGATGGCGCCTCCCCCTCGCTGATGCGCGCCGTTGATCGACGCGCGGTTCGAGGGGGTAAGAGCAACCGCCGTGCCAGATGGTCAGCTTGGCGGATTTTCTTGATTTTCAACGGTTCGGGGTGGTGCGGCGGGGTGAGGCGTTGCAACACCTGTTGCACGGACTGTTGCGCCGCCGGTGCAACAGGTGTGGCGCCTCATGTATCGGGTCGGGGCCAACCTGTGGCGCCCCGGCATTCCACCCCTGCGCGGCGCCCGTCTTGCCAAGGGCTTGCCTGCCGCTTTAGCCTCCCTTGGTCATACCAATGAACCATCCGAATGATTCTTCGACCGGGGAGGACAACACCCATGACCGTCATCGCCACCACCCAGCCGCGCGCGGCCCTGACCGAGGAGGCCCGGGCCGAGCTGTCGGCTCTGCTGGGCGACCGGTTCACCACCTCCCTGCCGGTGCGCGAGCATCACGGCAAGGACGAGTCCTATCACACGCCCTTCCCGCCGGACGGCGTCGCCTTCGCCAATTCGACCGAAGAGGTCAGCGCGATTGTAAAGATCTGCGCCAAGCACAAGCTGCCGATCATCCCCTTCGGCACCGGCACCTCGCTTGAGGGCGGCATCGCGGCGCTGGCCGGCGGCATCACCATCGACCTGTCGGGCATGCAGCAGATCCTGCGCGTCAGCCCGGAGGATCTGGACGTGACCGTCCAGGCCGGCGTGACCCGCAAGCAGTTGAACGAGCATCTGCGCGACACCGGCCTGTTCTTCCCCATCGATCCCGGCGCCAACGCCTCGCTGGGCGGCATGTCGGCGACCAGGGCCAGCGGCACCAACGCCGTGCGCTACGGCACCATGCGCGAGAACGTCCTGGGCCTGACCGTGGTGCTGGCCGACGGCCGCGTCATCAAGACCGGCGGGCGGGCGCGCAAGTCGGCGGCCGGCTATGACCTGACCCGGCTGTTCGTCGGCTCCGAAGGCACGCTCGGCATCATCACCGAGGTGACGCTGAAGCTCTACGGCATCCCGGAAGCGATCTCGTCCGCCGTCTGCGCCTTTTCGACCATCAAGGGCGCCGTCGACACGGTGATCCAGACCATCCAGGTCGGCGTTCCGGTCGCCCGCATCGAACTGCTGGACGAGGTGCAGATCGACGCCGTCAACAAATACTCCAAGCTCGACTACGCCGTCGCCCCGACCCTGTTCTTCGAGTTCCACGGCACCGAGGCCGGGGTGAAGGAGCAGGCGGAGATGGTGGCCGCCATCGCTGCCGAGCATGGCGGGATGGAGTTCGCCTGGGCCACCCGGCCGGAGGACCGCTCGAAGCTGTGGCAGGCCCGGCACGACGCCTATTACGCGGCGCTGGCCCTGCGTCCGGGGTCGAAGGGCTGGCCGACCGACGTCTGCGTGCCGATCTCGCGGCTTGCCGACTGCATCCTGGAGACCAAGCAGGATCTGGCGGAGTCCAACATGCTGGCACCGATGGTCGGCCATGTCGGCGACGGCAACTTCCACCTCGTCTATGTCCTCGACCCGGAGAACCCGGCCGAACTGGCCGAGGCGCAGCGCCTTGCCGACAAGATGGTGACCCGTGCGCTGGAGATGGGCGGCACCTGCACCGGCGAGCACGGCATCGGCTATGGCAAGATGGCCTTCCTGGAGCAGGAGACCGGCGAAGCCTTCAACGTCATGGGCGACCTGAAACGCGCCTTCGACCCGGACAATCTGCTGAATCCGGGCAAGGTGGTTCGGGTGTAAGGGGGCTTCGGCCCCCTCCTTCCCCTCACCGGAACTTCGGCCGCCGCCCCGCCTTCAGCGCCTGGACCGCCTGGTCCAGCGTCTGGAGGAACTGGGACTTGTCGCGCTGGCTCATCGGAGCGTTGCCGCCGCCGACCACGCCCATGTCGCGCAAATCCTGCATCAGCGCACGGGTCGCCAGCGCCGAACCGACGCTGTCGGGCGTGAAGGGGCGTCCGGTCGGGCCGATCACCACCGCGTCGCGCTTCACGCAGCGGTCGGCCAGCTGGATGTCCGCCGTCACCACGACGTCGGTCGGGCCGGCATGGTCGGCGATCCAGTTGTCGGCGGCGTCGAAGCCGTCGCTGACCACCACCAGTTCCGCCATGCACTCCGTCGGCAGGCGCAGCGGCGCGTTGGCGACCAGCCAGACCTTGGAGCCGGTGCGGCCGGCGACCTTGTAGACCTCGGCCTTGACCGGGCAGGCGTCGGCATCGACGTAGATTTCGACCTTGGGACTGACCAATCCTGTTCCTCCTGTCGCCGCCCGACCCCCGCCGGGTGGCTCAACAAGGTTTCATGCAAGGCCCTTATGCGCTAAAACCAGTCCCTAGCGACAGGGTGCCGTAGAACCATCGGGATGGGGCGGCGCCAATTCTCACATTTTTTCGGAAGGTCGGAGCGGCGCATGGCGTCCTACCAGTATGTCTATGTCATGAAGGGCCTGACCAAGGTCTATCCTGGCGGCAAGAAGGTTCTCGACAACGTCTGGCTCTCGTTCCTGCCGGGTGTGAAGATCGGCGTGCTCGGCGTCAACGGTTCCGGTAAGTCGACCCTGATGAAGATCATGGCCGGGCTGGACAAGGACTACTCCGGCGAGGCCTGGGTGGCCGAGGGCGCCAAGGTCGGCTACCTGCCGCAGGAGCCGCAGCTCGACCCGACCAAGAGCGTCCATGAGAACGTCATGGAAGCGCTGGGCGAGACCAAGGCGCTGCTCGACCGCTTCAACGAAGTGTCGAACCTGATGGCCGATCCGGACGCCGACTTCGACGCGCTGCTGGCCGAACAGGGCGAGTTGCAGGAGAAGATCGACGCCGCCGACGCCTGGGACATCGACCGCACGGTCGAGATCGCCATGGACGCGCTGCGCTGCCCGCCGGGCGACGCCGACGTGACCAAGCTGTCGGGCGGCGAGAAGCGCCGCATCGCGCTGTGCAAGCTGCTGCTGGAAAAGCCCGACCTGCTGCTGCTCGACGAGCCGACCAACCATCTCGACGCCGAATCGGTCGCCTGGCTCCAGAAGCATCTGGAGGACTACAAGGGCACCGTCGTGCTGGTCACCCACGACCGCTACTTCCTCGACAGCGTCACCGGCTGGATCCTCGAACTCGACCGCGGGTCGGGGATTCCGTGGGAAGGCAACTACTCGTCCTGGCTGGAGCAGAAGCAGAAGCGTCTGGAGCAGGAAGGCCGCCAGGAAGAGTCGCGCCAGAAGCAGCTGGCCACCGAACTGGAGTGGATCCGGCAGTCCCCGCGCGCCCGTCAGGCCAAGAGCAAGGCCCGTATCACCGCCTACGAGACCTTGCTGGCCGAAAGCGGCAAGGAACAGTCCGGCGAGACCCGGATCGTCATCCCGGTGCCGCCGCGTCTCGGCAACGTCGTCATCGAGGCGGAGAGCATCGCCAAGGGCTTCGGCGACCGGCTGCTGATCGACGGCCTGTCCTTCCGGCTGCCGCCGGGCGGCATCGTCGGCGTCATCGGCCCGAACGGCGCCGGCAAGACCACGCTGTTCCGCATGATCACCGGGCAGGACGGGCCGGATGCCGGCACCTTCCGCGTCGGCGACACGGTGAAGCTCGGCTATGTCGACCAGAGCCGCGACAGCCTCGACGCCAAGAAGACGGTGTGGGAGGAGATCTCCGACGGGCTGGATCTGGTCGAGCTGGGCAAGAAGACCATGCCCAGCCGCGCCTATGTCTCCAGCTTCAACTTCCGCGGTCCCGACCAGCAGAAGAAGGTCGGCCAGTTGTCGGGCGGTGAGCGCAACCGCGTCCACCTCGCCAAGATGCTGAAGTCCGGCGCCAACGTCCTGCTGCTCGACGAACCGACCAACGATCTGGACGTCGATACGCTGCGGGCGCTGGAAGACGCGTTGCAGAGCTTCGCCGGCTGCGCCGTGGTCATCAGCCACGACCGCTGGTTCCTCGACCGCATCGCCACCCACATCCTGGCCTTCGAAGGCGAAAGCCACGTCGAATGGTTCGAAGGCAACTTCCAGGATTACGAGGTCGACAAGAAGCGCCGCCTGGGCGCCGACGCCGACCAGCCGCACCGCATCAAGTACAAGCCGCTGGTGCGCAGCTGATCCTGTAGGCTGAACGGAAAAGGCCGCCCCTTCCAGCCGGAGGGGGCGGCCTTTTTCATGCCTGCGAACGGGCAGGGCCCTTCAGCCGGGCCGGTCAGCGGGTGACGTCGTCATCCGTCCGGTCGGAGAGCGGCCGGTCCGACAGCGGATTGCGGGCGTTCTTGTCCCGCGTGTCCTCGATCTCCACCTCGGTGCGGCGGACGGTGTCGCGGACGCTCTGGGCGCGTTCCTCGACATCCTTGCGGACCACGACGGTTTCGCGGACATGGGCGGTCTTGCTGACCACCGCTTCCTCGTCGGTCTCCGTCACCTCGATGGTGCGCTCGCGGAAGGCGTCGGCCGGAACCTCGCTGCTGCCCCCGACCATGCCGCCGGGGCGGCGTTCGACGGTGACGGTCTCGTCGCGCAGGCGGACCTGTTCCTCGACCGGCGTCTCGACGACATAGCTGCGGACGCGGATGCCGCCGCGCTCGACGCTGCGCTTGCCGATGTTGACCTGCTCCTCGACGATCGGGATCTGCTCTTCCCGCTCGGCGGTGCCGGTCCGGGTGGTCCGGGTGCTATCGGTGTTGACGTCGCGCATGGCGGCGGCGGCGCCGGTCAGTCCGGCCGTCGTGCTGCCGCTGGTGTCGATGGCGGCGCGGCCCGGCGAGTAGCGCACGCGCTCCTCCTCCGCCGACTGCTCGTCATAGTAAGCGGCGGTCTCGTCGTAGCCGGCCCAGCCGGAGTCGCGGTAGGCGCTGCCGCGTTCCTCGACATCCACCACATTGCCGCGCTCCAGCACGTCCATGGCGCGGTCGACATCCTCCTCTTCCAGCCGCAGCTTCAGCAGCGATCCGCCGCGGCGGACGCCTTCGGCATAGACCTGCGCATCCTGGTTCGGGATGCCCCAGCCGGTCAGCCGGGTCAGCATGCCGCCGGTGCCGCCGCCGGTCATGAGGCCGCCTGACCCCATCGTGCCCATGCCCGCTCCGGCGCCCAGGCCGCTTTCCATGCCGAGCCCGGTACCGGGCACCGTATTGGGCGAGGCGACATAGCCGGTGGACAGGTCGGTGCGGGCCATGCCGCTCGCCGCGCCGATGGAGCTGTCGCCGGTCAGGGAGCCGGCGGCGGTCCCGGTAGGGGAACCGCTCAGATCCCTGTCACCCCAGCCGCCGCTGGACAGGTCGCTGTGCGACAGGATTTCGATGACGCTGGATTCGAACCCGGCAGCCTGCAGATCGCGGGACGCCGTTTCCGCGTCGGATCGGTGGTCGTAGAGGGCAACGATGGTCTTGGTCATCGGTCTCACTCCTCGGGCGAAGTCTGATTGGGGGATCGGACGGGGGCGGGCGGGGTGGTCACACGCTCCACCACCGCGTCTTCGGAACGCAGGGTGACGGGCTGCTCGACCTCGACGGTCCGCCGGCTCTTGCGGATGTGCAGCTCCTCGCGGAGCACCAGGCGCCGCTCCACCACCAGCACCTCCTCCACCAGCGGGATCACCGTGACGTCTCCCTCCTGGCGGATGCCGGGATGGGCGTCGATCTCGCGGTCGATGGGGACGCGGGTGACGGTGGCCTCCTCATGCTCCAGCGCTTCGCGGACGATCTGCTCGCGTTCGGACACGCGGGTGGTGACGCGGACGCGGCTTCGCTCCACCCGCTGCGTTTCGACGGTCACCGACTCGTCGTGCAGGGGAATGACCGCATCGCCGCCGTCGCTGCTCCGGGCGGGAGGCGGTCCGTTGTCGGCCGTCATGGCGGCGGGTGCCGCCGGGTCAGCGGAACAGGAGATAGAGGACGATCGCGACCACGATCAGTCCGATGATGATCCACATCCAGTTCATGCCGGAACTGCCGGCCCCGCCGTCGGCGCCGTCATACACGCCAACTTTCCTGGGCTTCTGCTCGTCGGCCATGGGAGCCTCCTTCCGGGGATGGACCGGAGGGTTGCGTCCCCGTCCGGTGTGCTCCCTTCAAACAGGAGGTCCGTTGGATCGTTCCGCGAACGTTTCGAGGATTCAACGATCCTCTGCAATCAAACGGTTTTGCAGAAAGTCGAAAGGCTTCCGGGGTCAGCCCGCCATCTTCTGGTGTTCCAGGAAGGCGGTCTTCAGCAGCGCCTTCAGATCGTCGCCATACTGGTGGAAGCGGACGGACAGCTGTCCGCGCTCCTCGTCGCGGTGCAGGACGACGAGGTTGGCGACGGCCGCCACCTCCTGCCGGTCGGCCAGCACGACGCGGGCCTGGAAGGTCTGGCCGCGCTGATAGGGCTGGTTGACCGCCAGCAGGCACAATCCGCCGACCGACCAGTTGCGGGCGGGGAAGCTGCCATGGTCGGTGTGGACGACCATGCCGGGGCGAACGAAGCGCTTCTGCCGCCGCCGCTCTTCCGGCGGGGGCGGGGGGAAGGGGCTGGAGGCGCCGGCGATGTCGATGCCGGAGCGGTCGGTCAGCGCCTTGGTGAACACGGCACCGCGCACGATTGCCGGTCCCATGGTGGAATCGCGCAGGTCGGCGTCGGAGAAGTCGGCGCCCTCGAAATTGGCCGGCCAGTCGCGGCCGCCGGCCAGCGGCACCGGCCGGGCATCGACCCCGCTCATCAGCGTGTGGGCCAGATAGGCGCGGCGCAGGGTGGCCCCGCGCAGCACGGCGTCGCGCAGGTCGGCCTCGTCGAGGTCGATGTAGGACAGCTCCGCCATCTCCAGGCTTGCCTTGGTCAGGCGGGCGCCTGGCAGGCGGCAGCGGCGCAGGCGGGCCGCCGCCAGCGTCCGTCCATGCAGATCCGCCCCCGCCACCGACACGAGGTCGAGGTCGAGCCGGGCCCCCTCCGCCCCGCCGCTGTCGACCCAGCGCTCGTGCCGGTCCACCAGCTCCAGGAACTCGGCGACCGACATCGCGCTGTAGCTGGGGCGGACGATGGCGTCGGGCGGCAGGGCGAAGGGGATGAAGGTGCGGGTCAGGGTGGCGTGGTCCATCACCGTGTTGCCGAACACCGCCCCGTCCAGGTTGGCGCCGCAGAAATCGGTGCCCATCAGCACGGCGGAGGTCAACTCCGCGCCCGTCAGGTCGGCGTCGTTCAGATCGGCACCGGTCAGGTCGCAGCCGGAGAAGTTGGCGCCGGCCAGGATCGACCGCTCCATCTTTGCTTCGGTCAGCCGGGTGGTGCCGGTGCCGCGGGTGGAGGTCTGGCCGCCGTCCTGGCCGCCGCTGTCCACCAGCTCGCCCGCGCGGAAATCGGCGCCGCGCAGGTTGGCATCGGTCAGCAGGGCGCGGTGCAGGTTGGCGCCGCGCAGGTCGGCGCCGGTGACGACGGCGCCGGTCAGGTTCACCGCCTCCATGTCGGCGCCGAACAGGTCGGCCTGCGACAGGTTTGCCTTCACCATGCGGGTGTTGCTGAGGTTGGCCCCGGCCAGCTTGGCGCCGGCCAGCGACACGCGCTCCAGATTCAGCCGCGAGAGGTCGCGGAAGCTGAGATCGGCGCGCCGACCGCTGGACGGCCGCTTCAGCCATGCCTGATGCGCCTGGATGATCGTCCGGAGTTCGTCGATCTCTTTCGGATCGCGTTCGGCCATGGCGTCGGGTTCCCGGGTCCAACCGTATGACGAAAGACAGCACTGTCGTTGCAACGATAGCCCGTTCGGACAGGCGCGTCACGGGTTCTGAATGCTCTGGACCAAATCGCTCCAATGGACGTTCTGTTGCCGCAGCTCCATCCGGGGCGAAATCCCTGCAGGATGACCTACGTGGCCGGACCGAACCGTTCTCTCGATCTGCTGAACTTTTTCCTCGCCGACGTGCGGGATGGGCTCGGCCCGTATCTGGCAATCTATCTGCTGACCGTCCAGCATTGGAACGAGGCGGACATCGGGCTGGTGATGACGCTCGCCGGGCTGGCGGGGATCGCCGCACAGGTGCCGGCCGGGGCGCTGGTCGACGGCACCCGCTACAAGCGCGCGGTAATCGTCGTCGCAGCGCTTCTGGTGACGGTGGGGTCGCTGACCCTGCCCTGGCTGAACAGCTTCACCGTCGTCGCCGTTCTGCAATCGGCGGTGGGGGCCGCCGGGGCGGTCTTCCCGCCGGCCATCGCGGCGATCACGTTGGGGATGCTGGGGCCGCGCGCCTTCGTCCGCCGGGTCGGGCGCAACGAGTCCTTCAACCATGCCGGAAACGCGGTGGCGGCTCTGCTGGCCGGTCTGGCGGCCTATGCCTTCGGACCCGTCGCGGTGTTCTGGCTGATGACCGCGATGGCGCTGTGCAGCATCGCCGCGACGGCCGGCATCCCCGCCAACGCCATCGACCATGCGGTCGCCCGCGGGCTGCATGGCGGCAACCATGGCGGGGACCGCGAGACGCCGTCCGGTCTGCGCGTCATCCTGGGCTGCCGTCCGCTGCTGATCTTCGGCGGATGCGCCGCCCTCTTCCATTTCGCCAATGCGGCGATGCTGCCGCTGGTCGGCCAGAAGCTGGCGATGAAGGATCCGGCGCTGGGCACCAGCCTGATGTCGTTCTGCATCGTCGCCGCACAGCTGGTCATGGTGCCGATGGCGATGCTGGTGGGCGCCAGGGCCGACCGCTGGGGGCGCAAGCCGCTGCTGCTGGCCGCCTTCCTGGTCCTGCCCGTGCGCGGTGTCCTCTACACCCTGTCGGACAACTCCGCCTGGCTGGTCGGCGTCCAACTGTTGGACGGGGTCGGCGCCGGGCTGTTCGGCGCGCTGTTCCCGCTGGTGGTCGCCGACCTGACCGAAGGGACCGGGCGCTTCAATGTCAGCCAGGGCGCCATCGCCACCCTCCAGGGCATCGGCGCCGCGCTCAGCACCGCCGCCGCCGGACAGATGGTGGTGCGGGAGGGGTACAGCGCCGCCTTCCTGATGCTGGCCGCGGCTGCGGGCGTGGCCCTGCTGCTCGCGGCGCTGCTCCTGCCGGAAACCCGCAATGTCGGCGCTGCGGAGACCGGGGAGGACGACATGGCACCGGGCGACGCCGCAAAAGCCGCGTCGGAAGCCTGAAACGACGAAGCCCGGCTCCATGACGGGGCCGGGCTTCGCGGTAGGGAAGAGACTGCTGTGGACCGGTCAGCCGGTGCGGCCGACCTTCTGGCGCAGCGCCTGGATCAACCCGTCGACGCGGCCGCCATTCTGTTCGATGACGGAGGCGAATTCCTGCCGCTGGGTCACGCCCATGCTGACATTCTCCACCACCACGTCGATGATCTTGTAGTCGGCGCCGGCCTTGCGGACACGCCAGCTGACATTCACCGGCGGGCCGTTGGGCCGGACGATCTGCGTCGTCACCATGCTGTCCGCCTCGCCGGCCGGGCCGACGCCGGCGATCTTGAACGTCTCGCCGGAATACTCGACGAAACGCTCGGCATAGGTGTTGACGATCAGCTGTTCGAACAGCTTCTGGTATTCGGCCCGCTGCGCCTCGTTGGCGCTGTTCCAGTAGCGGCCCAGCACCCAGCGGCCGATGTACGGCACGTCGAAGCCGGCGTACAGCAGCGTGCGGAAGCGCTGGATCGCCTGATCGCGCGACAGGCTCTTGTCCGAGAAGGTTGCGATGGCGTCGTTCCCCAGCTTCTGGATGAACGCGCTTGCCCCCTGGTCCGCGGTTTGCGCGGCTGCGGGAGAGATGAGAGAGTGCCCGGCCCAACCGCTCACCGCGAGCAGGGCAGCGGACGCGACAAACTGGCGGCGTGTCAGCATGATGGGGCGAAAGGTGGCTGTTGCTGGGGCTTTGTCAACGGTCATCTGGCCTTTGGGTTGCCGCCGGATGCTTTTGGAGGAGACTTTCGGTCCTGCCCAAGGCATCCCTCACCGCCCATCGGCCCGCCGCCCGCGGACCCGGAGGGCGGCGGGCGGAGGACACGATAGGCAGGGCCGCAAAGGCGTCAGAGACGGATCAGGGCTTCGGCGCGGTGGTGAAGTCCGGGAATTCCGGAGTCGTACCGGCCTTGTTGTTGCTGATCGCCGCCTGGCGCTGCTGCTGGTAAAGGCTGCGCACGGTGGCGTAGAAGTCCAGCGAGTTGCGGCGCAGATCGTCCACCGACTTCAGCACCTCGGATCGGCGGTCGACGGCGCTGACGCCGGCGCGGGTGTACATCAGGCCCTGGCCGTTGTGGGCATAGGCCCAGATGCGGACCGGGTCGCCGACGGTGTCGACGCCGTAGCCGACCGTGTCGCGCAGGTTCGACGGACCCAGCAGCGGCAGGACCAGATACGGCCCGTCGTCCACGCCCCACACCGCCAGCGTCTGGCCGAAATCCTCCGGCGCGTGCGGGATGCCAGCCTGCGACGCGACGTCGGCGATGCCGCCGGCGCCCAGGATGGTGTTGGTCAGGAAGCGGCCGGTGGCGTCGGTGGCGCCTTCGAAATTGCCCTGAAGCAGGTTGTTGGCGATGTAGAGCGGCGACATCAGGTTGTCGATGAAGTTGTGGATGGCGTCGCGGATCGGGTCGGGCACCACGGCAACATACACTTCGGCAGCCGGGCGCAGGGCCACGGTGTCTACGGCGTCGTTCACCGCGAAGACGACGCGGTTCGCACCTTCCAGCGGATCGTTGACCTGATAGGCCCCGTCCTTCGCGCCCGAGTCGCCCGGGTTGGTCGCGCAGGCTGTGGCCGTCAGGGCGAAGGCCACCACGGTGGCCGTACGGAGGAGGGAGCGGGAAAGGCTGGCCAGCTTCATGTGCGACGGCTCTTTATCTGTGGGCTCGACTCGGTGCGGGTCGCCGCATCTCCTGTCCACAACCGAAGACCCCGATGACTGGAGTCCTCAACCCTGGCAAGGTGGCTACGCGGTCGGGAGGAAGATTGGGCGAGATATCGCAGAATTTCCACCGTTTCCTGACCTAACACAGGCTTTGCCTTTTGACCAGCATGCGCCTGCATGGCGCCGGAGAGGCCGCGGCGACTGTGTCGGCTTTGCCGCAATGCGGCGGGAGAGCTTGCATCCTGCCGCTTTCCGCCTCGGACTGACGGCGTCGATCCGGGCCGGGGTGGGGCTGTCGGGCGTGTCCGCACAGCCGGCTGCGAAAAGCGGTTTACGACGCATAAAGATATCTTTATATCTGTATCCAGGCAGGCGGGGCGGGGTGTCCCGGCCGGCCGGCCCCTTTCCTGGCCCGAATCGGACGTGAGGCGATGGACGATCTGCTTGCGACGCTGAAGGCGGCGGCCGAAACGACGCGACTGCGGCTGCTGGCACTCTGCGCGCATGGCGAGCTGACGGTGACCGAACTGACCCAGATCCTGGGCCAGAGCCAGCCGCGCGTCTCGCGCCACCTGAAGCTTCTGTGCGACGCCGGCCTGCTCGACCGTTTCCGCGAGGGGACCTTCGCCTTCTACCGGCTGGCCGAGAAAGGGCAGTCGGCCGAGCTGGCGCGCGTCCTGGTCGACGCCATCCCCGCGGACGACGCCACCCTCATCCTCGATCTGGAGCGGTTGGACGCCATCAAGCGGTCCCGCTCGGAAAGCGCCGCCGCCTATTTCCGTGAGAATGCCGCGCGCTGGCACGAAATCCGCTCCCTTCACGTTGCGGAAGGCGAGGTCGAGGCCGCTCTGCTGCGCCTGTTCCCGGAAGAGGGGGTGGAGGAGCTGCTGGATATCGGCACCGGCACCGGACGGATGCTGGAGGTGCTCGCCGGGCGCGTCCATCGCGCGATCGGGGTAGACCAGTCGCGCGAGATGCTGGCCGTCGCCCGCAACCGGCTGGAGGAGGCTGGCCTGCGCCACTGCCATGTCCGTCAGGCCGACATGTACCAGCTGCCGTTCCCGTCCGGCTCCTTCGACGCCGCGGTGATCCATCAGGTGCTGCACTACACCGAATCGCCGGCAGGCGTGCTGGCCGAGGCGGCGCGGGTCCTGCGCCCCGGCGGGCTGCTGCTGATCGTCGATTTCGCCCCGCACCATCTGGAAGCCCTGCGCGAGGAGCATGCGCACCGCCGCCTGGGCTTTTCCGATGCCGAGGTCGCCGGCTGGTGCCGCCAGTCCGGCCTCGACTGCGGCCCGGTGGTGCAGCTGCCGGGCGACCCGCTGACCGTTTCCGTCTGGCCGGCCACCCGCCTCGCGGCCGGCGCCGCCATTTCCTTCCCGAAGACCGCCCACTCGCTCAGCGGAGTTCCGTCATGACCGCGCCCACCTCTGCGCTGCCGTCCATCAGCTTCGAGTTCTTCCCGCCCAAGTCGGAGAAGATGGAGCAGAGCCTGTGGCAGTCGATCCGGCGGCTGGCCCCGCTGTCGCCCAGCTTCGTGTCGGTGACCTACGGTGCCGGCGGATCGACGCGCGAGCGCACCCACGCCACCGTCTGCCGCATCCAGGACGAGACCGGCATCCCGGCCGCCGCCCACTTCACCTGCGTCGGCGCCACCCGCGACGAGATCGACGCCATCGCCCGCACCTATTGGGATGCCGGCATCCGCCATCTGGTGGCGCTGCGCGGCGACCCGCCGGAGACCGCGGGCGGTGTCGGCGGACGGTACGAGCCGTTCCCCGGCGGCTACGCCTATGCCGCCGATCTGGTGGCGGGGATGAAGCGCATCGCCGACTTCGAGATCTCGGTGGCGGCCTATCCGGAAAGCCATCCGGAGGCGCCCAACGCCCAGTTCGACCTGGACAACCTGAAGCGCAAGGTCGATGCCGGCGCCACCCGGGCCATCACCCAGTTCTTCTTCGACAACGACGCCTATTTCCGCTTCCTCGACCGCTGCGCGGCGGCCGGCATCCATGTGCCGATCGTCCCCGGCATCCTGCCGATCACCAATTTCGCCCGCGCGGTGGAATTCGCCGGCAAGTGCGGTGCCTCCATGCCGGCGAAGCTGGCCGAGACCTTCGAGGGGTTGGACGACGATCCGGAAACCCGCCAGCTCGTCGCCGCGACGGTGGCGGCGGAGCAGTGCCAGGCCTTGCAGGCGCAGGGCGTGAACGACTTCCACTTCTACACGCTCAACCGGTCGGATTTGACCATCGCCATCTGCCGCATGCTGGGCGTGAAGGCGAAGGCCGCTCCGGCGGCGGTGGCGGGGTAGGGCGCCGGCAGCCACGGTTTCATGCTAGACTGGCCGCACATCCGCGGAAGGGGGCATCGCGTTATGGACAGCCGGATCGGATACGACACCGACTTCCTCGCCTGGACCGAGGAGCAGGCACGCCTGCTTCGCGAGGCGTCGCGTGAGCGCATCAACACGCCCATCGACTGGGAGAATGTCGCGGAGGAGATCGAAAGCATGGGCCGGTCCGAATTGCGCGCGGTCGAAAGCGCGCTGGTCCGTGTGATCGAGCATCTCCTGAAGCTGGAATACTCGCCTGCCGCCGATCCGCGCGGCGATTGGAAGGTTTCCGTCCTCGAACACCGTGACCGCGTTGCCCGCGACTTGTCGGCCAGTCCCAGCCTTCGCGGACGGATCGACACCGCCGACATCTACAAGTCCGGTCGCAAGATCGCCGCTCTCGGTCTGGAGCGCGACGGCCTTCGTCTAAGCGACTTGCCGCCCGATTGCCCCTATTCCCTGGACCAGATTCTCGACGAGGACTGGTGGCCGTTGAACCGCCACGGCCTGACCTGAGACCTGACCCCGCCTTTTCTGCCCCGAACCCGCCAAATAACGGACAAGACGCATTCCCATGGCCCACATCCTCGACACCCTGCGTGACCGTGTTCTGCTTTGCGACGGCGGGTTCGGCAGCCGCATCCAGGCGCTCGACCTCGACGTCGAGAAGGATTACTGGGGGCACGAGAACTGCACCGACATCCTGCCCCTGTCGCGCCCGGACATCGTCCGCGACATCCACCGCGGCTATTTCGAAGCCGGGGCGGACATGGTGGAGACCGACACCTTCGGCGCCTCGCCGGTGACGCTGGGCGAGTTCGGCATCTCGGAGAAGGCCTTCGAGATCAACCAGCGCGCGGTCGAACTGGCGCGCGAGGCGGCGGAAAGCTTCAAGGACGGCCAGCCGCGCTTCGTCATCGGCTCGATCGGGCCGGGCACCAAGCTGCCCAGCCTGGGCCACATCGCCTATCAGCCGGCGGAGGACAGCTTCTATGTCCAGGCCGCCGGGCTGATCGCCGGCGGGGCCGACGCCATCCTGGTCGAGACCTGCCAGGACCCCTTGCAGATCAAGGCCGCCGTCAACGGCATCAAGCGGGCCCGGCTGGAAGCGAAGTCCGACACCCCCGTCTTCGTCCAGGTGACGGTGGAGACCACCGGCACGCTGCTGGTCGGCACCGACATCGCCGCGGCGGCCACCGTCATCCAGGCGCTGGACGTGCCGCTGATGGGGCTGAACTGCGCCACCGGCCCGCTGGAGATGAGCGAGCATGTCCGCTGGCTGTCGCAGAACTGGCCGGGCCTGATCTCGGTCCAGCCGAACGCCGGCCTGCCCGAACTGGTCGACGGCAAGACCCACTACCCGCTGCGCGCCGACGACTTCGCCCATTGGCTGGAGCGCTTCGTCGGCGAGGACGGGGTCAACCTCGTCGGTGGCTGCTGCGGCACCAACGTCCCGCACATCGCGGCGGCGAACCAGATGCTGCGCAAGCTGGCCCCGGCCGGCTCGCACCGCCCGGCGCCGAAGGGCCGCACCGTCCATTGGGTGCCGGCGGTGGCCTCGCTCTACTCCCAGGTGACGCTGCGCCAGGAGAACGCCTTCTTCGCCATCGGCGAGCGCTGCAACGCCAACGGCTCCAAGAAGTGGCGCGAGTTGCAGGAGAAGAACGACTGGGACGGCTGCGTCGAGATGGCGCGCGAGCAGGTCAAGGAAGGCAGCCACTCGCTGGACGTCTGCACCGCCTTCGTCGGCCGTGACGAGGTGGCGGAGATGAACGCGGTGATCTCCCGCTTCTCCGGCTCGGTGACGGCGCCGCTGGTCATCGATTCCACCGAGTACAAGGTGCTGGAACAGGCGCTGGCGCTCTATGGCGGCAAGGCGATCCTCAACTCGATCAACTTCGAGGACGGCGAGGAGCCGGCAAGGCTGCGTCTGGCGCTGGCCAAGAAGTTCGGCGCCGCCGTCATCGCGCTGACCATCGATGAAGAGGGCATGGCGAAGACGCCGGACCGCAAGCTGGAGATCGCCAAGCGGCTCTACGATCTGGCGGTGAACGAGTACGGCCTCGCCCCGTCGGACCTGCTGTTCGACCCGCTCACCTTCACCATCGCCACCGGCAACGAGGACGACCGCAAGCTCGCCATCTGGACGCTGGAAGGCATCGAGGCCATCGCCCGCGAGATGCCCGGCTGCCAGATCATCCTCGGCCTGTCCAACGTCTCCTTCGGCCTGAACGCCGCGGCGCGCCATGTGCTGAACTCGGTCTTCCTCGACCATGCGGTGAAGAGGGGGATGACGGGCGCCATCGTCCATGTCTCCAAGATCCTGCCGCTGCACCAGATCCCCGAGACGGAGGTCAAGACCGCCGAGGATCTGATCTTCGACCGCCGTGCGGAAGGGTACGACCCGCTCCAGGCCTTCATCGCCCTGTTCGAGGGGCGCAAGGCGGCGGACGCCAAGAAGAAGGCCCGTGCCGAGACGGTCGAGGAGCGGCTGAAGGAGCGCATCGTCGACGGCGACCGCACCGGGCTGGAGGACGACCTCGCCGAGGCGATGAAGAGCCATCCGCCGCTGGAGATCATCAACACCTACCTGCTCGACGGCATGAAGGTGGTGGGCGAGCTGTTCGGCGCCGGCAAGATGCAGTTGCCCTTCGTTCTCCAGTCGGCCGAGACGATGAAGGCCGCCGTGGCGTGGCTGGAGCCGCACATGGAGAAGATCGAGGGCCAGCAGAAGGGCACGCTGGTTCTCGCCACCGTCAAGGGCGACGTCCACGACATCGGCAAGAACCTCGTCGACATCATCCTGACCAACAACGGCTACAAGGTGGTCAATCTCGGCATCAAGCAGCCGGTGACCGCCATCATCCAGGCCGCCAAGGAGCACAAGGCCACCGCCATCGGCATGTCAGGCCTGCTGGTGAAGTCCACCGTGGTGATGCGCGAGAACCTTGAGGAGATGACCCGCGAGGGGCTGGAGGTTCCGGTCCTGCTCGGCGGTGCGGCGCTGACCCGCGCCTATGTCGAGGGCGACTGCGTGGCGTCCTACGGTTCCGGCCGAGTGGCTTACGCCGGCGACGCCTTCGACGGGCTGACCCTGATGGACAAGGTGGTGGAGGGCAGCTTCGACCAGCAGCTCGCCATCCAGCAGGCCAAGCGCGCCGGCAAGGCGACCAACCGCCGCCGCGTGCTGGGGCAGGCGACCAGCGCCGCCACCGGCCCGGTCGACAAGGACGCCGTCCGCGCCCGCCGCCACCGGCTGGCCGAGGGCGTTCCGGTGCCGACCCCGCCCTTCTGGGGGCCGAAGCTGATCGACCATGTGCCGCTGAAGACTCTGGTCACCTACCTGAACGAGCGGATGCTCTATCAGCTGCAATGGGGCTACCGGAAGGACGGCAAGTCCTTCGAGGAGTTCAAGGAGTGGGCGAAGAAGGAGTTGCGGCCGGTACTCGACCGCATTCTCCAGATTGCGGCGAAGGAGGAAATCCTGCGCCCGACCGCCGTCTACGGCTATTGGAAGGCCGCGGCCGACGGCAACGACGTCATCCTGTTCGAGGAGGACGGCACCACCGAGGCCGCGCGTTTCTCGCTGCCGCGCCAGGGCAGGCAAGACGGCGAGTGCATCGCTGACTTCCTGCGTGACGTGACCGATCCGGAGCGTGACGTGCTCGGCCTCCAGGTCGTCACCATGGGCCAGCATTGCGCCGAGGTGGCGCGAGAGTGGTTCGCCGAGAACCGCTATCAGGACTATCTCTACCTGCACGGCCTGTCGGTGGAGATGACCGAGGCGATGGCGGAATATGTCCATGCCCGCATCCGTGCGGAGCTGGGCTATGGCGCCGAGGACAGCCGCGACAAGGAGAAGCTGTTGCAGCAGTCCTACCGCGGCAGCCGCTACAGCTTCGGCTATCCGGCCTGCCCGAACCTGAAGGACCAGGAACAGCTGCTGAAGCTGCTGGACGCCGGTCGCATCGGCATCGAGATGTCGGACGAGGACCAGCTCCATCCGGAGCAGAGCACCTCGGCCATCGTCCTGCACCACCCGCGGGCCAAGTACTTTTCGGTGTAAGGCCCCCGGTCCATGGGATGATTCTCCGTCGCCCGTTCCATGTTAGGATGGGCGGCGGAGGCATCCCATGGCTGCGGTCGACACGCGGAACGACGAGAAGCTGCAAATCCTGCTCGACCGGATCGTCCCGGCCCTGGAGCCGGAAGCCGTCTATCTGTTCGGCAGCCGGGCGCGCGGTGACTTCCACGAGGACAGCGATTACGACCTGCTGGTGATCGTCCCGGACGATGCGCCGAAGGAACGGCGGTCGATCCATTATGCCTATGCGTCCAAGATCGGCACCGGCATTCCCGCCGACATCATTCCTTGCACACGCACCAATTACGAAGCGTCCAAGGACGTCGTGGGCACCTTGAGCTATGAGGTCAAGCGCCGGGGGCTCAGGGTCTATGGAACGTAGGGAGATCCAGGGATGGCTGGTTGTTGTGGAGCGCGACGTGAAGGCGGTCCGCAACAACCTCTATGGTCCCGAACCGGAGCCAAATATGGCGGCCTATCACTGCCAGCAGGCGGTCGAGAAGCTCGCCAAGACCCTGCTCGTGGCAGCCGGCACGATGCCACCCAAGTCCCACGACATCGACAGTCTGGTTGCCCGGCTTCCAACCGGGCATCCGATGGCGCTGCGCATCGCCGCGTTGGCTCATCTCACCGCTTTCGTCAGTGCGCCGCGTTATCCGGGAGCCGGTATCTTCGACGACCCTCTCCCTGACCTGCCGGTTTCGGAGGTCGCCGGTTGGCTGGCGGAGATCGAGGCGCTGCGAACCGACATCATCCACTTTCTTGGAATGCCATGACCGCCGATGCCCCCGCCCCCCTGACCCTCCACCGCGAAACCGTGCGTCCGGAGTGGATCGACTACAACGGGCACATGAACGTCGCCTATTACCTGCTGGCCTTCGACCACGCGACGGACGCGGTGCTGGACCGCTTCGGGATCGGCAAGGCGTATGTCGCGGCGGAGAACCGGTCGGTCTTCGTCGTCGATGCTCACCTGACCTACGCCCGCGAGGTGACGGAGGGGACGCCGCTGCGCTTCGACTCGCTGCTGCTCGGCGCCGACGCCAAGCGGCTGCACCTGTTCCACGAGATGCGGCATGCCGAAGAGGGCTGGCTGGCGGCGACGGCCGAGGTCATGCTGCTGCACGTCGATCTCGGCACGCGGAAGACCGGCCCATTCCCACCGGCCGTCGCGGCGGCGCTGGCCGGGCAGGCTGCTGCCCATGCCGTCCTTCCCCGACCGCCGCAGGCGGGGCGTGCGGTTGCCCGGTTGGACGGTTCCCGAACCGCCGGATAACCGCAAGCGCTGCTTGCGGCGGCTCGGTGGTTGAGTTGAGCGGCGGTGCCCCCATCTATCGAGGGATGAGAACCGCACCCGTCCCGCCGCTTCGCTTGCGCATCCGTTCCAGCAGTCTCGCCGCCGCCGCGGCCGTGCTGACCGTCCTTTCCGTGGGCCCGGCGCTGGCCGATTGCACCGAGGCGGCGCAGCCGAAGGTCAATTGGCGGCGCTGCTCGCTGGAGGGGCAGACGCTGACCGGTGTCGATCTCAGCGGCGCCATGCTGCGCGATGCGACCTTTCAGCGCGCCAGCCTGGGCGAGGCGAAGCTGACCGATGCCGACGGCTACCGTGCCAAGTTCATCAGCGCCACCGCCCCCGGCGCGGTCTTCGACAAGGCCCGCCTGATCGAGGCGGACTTCACCCGCGCCGACCTGACCGGCGCCAGTTTCCGCGAGGCCGACCTGCGCAATGCCAAGATGGTGGGGGCGTCGCTGGCGCGTGCCGACCTGACGGGAGCGAAGCTGTCCGGCACCGACCTGCGCCATGCCGACCTGTCGGGGGCACGCTGGACCGACGGCAAGCATATCTGCGCCGAGAGTTCCGTCGGACAATGCAATTAATCGGATAGGGCACAACCAGAGCGGTTGTAACATCTCGTCCTGTTCCCAAAAACCTTCTTGCCGTAAGGGCTTGCGCCGCGTACCGTTCGAAACCGAATGATTTTTGGACGGACGGCGGTCGTGGCAACTGCGGAGGATTTCGAGCGTTCCAGCGGCCTTGCCGCGAAGGCCATGGAGCGGATGCTGTCCGACCGGCTGCCGGCCACCCCGGAAAACTTCACGCTTTGGTACGTCTATTACAGCGGCAACAACCCGGACCTGACCCGCGCCATCGATCTGGCGCGCCGCGATGGGCTGGCCGCCTCGCAGACTCTGTGCGACGAGCTGTACAAGCGCTTCTTCACCATGGACGCCGAAGCCCAGGCGATCCGTGAGACCTCCGACAAGGCTCGTTATGCCCTGGGGCGCATATTGGAGCAGCTGGGCAATGTCGGGTCGGAGACGGAGCGCTACGGCAATGCCCTGTCCGGCTTCCGGGAGGAACTGGACCAGCCGCTCAGCCTGTTGGAACTGCGCGCCATGGTCGCCGCCATCGCCGCGGAGACCAAGGAGATCGTCGACCGCCAGACGGCGCTCCAGCTGCAACTACAGGAATCGAGCCAGCAACTGGCGGAGATGCGGGTCAGCCTGGACAGCGCGCGGCGCGAGGCGCTGACCGACGGGCTGACCGGCATCGGCAACCGCAAGGCCTTCGACCTGATGCTGGAGGAGGCGATGGAGGCGTCGGTGCGCGACGAGCAGCCGCTGTCGCTGCTGATGGTCGACATCGACCATTTCAAGAGCTTCAACGACACCCACGGCCATCTGGTCGGCGACCATGTGCTGAAGCTGGTCGCCCGCATGCTGACCGAATGCATCAAGGGCCGCGACACCGCTACCCGCTATGGCGGGGAAGAGTTCGCGATCATCCTGCCGCGCACCAGCCTGGAGAACGCCACCAAGCTGGCGGAGCAGGTGCGGGTCTTCGTCGGTGGCCGCCAGATCGTGAACAAGGCGCGCAATGCCAATTACGGCACCGTCGCGCTGTCGGTCGGCGTCGCCCAGTTCCGCCCCGGCGAACCGGCCCTGACGCTGGTCCGCCGTGCCGACCAGGCGCTCTACGCCGCCAAGCGCAGCGGCCGCAACCGGGTGACGGCCGAGGCCGTCTGAGCAGGTCGGCCCGCTTATCCGGTCAGACGGCAAGCCTGCGCCGGACCTCCTCCGTCCCGCGCAGCAGCTCCGCCACCAGTTCCCCCGCCGGGCGCCGCTGCGCCAGTGTCAGCCCCTGTCCGGCCCACAGCGACAGGAACTCCGCCCGGCCGGCCTTGCCGGCGGCGGTGCGCAGCGGGCGGGTCAGTGTATTCTGCAAGGGGAAGGGCAGCACCGCCTCGGGCGCCTGCGGGTTCTCCACCGTTTCCATGAAGCGGTTGACGATCCCGCGTGCCGGCCGGCCGGAGAAGGCGCGGGTGATGCGGGTCTGGTCCTCGCGCGCCGCCAGGATGGCGGCCTTGTGCGCCTCGGGGATGCCGGCCTCGCCGGTGGTCAGGAACACCGTGCCCATCTGCACCGCGGTCGCGCCCAGGGCCAGCGCCGCGGCGATGCCGCGCCCGTCCATGATGCCGCCCGACGCGATCACCGGCACGCCCACCGCATCGGCCACCTGCGGCACCAGCGCCATCGTGCCGACCAGATTGGCTGCCGGATCGCCGATGAAGCTGCCGCGATGCCCGCCGGCCTCGCTGCCCTGGGCGATCACCGCATCGACGCCGGCCCGCTCCAGGGCCACCGCCTCCGCCACCGTGGTCGCGGTGCCCAGCACCCGCATGCCGCGTGCCTTGGCCGCCGCCACGCTGTCGGCCGGCGGCAGTCCGAAGGTGACGCTGTAGAAGGCGGCTCCGCTGTCCAGCAGGGCGGCGACCTGCCGGTCGAACGCGTCGCCGCCATAGGCGGGCTCCTCCGCTTCCGGCAGGCCAAGCTCGGCATGGAAGGGCCTCAGGCGGGCCATCGCCTCGGCCATCATCGGCGCCGGTCCGGGGGCCGGCGTCGGCGCGAACAGGTTGATTCCGAAGGGCAGGGCGGTGCGCTGACGGATGGCGAGCGCTCGCTCGGCGATCTGCTCCCCGGTCAGGTAGGCGGCGCCGACGAAGCCGAGCCCGCCGGCCTCGTTGACCGCGGCGACCAGGGCCGGCGTGTCGCCGCCCCCCGCCATCGGCGCCTGGATCACCGGCGACCGCAGCCCCAACAATTCAAGGGAATCCGTGAGAGAGGGCATGTCCGCCTCCGCTGTCTCGACAACGCAGGCGATGCTACGCCCCGGCGGACTTCACGACCAATGACTTGTTCCGAAGGGTCCGTTCACTCTGGGTGATGGGAGGGGCAGGGGATCAGCTGTGCAGCCCCGGCGCCTCCTGGCCGGTGCGCTCGACATACTCGGTGTAGCCGCCGCCATACTGGTGGATCCCCTCCGGCGTCAACTCCAGCACGCGGTTGGACAATGCTGCCAGGAAATGCCGGTCGTGCGACACGAACAGCATGGTGCCTTCATAGGCCGCCAGCGCCTGGATCAGCATCTGCTTGGTGTCGAGGTCCAGGTGGTTGGTCGGCTCGTCGAGCACCAGGAAGTTGGGCGGGTTGAACAGCATGATCGCCATCACCAGCCGCGCCTTCTCGCCGCCCGACAGCACGCGGCACCGCTTCTCCACATCGTCGCCGGAGAAGCCGAAGCAGCCGGCCAGCGCCCGCAGCGAGCCCTGGCTGGCCTGCGGGAAATGCGCCTCCAGCGCTTCGAAGATGGTCTGGTCGCCGTCCAGCAGCTCCATCGCATGCTGGGAGAAATAGCCCATCTTGACGCTGCCGCCGACGGTGACGGTGCCACTGTCGGGGTCGGTCGTGCCGGCGATCAGCTTCAGCAGGGTCGATTTGCCGGCGCCGTTGACGCCCATCACGCACCAGCGCTCCTTGCGGCGGATGGTCAGGTCCAGCCCCTCATAGATGGACCGGCTGCCATAGCCCTTGTGGACGTTCTTCAGCACCGCCACGTCGTCGCCGGAGCGCGGGGCCGGCGGGAAATCGAAGGTCACGACCTGGCGGCGCTTGGGCGGCTCGAAGCGTTCGATCTTGTCCAGCTTCTTCACCCGGCTCTGCACCTGCGAGGCGTGCGAGGCGCGGGCCTTGAAGCGCTCGATGAACTTAATTTCCTTCGCCAGCATCGCCTGCTGGCGCTCGAACTGCGCCTCCTGCTGCTTCTCCTTCAGCGCCCGCTGCTTCTCGTAGAAGCCGTAGTCGCCGGAGTAGCTGGTCAGCGTTCCGCCATCGATCTCGATGATCTTGGTGACGATGCGGTTCATGAACTCGCGGTCGTGCGAGGTCATCAGCAGGGCGCCCTCATAGCCCTTCAGGAAGCCTTCCAGCCAGATCAGGCTTTCGATGTCCAGATGGTTGCTCGGCTCGTCGAGCAGCATGGCGTCGGGGCGCATCAGCAGGATGCGGGCCAGCGCCACGCGCATCTTCCAGCCGCCCGACAGGCCGCCGACGTCGCCGTCCATCATCTCCTGGCTGAAGCTGAGGCCGGCCAGCACCTCGCGCGCCTTGCCCTCCAGCTCATAGCCGCCCAGCTCGTCGAAACGGGCCTGCACCTCGCCGTAGCGTTCGATGATGGCGTCCATCTCGTCGGCGCGGTCGGGGTCGGCCATGGCGGCTTCCAGTTCCGCCAGTTCGGCGGCGACGACGCTGACCGGCCCGGCGCCGTCCATCACCTCCGCCACCGCGCTGCGGCCGGACATCTCGCCGACATCCTGGTTGAAATAGCCGATGCTGACCTGCTTCTCGATCGCCACCTGACCGCCGTCCGGCTGCTCCTCGCCGGTGATCATGCGGAACAGGGTGGTCTTGCCGGCACCATTCGGACCGACCAGCCCGATCTTTTCGCCCCGGTTGAGCGCCGCGGAGGCCTCCAGGAACAGGATGCGGTGGCCGTTCTGCTTGCTGACGTTATCGAAGCGGATCATGGGCGGCAGGGGTCCTTAGGGCGTGATGCGCGAAAGCGTGATGGCGGCCCCTTATGCCACAGGATGTGCGCCGCAGCAGAGTCCTGATCGATCCAACCTCTCCTACCGTCCGCTCTCCCGCGCGAGATCCAGGAAGCCGGCGATGTAATCGACCGTCTCCTCGCCGTGGCGGACGCCGAGATGGATGCTCTTGCCGATCCCGTCGTCGCCGAGCCGCAGGGTGCGGACGGGCAGGCCGGCCCCGTCCTCCCGCACCAGCCAGTCGGGCAGGACGGCGACCCCGCGCCCGGCGGCGACCAGTTGCAGCATCAGGTCGGTGGTCTCCGCCGTCCGGTGGCTGCGCGGCCGGCACTGGGCGGGCACCAGGAAGCGGGTGTAGATGTCCAGCCGGTCCAGGCTGACCGGAACGGCGATCAGTTCCTCGTCCAGCAGGTTCTGCGGCTGCACGATCCCGCGCGCGGCCAGCGGATGAGCCTCATGCACCACCAGCACGAGGTCGTAATCGAAGACCGGGGTGAACAGGATGTCCGGCCGGTCGACCGGGTCGGGGGTGATCAGAAGATCGATCTCGTTGTCCGCCAGCGCCGCGACGCCGTCGAAGCGGAAGTCGGTGCGCAGGTCGAAATCCACCTCGGGCCAGCGCGTCAGATACACCCCCGTCATCCGCATCAGCCAGCGTTCGCAGGGGTGGCATTCCATCCCGACCCGCAAGGTGCCGCGCCGGCCCGACGCGAAGTCGGCCAGCACCCGCTCCGCATGCTCGAACTGCGGCAGCACCCGCTGGGCCAGCGCTAGCAGATGGTTCCCCGCCTGGGTGAAGCGGAGGCTGCGCCCCTTCTTCATCCAGATCTCGATGCCGTGGCGCTCCTCGAACCTGGCGATGGTGTGGCTCAGCGCCGACTGGCTCAGGTTCAGCCGGCCAGCGGCGGCGGTGACGCTGCCCGTCCGGTCGACCTCGCGCAGGATCGCGAGGATCTGGCGATCGAGCATCCATGACTCCTGTTCATCGAACCATGAGAACAAACCATTTCCGCTCATAGTGCCGGGTCGCTAAGCCTTGCTCAACCATTCGCCTTCAAATCGCCCCGGGGAGTCCCATGCCGCAAGCCGAAGCCACTGCCAGGACCGAACCGGCGTCCGCGGCCTCCCATGCGCATGAGCTGAGCAACGTCGCCCGGCTGGTCATCGCGCAGGCGCTGGCCGGCGCCAATGCGGTGGTCGTCTATGCCACCGGCGCCATCGTCGGCAACACGCTGGCCCCCAGCCCGGCGCTGGCGACCCTGCCGATCTCCATCTTCGTGGTCGGCATGGCGATCTGCACCCTGCCGGCCGGCAGCATCGCCCGGCGTTTCGGCCGGCGCGCGGCGTTCCTGGGCGGGACCGCATGCGGCGTCCTCGTGGGTCTGCTGTCCTCGCTGGCTCTCCTGCTCGGCTCGTTCTGGCTGTTCTGCGCGGCGATGATCCCCGGCGGAGCCTATGCCGCGGTGGTGCTGTCCTTCCGCTTCGCCGCTGCCGACTGCACCGGTCCGGAGCGCCGGCCGCGCGCCATGTCCGCCGTGATGGCGGGGGGCGTGGTCGCCGGCATCGTCGGGCCGCAGCTGGTCACCCACACCATGAATTTGTGGCCGCCGCACCTGTTCGCCGCGACCTATCTGGCGCAGGCCGCCGTCGCCGCGCTGTCGGCGCTGGTCCTGCTCGGCGTCCGCCTGCCCAAGCCGACAGTGTCGGAGCTTGGCGGCGGACGCCCGCTGGCCGTCATCCTGCGCCAGCCCCGCTTCATCACCGCGGTCATCTGCGGGGTGGTGTCCTATCTGCTGATGAACTTCGTCATGACCGCCGCCCCGCTGGCGATGCGGCTGTGCGGACTGCCGCAGGAATCGTCCAATCTGGGCCTGCAATGGCACGTCATCGCCATGTACGCCCCCAGCTTCTTCACCGGGCGGCTGATCGGCCGCTTCGGCGCGCCGCGGATCGTCGCCGCCGGTCTGGCCCTGATCGCCGCATCCTCCGCGGTCGGGCTGGCCGGGCAGGACATCGCGCATTTCTGGATCGGCCTGATCCTGCTGGGGGTGGGGTGGAACTTCGGCTTCCTCGGCGCCTCCGCCCTGGTGCTCGATTGCCATCGGCCGGAGGAGAAGACGCGGGTGCAGTCGCTGAACGACTTCATCGTCTTCGGCACCATGGCCTGCGGCTCCTTCGCCTCGGGCAGCCTGCTGACCAGCTACGGCTGGGATGCCGTGCTGAGCATCTCCTTTGTCCCGCTGGCGCTGGCGACTGCGGCGCTGATCGTGACGGCGCTGTATCGCAGCGACAGGACGGCAGCCTGAAAACACGTCGGGCGCGGTCTTTCCCCCGCGCCCGACGCTCACCCTAAAACGCCAACCCTCAGATCACATAGGTCAGCTCTTTCTCCGACTTCAGGCTGTTTTTGCCCAAGGTCTCGTCGACATAGTCCAGCAGCTGGGCCAGCGCCTCGCTGCGGCTCAGCGCGTCGGTGTCGATCACCAGTTCGGGCTGGTCCGGCGCTTCGTAGGGGGCCGAGATGCCGGTAAACTCGGCGATCTCGCCGGCCCGTGCCTTCTTGTAGAGACCCTTCGGATCGCGCTCCTCGCAGGTGGCGAGGTTGGCGGCGACATGCACCTCGTGGAAGCGCTCGCCGCCGATCACCCGTGCCCGCGCCCGGTCGGCCTTCAGTGGCGAGATCAGCGAGGCGATCACCACCATGCCGGCGTCGGCGAACAGCTTCGCCGTCTCGGCCACCCGGCGGATGTTCTCCGCCCGGTCATCCGACGAGAAGCCCAGCCCGGCGTTCAGCCCGTTGCGGACATTGTCGCCGTCTAGCACGAAGGTCTGCCAGCCGCGGTCGAACAGCGCGCGTTCCAGCGCCATCGCCAGCGTCGACTTGCCGGCACCCGACAGGCCGGTCAGCCAGATGACGCCGCCCTTGTGGCCGTTGGACTGGGCGCGCTCCTCCAGCGAGACGGTGTGCGACACCTCGGTGATGTTGGCCGCGGCAGCGTCCTCGATCTCCACCACCAGACAGCCGCCGACCACGTCGTTGCCGTCGATCAGCGCGCCGCGGCCGGTGCGCGGCAGGTCCGACGCCAGATCGAGCGCAATGGGCGAGCGGGAGCGCAGGACGACCTCCGCCACCTCGTTGCGGCGGACTGCCTTGCCGGGGGTGCTGGACAGATCCTCGACATTGATGACCGCCGTCACCTGCTCCACCGTCACCCGGTGCTCTCCGGTGGCGATCTTCAGCGTGTAGGTCTTGCCGACCACCAGCGGATCCGACACCAGCCAGAACAGCCGCACGCTCAGCCGGTGGGCCAGGGTCGGGGCGTCGGACTGGTGGTGGGCGATGTGGCCGCGCTCGGCGAAGATGCGCTTGTCCAGCGTGATGCCGATGCTCTGCCCGGCCTGGGCCGACAGCACCGTCTCCGGATGGTTCCACGCCTCGATGCTGACCACCTTGGCGCTGGCGCCGGTGGGCGAGAAGTGCAGGGTGTCGCCGACGCGCAGGCGCCCGCTCTCGATGCGGCCGGCCAGGATGCGGCGGTCGTCCGGCTTGTAGACGTCCTGCAGGGGCAGGCGCAGCGGCTGGTCGGGCGAGGTCTGCTGCGGACGGAAGGCGTCGAGCTGCTCGATCACCGTCGGCCCCAGATACCAGTCCGACTGCTCGCTGCGGCTGACGATGTTGTCACCGTTGCGGGCGGAGACCGGGATCACCGCCTTGGGCTGGAGGCCCAGCTCGGCCAGATAGTCCTTGATCTCCTGTGCCACCACCTCATAGCGGTGGCTGGAGAACTCGACCTTGTCCATCTTGTTGACGACCACCGCGACCTGACGCACGCCCAGCAGATGCAGCAGGAAGGCGTGGCGGCGCGACTGTTCCAGCGCGCCCTCGTCGGCGTCGATCACCAGCAGCGCGGCGTCGGCCTGGGAGGCGCCGGTCACCATGTTCTTCAGGAACTCGGTGTGGCCCGGCGCGTCGATGATGACGTAGGGGCGCTGCTTCGTCTTGAAGTGGATCTGCGTGGTGTCGATGGTGATGCCCTGGTCGCGCTCGGCCTGGAGCGCGTCCATCACGAAGGCCCACTCGAACGGCATGCCGCGCTTGCGGCTCATCTCGCGGACCTGCTCGACCTTGCCGTCGGGCAGGCTGCCGGTGTCGTTCAGCAGGCGGCCGATCAGCGTGGACTTGCCATGGTCGACATGGCCGACGATGACGATGCGGAGTTGAGAATGCGGCATCTTACATGTACCCCACGCTGCGCAGGCGTTCGAAGCTGTCTTCGGATTCGTTGTCCATCGCGCGGCCGGCGCGTTCCGGCACGCGGGTCACCTGAAGTTCGGCGATGATCTCGTCGATGGTGGACGCGGTGCTGTCGACCGGGAAGGTGATGTTCTTCTCGCCCAGCGAGCGGTAACGCTTGCCGTCGCGGGCGAAGTACAGCGGGACGATAGGAATTCCCTCGCGCTGCGAATAGCGCCAGATGTCCAGTTCGGTCCAGGCCAGCAGCGGGTGGATGCGGACATGGACGCCTTCGGGGAAGCGCGTCTTGTAATGGTCCCAGAATTCCGCCGGCTGGTCCTTCACGTCCCAGTCGCCTTCCAGCGAGCGCGGCGAGAACACGCGCTCCTTGGCGCGGGTCGCCTGCTCGTCGCGGCGGATGCCGACCATCACGCCCTGGTACGCATGGTCGCGCAGCAGGTTCTTCAGACCTTCCGTCTTGCGCGCGGCGGCACGGGTCAGCGGCGGCAGGGTCTGGTCCATCTCCTCCTCGGGCGGGCACTGCTCCACCTTGAGGTCGAGATCCCATTCCTTGGTGATGCGGTCGCGGAACTCGTAGACTTCCGGCAGCTCCATGGCGGTGTCGAGCTGCACGACGGGGAAGGGAATGCGGCCGAAGAACGCCTTGCGGCAGAGCCACAGCAGCGCGTTGCTGTCCTTGCCGATCGACCAGAGCATCGCCAGCTTGTCGATGCGGTTGTAGGCTTCGCGCAGAATATAGATGCTCTGGTTTTCGAGCTGGTCGAGATCGGCGCTCATCGGGCGGTTCCAATCATGGTGTGTATGCCGCATTCGGTCTTGGCGCTGCCGGCCCAGCGGCCGGAACGCGGGTCGGCACCGGGCGCCACTCGCTCGGTGCAGGTGTAACAGCCGATCGACAGGTACCCGTCGGCTTCGAGCGGGTGGCGCGGCAGGTTGCGCCGGGTGAACTCTTCCTCCAGCCGGTCCTTGTCCCAGTTGGCCAGTGGGTTGACCTTCACGCGGCCGCCCTCCGCCTCGAACAGGGGCAGGGCGGCGCGGGTCGAGGACTGGAAGCGCTTGCGTCCCGTCACCCAGGCCTCCAGCCCGGCGGTGGCCAGCGCGCGGTCCAGCGGCACCGTCTTGCGCAGATGGCAGCAGGCGTCGTAATCGCGGGTGAACAGCATGCCGTCCTTGTCGCCGGCGGCGAGGTCGTCGGCGGTCGGCCCGATCTCCCGCACATCCCTGAGGCCCAGCCGCTTCACCAACTCGTCGCGGTAACGCAGGGTCTCGCCGAACAGCTTGCCGGTATTCACAAACAGAACCGGGAAATCCGGCGTCGCTTCGGCGGCGAGCGCCAGCAGCACCGCGGATTCGGCCCCGAAGGACGACATCAGCGCGATTCGCCCGCCGAACAGCTCGTGCATGGCGGCCAGCAGCGGCGCGCCTTCCAGCCTGCCGTGGCTGTCGGTCAGATGCTTCACCCGTGTTTCCGCGTCCATCGTCGGCTGCCTTTCGCGGTGGCCTTTAAGTATACTAAACAAGTAGGTTTAATGACTGTGTTTGCACATTAACACCGGCGGAAAACCCGTGCAACGTAAATACATTCTCTACTTGTTTAATAGGTTTGTGCTGCGCTGCAAATCGTTGTGTGAAATATGTTGATTGTCGTGCGGCAGCCGGGCTAAATACCGCCATGCACAGCATCCCGGTCATAGGCGCCGCAGTCGCCAGCCCGATTTCGCCCGTTTCGGTGAGGCAGGCATGATTCCGCTGGCGCTCGACCCGGCGCGGGTGACGATTGCGCTCGCCGGCAACGGCCCGCTCGCGGTGCGCCGTCTGACTCAGCTGCGCGAGGGCGGGGCGGATCCGCAGGTCTTTTCACCGGAACCGGATGGGGAATTGGCGGCTCTTGCCGGCGACCGTCTGGTGCGGGCTCTGCCGGAGGCATCCGATCTCGACAAGGTCGGCGTGCTGTATGTCATGGGGCTGGGGCCTTCGATCGAGACGGCGCTGGCGGAACTGGCGCGGCAGCGCCGGGTGTTGGTGAATGTCGAGGACGTCATTCCCTTGTGCGATTTCCACTCGCCCTCCGTGGTGCGGCGTGGCGATCTGGTGATGACGGTCTCCACCGGCGGCCGCAGCCCGACGCTCGCCAGCCTGCTGCGCCAGCGGCTTGAGGCCCTGTTCCCGGACGACTGGGCGGAGCGGCTGCGCACCATCGCCGAGCTTCGTAACCGCCGCCGGGCGGAGGGCGCGTCGATGTCCGAGGTCGCCCGCGAAAGCCGCGACCTGATCGACCGGGAGAAATGGCTGCCGTAACGGCCCGCCTTCCGCGAAACCAATCTGTGGCGAATTCACTGCCGGACCGCCGACGGTTCGGGTTAAGACACCAAACGCGTTCGAGAACGACCAGCCAGGAGAGCCAGATGTCGGCCAAGGATCGATCGAAGGAAGGATCGATGAAAGCCATCACCGCCAACCGCCTGCGCGACGGGGAAGTCGTGTTCCTGGGCGAGGGCGGCCGGTGGGTCGAGTCCTTCGCCGAGGCTGCGCTGTTCCAGCGCTCCGAGGCGGATGCCGTGCTGGCCGACGCCAAGGCGACGGCGGAGCGGGAGCAGTTCGGCGTCGACATCTACGCCTTCGAGGTGGTGGAGGAGGATGGCGTCCCGGTCCCGGCGACGATGCGCGAGCGTATCCGCACCGCCGGCCCGACCGTCCGTCTGGATCTGGGCAAGCAGGCCGCCTGAGTGGCTGTTCGAGTGAATGAACGTCGGCCGTTCCGGCGGCCCTGAGGGTTGATCGACATGAACCACATCGCGCCCGGCGCCCGTGCCGGCATCTATCACTATGACGAGATCGACCGGCAGTTCGTCGCCGAGCGCGTCGAGCAGTTCCGCAAACAGGTCGAGCGCCGGCTGTCCGGCGAGCTGACGGAGGAGGAGTTCAAGCCGGTCCGGCTGATGAACGGCCTCTATCTCCAGCTTCACGCCTACATGCTGCGCATCGCCGTGCCCTATGGCGTGATGTCGGCCACCCAGCTGCGCAAGCTGGCGGAGATCGGGCGCAGGTACGACCGCGGCTACGGCCATTTCACCACCCGCCAGAACCTGCAATACAACTGGATCAAGCTGGAGGACACCCCGGCCATCCTGCATGAGCTGGCCGAGGTCGACATGCACGCGCTGCAGACCAGCGGCAACTGCGTGCGCAACGTCACCACCGACCCCTTTGTCGGCGCCGCCAGGGACGAGGTGGTGGACGGCCGCGTCTATGCCGAGATCCTGCGGCAGTGGACGACGATGCACCCCGAGTTCACCTATCT
Source organism: Azospirillum sp. 11R-A (assembly GCF_049472615.1). Lineage (NCBI taxonomy): Bacteria > Pseudomonadati > Pseudomonadota > Alphaproteobacteria > Rhodospirillales > Azospirillaceae > Azospirillum > Azospirillum sp. 11R-A. Next base: position 39,793 of record NZ_JBCEBL010000003.1, on the reverse strand, counting down.
GCCGCGCAAGTTCAAGATCGCCATCTCCGGCGCCGAGAGCGACCGCGCCGCGGTGCGCATCCACGACGTCGGCCTGCTGGCGCGGCGCAACGACAAGGGCGAGGCCGGCTTCTCCTTCTATGTCGGCGGCGGTCTCGGCCGTTCGCCCTTCGTCGGCAAGCTGGTGCGCGAGTGGGTGGCCGAGGAGGACTTCGTCGCCTATCTCGAAGCCATCCTGCGCGTCTACAACCAGTACGGCCGCCGCGACAACATCTACAAGGCGCGCATCAAGATCCTGGTGCATGAGCTGGGTCTGGAGAAGTTCACCCAGGAGGTCGAGGAGGAGTTCGCGCGGCTGCGCGGGCCGAAGTACCGCCTGGATCCGGAGATCGTCGAGGGCGTCCGCCAGCATTTCGCCCCGCCGCCCTTCGAGGAGCTGCCCGACCATTCCGAAGCGCTGGAGCGCGCCAAGGCGTCCGATCCGGCCTTCGCCAACTGGCTTGAGGTGAATGTCGCGGAGCACAAGGCGCCGGGCTATGCCATCGCCACCATCTCGCTGAAGCCGGCCGGCGGCATCCCCGGCGACGCCACCTGCGACCAGATGGACCTCGTCGCCGATCTGGCCGAGCGGCACAGCTTCGGCGAGCTGCGCGTCACCCACGTCCAGAACCTCGTCCTTGCCCATGTGAAGAAGGACGAGCTGTACGACCTGTGGAAGCAGCTCGACGCCGCCGGCCTCGGCAGCGCCAATGCCGGGCTGATCGGCGACATCATCGCCTGCCCGGGTCTTGACTATTGCGCGCTGGCAAATGCCCGCGCGATCCCGCTGGCCCAGGCGATCTCCGCCCGCTTCGCCGATCCGGTCCGCCAGCGCACCATCGGTGAGCTGGGGATCAAGATCAGCGGCTGCATCAACGCCTGCGGCCATCACCATGTCGGCGCCATCGGCATCCTCGGCGTCGACAAGAAGGGCACCGAATATTACCAGATCACCGTCGGCGGCGACCCGACGCTGACCACGGAGATCGGCGACATCCTCGGCCCGGCGGTGACCGAGACCGAGGCGGTGGACGCCATCGAGGCCATCGTCGACGTCTATCTCGCCAACCGCACGGGCGAGGGCGAGCGCTTCATCGACACGCTCAAGCGCGTTGGCCATGCCCCGTTCAAGGAGAGAATCTATGCCGCTGATTGAGAATGGGCGCATCGGCGAGGATGCCTGGAGCTTCATCCCCGATGGCGAGCCGGTCCCCAACGACCGCCCGGTCATCATCAGCTTCGAGCGCTGGCAGGCGGAGCGTGACAGCTTCGAAGGCCGCAACGCCCGGCTGGGCGTGCGGTTGAAGAGCGGCACGCTGGCAGGATCCATCGCCGCCGACCTCGACCGTTTCTCCCTGGTGGCGCTGGAGTTTCCGAAGTTCCGCGACGGCCGCGGCTTCTCCACCGCGCGCGAGCTGCGGGAGCGTTATGGCTACACCGGCGAGATCCGCGCGGTCGGCCATGTCATCCCCGACCAGTACCTGTTCCTGGTCCGCACCGGCTTCACCTCGGTCGAGGCGCCGGAAGGCACCAACCAGGACAGCTGGGCGAACGCGCTGACGGAGGTCACCATCGCCTTCCAGCCCAGCCTGGACGACACCGCACCGCTGTCGCTGCTGCGCCGCAAGCTGAAGGTGGGCTGAACGGAAGCGGGGGATGGCGGTCGCCGCCCTCTCACGTCAGATACGAAAAAGGCGCCGTCCCGGCTTGGGGTGGCGCCTTTTTCGTGGTCCGTTGCCGGCCGCTCACCAGTGGCGGAGCGGGCCGACGTCGACATGGACGAAGTTGCTGTCCGGGTAATAGCCGACCCCGCCGCCGCGCAGGCTGAGCGCCGCGCGCTGGAGCTGGCGGGTCGACAGGCCCTGGACCCGCAGGTCGATTGCCATGCCGCGCATGTGATAGCTATTCTGCGCCACGCCGCTGCCGTCGGCTTCCCGCAGCATTGCGTTGGTCTCCGGCGAGCGGTAGCCCGAGACGATCTCGATAGGGCCGCGGCGGTTGATCTTGCGGCTCAGCGAGTGGACCAGATCGATCAGCTTCGGATCCATCGCATGGACCGAATTGTTGTGGTGGTCGCGCAGAACGCGGTTCAGCGCCCGCATCGCGTCGCGGACATATTTGCCCCGCGACCAGTATTCGGCGCTGATGCGCTCGCCGGTGTGCAGGTTCACCAGGGACAGCACCCGCGGCGGAGCGCGGAGCGCCGCAGCTTCCGCCTCTTCGCTGGTGAGCAGGGTCCCGCCGGCTGAGGCGACCGCCGCCAGGCCGAGGCCGGCGCGCAGAAGATGGCGGCGATCGAGATGGCAGCGATCAAGATGATGGCGTTCGGTGGCGTGGCTCTCGCCGACGCTCGGGCGTGCGGTCGTGATCGACCGGGCGTCCGCATCCTTCATCATTCTTCCTTCATATCCCGTTTTTCCGCTCCGGCAGCCGGAATCCATCGTCTGGACCCCGCCGTCCCGGTTACGGCCAAAGTCACACCCTGGCTAAGGTCAAGGCGTGCTGCGGTGCGTTTATCCGAAAGGTGGGACACTTTTAGGATGCCCGTGGCCTTTTCTGTCAAGAAACCATTGCTTAACCGATGCTGTTTTTTGGGGGAGTCGAGGGATTCCGCGGCCTCGCCCGGAACAGGGGCGGGAAGCCGAGTCGCGGCTGTTCGCGACCCGTTCGCAAGCGGTTCGATTACAGAACCGTAACGTGCGCGACTCGGGACTGCCGCGGTAATGTCACGGCGATGGAGGTGCCGGGGCCTATGGCCGTTGCTATGGCCAAGCTTCCGTTTTTCCTATCCATCCCGGCTGGAATCCCCGTTTTCCCGCCGATGCGCCATGCCGGCGGGTCGCCGAACCGCATCCTCCGAAAGAGGGTGCGCAAAAGGGGGATTCATTCAGCCTTCGGTAAGGAATGAACCGCATGATTGTCGCGATGTAACCATTTCACGGCGTCGAGTTGTCCGTGCCAACCGCCACCACCCCGACCGCTCAGTCCGTCTCCTTCTTTCGGCCCGACCAGCTGGCCGAAGTGCTGGAGCGGCACGCCCGCTGGATCAAGGGCCAGCCGGGCGGCGCCCGCGCCAACCTCGCCATGGCCGATCTGGAAGGGGTGGACCTGTCGCAGCGCGACCTGCGCGGCGCCCGCCTGGTCGGGGCGCGGCTGGCGCGCGGGCGGCTGAACGGCACCAATCTGGCCGGCGCCGACCTGTTCGGCGTCGATCTGCGCGATGCCGACATCAGCCGCGCCAACCTGATGCAGACCGACCTGCGCGGCGCCCGGCTGCGCGCGGCCGACTTCTCGAACGCCAATTTGAAGGGCGCCGACCTGCGCGCCGGCACGCTGGAACCGGGCGGCACCGCCCGCCGCGGCACCGGCCCCGATGCGCAGGACGCCGAAAGCGCCCGCCAGATCCACAAGGCGGCACTTGCCCGCCTCCAGAACGGCATGACGGCGGAGGGCGGCATTCCCACCGACCTCACCGGCGCGGTGCTGCGCGGCGCCAACCTGTCCGACGCCGACCTCAGCGGCGCCATGTTGCAGAACGCCGATCTGTCGGGGGCGGTGCTCACCGGGGCGGACCTGACCGGCGCCCGGCTGAACGGCGCCAACCTGTCGGGGGCGGCGCTGGACGGCACCCGCTTCGACAAGGCCGACATGGTCGGCACGCGCATGGCCGACTGCGACCTGTCCTCCACCCGCATCGCCACGGCGCAGATGACCCGCCCCATCGACAGCATGGGGTCGGAAATCCAGCGCGCCATCTTCGATCACGAGCGCTGGATCGACAGCTTCGGCCAGCGCGGCCAGCGGGCCGATCTGGACGGCGCCGACCTCAGCCGTGCCGATTTGCGCAACGTCAACCTCAGCGCCGCAAGCTTGCGGGGGGCCAACCTGTCGGCGGCGGCGCTGACCGGCGCGCGGCTGATGATGACCGATCTGTCGGGCGCCAATCTGGAGGGCGCCAACCTGATGGGCGCCGACCTGTCGGGCGCCAACCTCAGCTACGCCGTGCTGACCGGCGCCGACCTGACGCGGGTGCGGCTTGGCCCGGCGGCGATCAAGGATCCGTCTGGCCGCCCCACCGGCCGCTCCTGGGCCGCCAACCTGATGGGAGCCGACATGCGCGGCGCCCTGCTGGTCGGCACCTGTCTGGTGCAGGCGAACCTGTCCGACGCCAATCTCGACAGCGCCGACATGGACGGTGCCGACATGGCCGGCGCCAAGCTTCAGCGCGCCACGCTCCCCGGCCGTCCGCCCCGCCGGGGTTGAGGCGACTCCACATCCCAACTCAACGTCCCTCTGCCTTCCTTACGGCAGGATGATCGTCACCGTGGTGCCGGTGCCCGGCGTGCTGTCCAGGGTCAGGGTGCCGCCATGGGCCTCGACGAAGCGGCGGGCCAGCGGCAGGCCCAGGCCGGTGCCGGCCTCCGCCTTGGTCAGATAATTGTGGACCTGACGGAACGGCTCCATCGCGATCACCAGCTCGTCCGCGCTCATGCCGACGCCGGTGTCGGCGATCACGATGACGGCACCGGTCCCGCCGGGCCCGGGCTTGGCCTCCACCCGCACGGCACCGCCCGACGGAGTGAATTTGATGGCATTGGACAGGACGTTCAGCACCGCCTGCCGCATGCGGACCCCATCCACGGTGACCTGAAGATCGGACGCGATGGCGCCGCTGGTCAGTGCCACCCCCTTGCGCAGGGCCAGCGCCTCCATCAGCGACAGGCAATCCTCCAGCAGCTCGCCCAGCGCGACGCAGGCGGGGAACAGCTCCAGCCGTCCGGCCTCGATCTTCGCCATGTCCAGAAGCTCGTTCACCAGATCCAGCAGATGACGGCCGGACTGGTGGATGGCGGTCAGATATTCGACATGCTTGGGCGGGGAAGGGCCGAAGATGCCGGACATCAAGGCCTCGGCGAAGCCGATGATCGCATTCAGCGGGGTGCGCAGCTCGTGGCTCATGTTCGCCAGGAAATCGCTCTTGGCCCGGTTCGCCGCCTCGGCATGGTCCTTTTCCGATTGCAGCCGGCGGCGCTGCTCGATCAGCACCGCCTCGCGGGCGCGCCGCACCTCCTCCTCGGCGCTGCGGCGGCGGCGGTAGGCGCGCGACACCAGCAGCGCCAGCATCAGCGTCGCCGCACAGGCCACCGCGGCACCGCCGACCACCGTCATGCGGGTGGCGTTCAGCTTTTCCTGCACGAGGGCCGACGGCACGCCCAGCACCACTGCCCAACCGGTTTCGGATGAGCGGTGAATGACGGAGTGGACCTCGATCCCGTCCCGGGTCTGGGCGACGAACATGCGGTTGCTGCCGGTGCGGATCCGCGCCTCCAGCGACGCGTAGACCTTCTGGCCCAGATAGGCCGCCGCATCGCGCGAGCGGGCGGCGATCAGCATGGTCGGATCGATGACGGTGACCGTCCATTCCGGCGGGGTGTCGCGCGTCCGCAGGGCGCTGGACAGCCCTTCCAGCCCAAGCGCCAGCGACAGGATGTAGCGCACCCGGTCGTTCTGGCGGTCCGGGTCGAACTGGAGGATCGGTGCCCGCAGGATCAGCGACGGCCGGCCCGGCGGTCCGCCGGGCGGCAGCACGCCGCCGATGGTCGCGCGGCGGCTTTCGATGACATGGCGGGTGATTTCGTCCAGCCGGGGCGGCGGCAGCGGCTGGACGCCCAGCGGGTAGTGGGTGTGGAAGACGAAGCGGCCGGTGTCGGCGTCGACCATCCCCATCGCCAGCCAGCCGGGCTGGCTGTGGGTGGCGGTGGTGGTCTCCTGGTACAGGGTGCGCAGATCGTCGGCATTGGGCTGGAGCAGCGATGCCAGCAGTTCCAGCGGCCGCAGCTGGCTCGCCAGTTCACGGTCGACCGCCAGCGACAGCGACTGCGCCACCGATTGCAGCGCGTCCTCCGTCTCCGCCCGGTCGCGGGCGTCGAGCTGCCAGACCATCACGGCGCCGAACAGCAGCAGCGGTGCTGTCACGGCCAGACCGATGGCGAGGATGGAGCTGGGTAAGCGAAACCTCAACCGTTGATGCTCCAGACCGTCGGGGACGACCACCGGAGTGGTGCGAACAGACTAGTACGGGACCGGTGGGGACTCCAGGCGCCTCCGTCGTACCCTGGGTTTTCCCGTATCGGAAGGGGCAATCATGCGGCACCCGTCAGCAGCCGCGTCAGCTCCACCGCCGTCTTCACCCGCATCTTCTCGAACACATGGCTGCGGTGGACCTCCACCGTGCGCATGCTGATGCCCAGCTCGTCGGCGATCACCTTGTTCAGGCGGCCAGCGACGACCAGCTCCATCACCTGCCGTTCGCGCTGGGTCAGGGTGGCGAGACGGGCTGTCAGCCCGGCCTGACCGGCTTCGCGCTCGCGCTGTTCGGCGTCGAAGGCCAGCGCGTCGATCACCCGGTCGACCAGCTCGTTGTCGTTGAAGGGCTTCTCCACGAAATCGCGGGCCCCCTTCTTCAGGGCGCCGACGGCGATGGGCACGTCGCCATGGCCGGTCAGGAAGATTACCGGCATGCGGCAACCCTTGGACAGCAGCCGGTCGAACAGCTCCAGCCCGCTCATCCCCTCCATGCGGATGTCCAGCAGGAGGCAACCGGCGGTGTCCGGCCGCCACGACTCCAGGAAGGATTCGGCCGACGGCCAGCCCGCAACCGGGACGTTGCGCGACTGGAACAGCCAGCCGAGCGCGTCGCGGATGGCCTCGTCGTCGTCGACGATGTGGAGCGTGGTCATTCGGCAGCCTCGGCGGTGTGATCGGGAAACGGGCCGGCGGGATATGGGCCGGTTGTCCGGTCCGGCGTGCGGGCATGGACGGGCAGGGTGAACAGGAAGCGCGTGCCGGCGGCGTCGGCTCCCGTTGCGTCCCCGTTGCCATCTCCCTCCGGCGTCACCGTCTCGAACCACAGCCGGCCGCGGTGGTGTTCGACGATGGACCGGCAGATGTTCAGGCCCATGCCCATACCTTCGCGCTTGGTGGTGAAGAAAGGGGAAAACAGCCGGTCGGCCACGTCGGGAGCGACGCCGCAGCCATGGTCGCGGATCTCGGTCAGCAGCAGGCGGGCGCCATCCTTGCCCCCGTCCTTGCCGGCCTCCTCGCCGCCATCGCAATCGGTCTGGCGGACGGTGACGGTCAGGCGGCGGTCGGCGCGCGGGGTGCGGGCCATCGCCTCGATCCCGTTGCGCATCAGGTTCAGCACCACCTGTTGCAGCAGGATGCGGTCGCCGGTGACCGGCGGCAGATCGGCCGGGGCATCCAGCTCCACCCGCACGCCCAGCCTTGCGGCGTCGCTGCCGGCCAGCCCGACGCAGTCCTCCAGCACCTCGGCCAGCGAACAGGGGGCGACCCTGGGGTCGCGCTTGCGCACGAAGTCGTGGATGCGGCGCACCACCAGCCCGGCGCGCTTGGCCTGGGCGGCCAGCTTCTCCAGCGCCGCCGCCACCTCCTGCGTGTCGCAGCGGTCGGAGCGCAGCCGATTCAGGCAGCCGGTGCAGTAGCTGGCGATGGCCGACAGCGGCTGGTTCAGCTCATGCGCCAGGGTGGAGGCCATTTCGCCCATGGTGATCAGGCGGGAGGTCTGTTGCAGCCGCTCCTGCTGCTGGCGCGCCAGCTCCTCGGCGCGCTTGCGTTCGGTGATGTCGAGGACGGAGCCCATCCAGCCGGTCTGCCGCCCGTTGGCGTCGATCAGCGGCGCCTCGTAGATCAGCGCCTCGAACCGCTCGCCGTCGGGACGCTGGAAGCGCATCTCCAGCCCGCTTTCCGGCGCCCGGCCGGCCAGCACGTCCTGGAAGGCGGCCTCGGCCCGGTCGATCTCCTCCGGCAGCCAATAGGGCGCCGGCGGGCCGCGCCCGATCAGATCGTCCGCGTCCAGCCCGACCATCCGGCAGAAGGCCGGGTTGACGTAGGTGATGCGCCCCTCCAGGTCGCGGGCGCGCATGCCCACGGTCAGGCTGTCCTCCATCGCCTTGCGGAAGGCATGTTCCTCGCGCAGCGCCTCCTCGGCGCGCAGGCGGCCGGCGATGTGCCGGCGCAGCGACCACAGGCTCCACAATGCCGACCCGGTCAGCGCGAAGATCGCCGCGACCAGAACGGTGCGGGTGACGTTGGAGTCGCTGGGGTAGGCGGTGGCGACCAGGGCCATCCCATGGCCGGGCGGATCGAACGGGATGAGGTGGCTGCGCGCGGGGTCGGGCGCCGGTCCTGCCATGGATCCCGGCACCGACATGCGCGACTTCGATCCCAGCACCGTGCCGGTGGCGTCGACCACCTCCAGCTGGTAGCGCTGGGCGAACCACCAGGGGACATGGTGGGTCAGCATCGCTTCGAAGGAGAAGACGCCGACCAGCGTGCCGGCGAAGGCGCCGTCGCGGAACAGCGGGAAGGCGGCGTCGAAGCCGCGGTCGGTGGCGTCGATCCGGTAGGGTGCGCCATAGGCCCGCAGGCCGGAGGACCGGGCGATCCGCACCGCGTCGTCGCGGGCCATCCCCTCCGCGCCGGCCGGTTCCGAAGGTGCATCCGTTCCGCCGTTCCCCGGCAGCGGCGGCTCGGCCAGCAGGGTGCGGCCCTGGGCGTCGAGCCACAGCACCCGCTCGATCGCCGGATTGGTGTTCACCACCAGCCGGGCCATTGCGGCGAACTGCCGCAGGTCCACCTCAACCCGGCCCAGCGTTTCCGCCAGCCTCTCCAGCTTGTCCTCGTCGGATGCGAGCTGGAAGTGCAGGTTCTGCTCCACCCACAGCGCGTCCTTGATCAGCGCCAGCGCCTCCTCCTCCCGCTCGTTGCGCTGCAACAGCCACAGGAAGGCGCCCAGCAGCACCACGACCAGCGCCATCGCCACCACCGGCATGGCATGCGGCACCGCCCGCCCGATGCGGACGGCAGGACTGGATTTATGGGATGGCTTCGGCATCGGGGTGGACACGAAAGTGTGGGGACAGGGGATCGCGGGACCGTACGAAAGTGGAATAGGCCGACTCTGCGGATATCCACAATAGCCGCAATTCGTCCGATCATGAACAATGCGCAACAAGTACGGGGCCGAACAGTCAGTCTCGTCTACAATGAATACCAGAGGGGGACGCACCTATGAAACTCGTGAAGCTCCTGTGCGCGGCGGCGGTCGGCTGCATGATGTCGGCGCCGATGGCGATCTCGACGGCCTGGGCCCAGGACCAGATCGTGATCAAGTTCAGCCACGTCGTCGCGCCGGAGACGCCGAAGGGCAAGGGTGCCGAGAAGTTCAAGGAACTGGCCGAGAAGCTGACCGCCGGCAAGGTGAAGATCGAGGTCTACCCGAACAGCCAGCTCTACAAGGACAAGGAAGAGCTTGAGGCGCTTCAGCTGGGCGCCGTGCAGATGCTGGCCCCGTCGCTGGCCAAGTTCGGCCCGCTGGGCGCCAAGGAATTCGAGGTCTTCGACCTGCCCTACATCTTCCCGAGCAAGGAAGTTCTCCAGCGCGTCACCAAGGGCGAGATCGGCAAGAAGCTGTTCCAGAAGCTGGAGTCCAAGGGCATCATCGGGCTGGCCTATTGGGACAACGGCTTCAAGATCATGAGCGCCAACAAGCCGCTCATCAAGCCGGAGGACGTGAAGGGCCTGAAGATGCGCATCCAGTCGTCCAAGGTTCTGGACGCCCAGATGCGGGCGCTCGGCGCCCTGCCGCAGGTGATGGCCTTCTCCGAAGTGTACCAGGCGCTGCAAACCGGCGTCGTCGACGGCACGGAGAACCCGCCGTCCAACATGTACACCCAGAAGATGCACGAGGTTCAGAAGAACGCGACCCTGACCGACCACGGCTATCTCGGCTACGCGGTCATCGTGAACAAGAAGTTCTGGGAAGGCCTGCCCGCAGACGTCCGCGGCAAGCTGGAAGAGGCGATGAAGGAGGCGACCGACTACGCCAACGACATCGCCCAGAACGAGAACGACGTGGCGCTGGCCCAGATGAAGGCCTCCGGCAAGACCGAGTTCCACACCCAGACCAAGGAAGAGCGCGAGGCCTGGGTCAAGGCCCTGAAGCCGGTCCACAAGGACGCCGAAGCCCGCGTTGGCAAGGACCTGATCGAAGCGATCTACAAGGAATCGGCCGCGGCTGGCTTCAAGATGTGATTTGAGGGCGGGCGACGCCACTCCACTGGAAGGCGTCGTCCACTCCAAACCGGCATCCACACTGTTCGGCCGTCATTCCCGCGAAGGCGGGAATCCAGCTTCGATGATCCATTCGCTCCGGCAGCCGCCTGGATCCCCGCCTACGCGGGGATGACGGTCGATTGAAGCGCTAAGGGTCGTGCTGCGGCTATCCAGCCTTTAAGACCGTCTCCGCCGACCGGGAGATCCCCCCGACATGCTTATGAAAATTCTCGACCGGCTTGAGGAGACGCTGATCGCGTCGCTCATGGCCGGGGCGACGCTCGTCATCTTCGCGTCCGTCGTCCACCGCTATTTCTCCGGCGTTCCCTACATCCAGGACTATGTGCTGCACTGGAACCTCGCCTGGGCGCAGGAACTGTGCATCTACATGTTCGTGTGGATGGCGAAGTTCGGTGCCGCCTATGGCGTGCGCACCGGCATCCATGTGGGCGTCGACGTCATCATCAACCGGATGGAGCCGCACCTGCGTGCCAAGTTCGTGCTTTTCGGGCTGGGTGCCGGTGCACTGTTCACCCTCATCGTCGGGTCGCTCGGCGCGCGCTTCGTCTACCACATCTCCGAGACCGAGCAGGTGTCGGCCGATCTGGAATGGCCGATGTGGATCATCTATCTGGCGGTGCCGCTCGGCTCCTACCTGATGTGCTTCCGCTTCCTCCAGGTCGCCTGGACCTTCATCCGCACCGGTGAACTGCCCCACCACGACCATGCCCAGGTCGACGGCATCGACCCGGTCGAAGCCGCCAAGGAAGGAGGCCCGGCATGAACGCCGCCATTATCTTCGGGCTTCTGCTGGCCCTCATGCTCACCGGCATGCCGATCTCCATCTCGCTCGGCCTGACGGTTCTGTCCTTCCTGTTCTTCATGACCGACGTGCCGATCGACGCCGTGGCCCTGAAGCTGTTCACCGGCATCGAGAAGTTCGAGATCATGGCGATCCCGTTCTTCATCCTGGCCGGCAACTTCCTGACCCATGGCGGTGTTGCCCGCCGCATGATCAACTTCGCCACCTCGATGGTCGGCCATTGGCATGGCGGCCTCGGCCTTGCCGGCGTGATGGCCTGCGCGCTGTTCGCGGCGGTGTCGGGCTCCAGCCCGGCCACCGTGGTCGCCATCGGCTCGATCATCCTGCCGGCCATGGTGGCGCAGGGCTTCCCGAAGAATTTCGGCGCCGGCATCGTCACCACCTCGGGCGCGCTCGGCATCCTGATCCCGCCATCCATCGTGATGGTGATGTATTGCGTCGCCACCACCGGCCACCCGCAGGCCGCCTCCATCGGCCAGATGTTCATCGCCGGCGTGGTGCCGGGCATCCTGCTGGCCTGCTTCCTCGGCTTCACCACCTGGTTCCGCGCCCGCAAGTTCGGCTATCCGCGCCTGCCCAAGGCCAGCTTTGCCCAGCGCATGCATGCCCTGCGCGAGAGCTTCTGGGGCCTGCTGCTGATCATCGTCGTCATGGGCGGCATCTACAGCGGCATCTTCACCCCGACCGAGGCGGCGGCGATGGCCGCGGTCTATGCCTTCGTCGTCGCGGTCTTCGTCTACAAGGACATGCCGCTGCGCCGCGTGCCGAAGGTGCTGCTGGACAGCGCCAGCATGTCGGCGATGCTGCTCTACATCATCACCAACGCGGTGCTCTTCTCCTTCCTGATGACGTCGGAGCAGATTCCGCAGAACATGGCGGCCTGGATCCTCGACCAGAACATGGGCGTGTGGGTCTTCCTGCTGGTGGTGAACATCATCCTGCTGGCCGCCGGCAACTTCATGGAGCCGTCGTCCATCGTCCTGATCATGGCGCCGATCCTGTTCCCGGTCGCCATGAAGCTGGGCATCGACCCGGTGCATTTCGGCATCCTGATCATCGTGAACATGGAAGTCGGCATGTGCCATCCGCCGGTCGGCCTGAACCTCTACGTCGCCTCGGGCATCACCAAGATGGGCATTACCGAGCTGACGGTGGCGGTGTGGCCGTGGCTGCTGACGATGCTGATCTTCCTCGGCCTCATCACCTATGTCCCGGCGATCACGCTGTGGTTCCCGCGCCTGCTCGGCTTCATGTAAAGCCGCAAGTCGTCAGGGGACTCTCCCGCTGAATCGGCAGGGGCCGCGAAGTCCGAACAAGGGATTTCGCGGCCCCGCTTTTTTGTACCCATACATTGTTGCGCATTGAAGCGGGCGCGGGGCAGGGCCTAAACTTTGGCCTTCCCCGCCGCCAGCCAGACCAGAGGTTAGCCTTGTCGGCCCAGTTCCTGCCCACCGCCTGTCCGCACGATTGCCCCAGCACCTGCGCGCTGGAGGTGGAACGCCTCGCCCCCGACCGCATCGGCAAGGTGCGCGGTGCGGCGGAGAACAGCTACACCGCCGGCGTCATCTGCGCGAAGGTCAGCCGCTATGCCGAGCGCGTGCATGCGCCGGACCGGCTGAAGACCCCGCTGCTGCGCAGCGGCCCCAAGGGCTCCGGCCAGTGGAGGGAAATCGGCTGGGACGAGGCGCTGGACCGCATCGCCGATGCCTTCCTGACCGCCGAACGCGCTCACGGCCCGGAAGCGGTCTGGCCCTATTTCTACGCCGGCACCATGGGTCTGGTGCAGCGCGGCGGCATCCAGCGCCTGCGCCACGCCAAGGGCTATTCGCGCCAGACCAGCACGGTGTGCGACACGCCGGCCAACATGGGCTGGCTCGCCGGCTATGGCGACATCCGCGGCGCCGACCCGCGCGAGATGGCGGACAGCGACCTGATCGTCAACTGGGGCGGCAACCCGGTGGCGACCCAGGTCAACGTGATGACCCATGTCAGCCGCGCCCGCAAAGGCCGCGGCGCCAAGCTGGTCACCATCGACCCCTACCGCACCGGCACGGCGGAGGTCTCCGACCTGCACCTGATGCTGCGGCCGGGCACCGACGGGGCGCTGGCCTGCGCGGTGATGCATGTGCTGTTCCGCGACGGCCACGCCGACCGCGCCTATCTGGCCCGGCTGGCCGGCGACACCGCGGCGCTGGAGGCGCATCTCGCCACCCGCACCCCTGAATGGGCAGCATCCATCACCGGCCTGACCGTGGCGGAGATCGAGGAATTCGCCCGCCTCTACGGCACCACCAAGCGGTCCTACCTGCGTGTCGGCTACGGCCTGTCGCGCGCCCACAACGGGGCGGCGCAGGTCCATGCCGTGTCCTGCCTGCCGGTGGTCACCGGCGCCTGGCAGCACAAGGGCGGCGGCGCGCTCTACTGCTCGTCCGGCATCTACAAGCTGGACAAGACCTTGTCGGAGGGGCTGGACCGCCTCGACAAGTCGGTGCGCAGCTTCGACCAGTCGCGCATCGGCGCGGTGCTGACCGGCGACCCGCGCGACCTGACCAGCGGCCCGCCGGTGACGGCGATGCTGATCCAGAACACCAACCCGGTGACGATCTGCCCGGATTCCAACCGCGTCCGCCAGGGCTTCCTGCGCGAGGACCTGTTCGTGGCGGTGCACGAGCAGTTCATGACCGACACGGCCAGGCTGGCCGATCTGGTGATCCCCGCCACCACCTTCCTGGAGCATGACGACATCTACCGCGGCGGCGGCCAGATGCACATCCTGATCGGCCGCAAGGTGATCGAGCCGCAGTTCGAGGCGCGCGAGAATCATTGGGTCATCAGCGAACTCGCCCGCCGCGTCGGCGCAGAGCATCCGGGATTCGGCATGACTGCGCTGGAGATCATCGACGCCATGCTGAAGGCGTCCGACCTCGGCGACGCGGCGACCCTGACCGCCGACCGCTGGATCGACGCCCAGCCCGATTTCGAGACCTCGCATTTCCTCAACGGCTTCGCGCACCCCGATGCCAAGTTCCGCTTCGCCCCCGACTGGGCGGCGCTCGGCCCCTATGGCGGCATGCCGGAGCTGCCCGACCACATGCCCCCCGCCCGCGATGCCGATGCGGAGCATCCGTTCCGACTCGTCACCGCCCCGGCGCGCCAGTTCCTCAACACCTCCTTCACCGAGACGCTGACCGCCCAGAAGCGCGAAGGCCGACCCACCGCACTGATCCACCCGGAGGATGCCGCCGGGCTGGCTCTGGCCGACGGCGACGCGGTGCGGCTGGGCAACCCGCAGGGCAGCGTGGTGGTCCATGCGAAGTCCTTCGCCGGTGTGCCGCGCGGCGTGGTGATCGTCGAGGGCATCTGGCCCAATAGCGCCTTCGTCGAGGGCATGGGCATCAACAGCCTGACCTCGCCGGAACCGGTGCCGCCGGCCGGCGGTGCGGCGTTCCACGACACGGCGGTGTGGATGCGGGCGGCGTAGGAAACTCCACCTCCCATCCTTTCCGGCCTCGTGCCGATCGGCTTGGCCATATCGTTCGGCTGGAAAGGGCGGGAGGTGGAGTTTCATAGTGGAAAGAGGAGGCGGACTATCTGCAAACGGCTTGAGACAGCGGGTTGATCTTTCTTGCGACAAACTGTCTTCTGTCGTTGTCTCTAACAATTATGATTTTATCACCGCCGCTTACATCCATCGTGAATGGGCTTGCTCCTGATGTCTGAATTTCAATTTCACAATATTCAGTGCATCCCTTGTATTCGATGGAGACGTGGGAGCCGACTATTCTTTTCGTTCCGTATGTTCCGCTGGTTCTTTTAAACTCGACCTCAATGCTTTTTTCTGCACAGTTGAAAACATTGACCGGTATTGCATCCGGATTGATGGGCGCTATTCCTGGCGACGTGGGAGATATATCGATGGGTGCCGCCTGTGATTCCGACAAAGGGGGATCGTAAAGCACGGGAGCGAAAAGCGAGAGGAGTGCTGCTGCAATAACGGTTCTCTTCCGGTGGAAAAATCTGTCGGACATCACTGAATTTCTCCCTTCACCAAAAATTTCTGATCAATTGTTGCCAGTGCCAGTGCCAGTGCCAGTGCCAGTGCCAGTGCCAGTGCCAGTGCCAGTGCCAGTGCCAGTGCCAGTTGCCGGTCCGGAGTTGTTTGAGGTGTTCTTTGATGTCGCTTGCCCAAGAAGATAGCCTGAAATGGTGCTTAGCAGGCTGATCGGGCCGACGATCTGTTTATCGCTGTATCCGAATACGACAATCAGCAAGCTTGCGTTGATGATCATCAGAAGACCAAACAGCTTGATCACGTCGCCGGCGGCGAGAGATTTGTAGTATTTTATAACGATGATTGCGACGAGAGCGAAGCTCAGTAATGCGAAAACTTGGGCGGCCCATTCCCGTGACGTAAAGAATTGAGTGATGGATGTTTCAAATGCGACGACCGTTCCCGTGCTTTGGCTGGTATTGATATCAAAAGAGTTCACGGCTAGCTTCTCCTCGATTCTGATTTGAAATATGCGTTAAGATCTTTTTTTGATGTCGGGCCGTTGACGATTGCGTATCTGAACCCGGAAATTATGCATCTCTCGACGTCTTGGGGCGTTCCGTGGTCACTCTTTGATATTGCCTCGATGTTGCGTTCTGCTAAATACTCTATGATCCCGCCTATGGGGAAGTCTTCTTCTCTTTTTAAGATTCCAAGGTAATATCCGCAAGCGAGATAGGCTTCCAATTCAAAAAATGGAGGGACCCTTTTGTGGTTTTCCGAAAACTGATAAACATGCCAGCATTCGTGAGCCATTATCCCGAATAGTATTTGAATGCTACTGGAAAACGATCTAACTATATCAATGTAGCAGTCGATACCAAAGTGTATTATTCCGACGCCACTCCTCATTTCGGTAAAGGCGGTATCTGAATGTTCGCCTCTTTCAATTTTAATTAGCGAATTGATATTAAAATATCTGTTAACTGATTTATTTATCGATTTAATGATTTCTTCTCCATTTTCCTCATTGGGGAATAAAATATTTATGTTGCGAGATGACTTGTTAGAATTTAATATAATGGGACTTAAGGCAGAGAAAAACACTCTCCGGCTGATATAACTACTGTGATTCATTTTGGCCAATTTTCTTATGCGCTGCGATTTAAGAATTTTACGTTTTAGTATAAGTTTCTTGATTTTTCTTCATTTCTGCATTTCGACTCTGGGAAGACGAAGCGATACTCCTGGTCGGACACAAGAGGCATGGCGACCGTCTGGTGGTGTCTGTTCTTCACCGGGTCGGTGCATCTGGAGGCTATCGCCACGATTTGGAAAGAGGAGGTGTTTTCCGGAGTGAAGAAAAATTTTCGTCCCCGTCCGATCTCGACGTTGTCGATCTTATAGATAACGTCGTCTCTGTCTGAGGACAGAAATATCTTGTAGGACCTTTTATCAAGAATTTTCATTTTATCGCCGATCCCATCTGTAGCGCACGAAGCAACCAGTGTCGCCAACAGGAGGGCAGGATGCCGCCAAACAAGATTATGTTTTCTCACTATGCATATCCTCGTAGTATTTGGCGACATCCTGACGGCGTCAATCAATCCGTTTTATGTATACGTCTGCATGGGCCAGTGTCGTTGTGAGTTCAAGCTTATAAGTTACGATAGGAATGATCGGCGTTATGTTGGTTGTCGTTTTCCATTTGCTGTTTATAAGGATTACATCTGGAATATCCATATCCTTGATTTTGGTGTTGATGTTTGCCTTTCGCGAATTTTCAGCTAACTGCCTGGACTTCGCTGCCTCCTTGGCTTTATCGACAAGCAATTTCCGAAGGTCATAGATTGCAGAGTCGTCCCAGGCAAAAACCGTCTTTGATTCGCTTAGCGTGATTGTGCCATCTTCGTAGTTGGTGACGTCACTGTTTGGGAATGTGAAAAGATCCTGTGTCTCGATGCTGCCGCTCGTGACACTGCAGGCGGTACAAGACAAAATAAACGGGAGGAGTAGGGCGTGTGAAATTTTCATAATATTATCCTTATTTCTTGTAGTTCTTGATAAATTCATTCGTGCTCTTGTCGTTTCTGACTTGGTTTCCAGAAACCATTTTTGCAGAAACACCCTTCACATTCAGGGTGGTGTTATAAATTGGCAAAAGCGGAAACTGCGTCGTTGTCCAGTTGTAGACGCCGTTTACGAGAAGATCGCCTTTGCTTTCCGCAAGGGCGTTGCGGACGGCTTCCTGCTCAAGATCGGGATTGGCTAGATCAGGAAGAAGAAACGAAGTTGACGTCGCTTTTCCTTCGGCCAGTGCGATTGGCACCACATTGCTGTTCGGATAGGCGAAATGACTCGCTGAGCGTTCATAGGTAGAGGCGGGGCCGGCGCAAGCCGAGAGCAGCATGGCCCCGGCGGAAACAATATAGACTTGAAACGATCTTTTATGCATCTCTAAATCTCCAGAGGTAATCCCTTTGAAAATATCACAGATCAAACGAGAGATAATCAACGATTATAAATCCATACGGTTGAATTCTAATTACATGAGTATATAATCTGTCTTATCAGCAATGCTTGAATTTCGCGTCTTCGGTCGAAAGATCTGGAGATCCGCTTTGTATCGGGATCCGGCGTGAGCGGTCCGAAGAGCGCGAGAGCATTGGGTTGCTCGAACACCACCCGTTTGAACCCGCCAACCCTGTCCATCGTGCGTCGCGCGCTCATGTCTGCTATGGCTGTGCACCCGTTCCCCTCACCGGACAGCAGCACCGCCATGACCGAGCCCGCCGCCTTCCTCAACGTCGCCAACTCCCTGTCCGGCAAGCGCTGGCAGGCGCGGCCCTGCGACGAGCGGCAGGCGCAGGCCCTCACCCAGGGGCGCGGGCTGCCGGAGATCGTCGGCCGGGTGCTGGCCGCCCGTGGCGTCACCGAGGACAGCTGCGAAACCTTCCTCAACCCGACGCTGAAGGCCCTGCTGCCCGATCCCTCGCGCTTCCGCGACATGGACCCGGCGGCCGAGCGCATCGCGCGGGCCATCCGCGACGGCGAGCCGGTGGCCGTCTTCGGCGACTACGACGTCGATGGCGCCACCTCCGCCGCGCTGCTGCGCCGCTTCTTCCGTTCGCTCGGCGCCGACATCCGCGTCTATGTCCCCGACCGCATCACCGAGGGCTACGGCCCCAACGCTCCGGCGCTGCTTCGCCTGAAAGGGGAGGGGGTGCGGCTGGTGGTGACGGTCGATTGCGGCATTTCCGCCTTCGCCGCCCTGGAGGCCGCCGCCGAGGCCGGGCTGGATGTCGTCGTGCTCGACCACCATGCCGCCGAACCGCGCCTGCCCCCCGCCGTCGCGCTGGTCAACCCCAACCGGCTGGACGAGGATGGCGCCTACCGCACGCTTTGCGCCGCCGGCGTCACCTTCATCACCATCGTCGCGATCAACCGCGTGCTGCGGACAGCCGGCTTCTACCGCGACCGGGCGGAACCCAACCTGATGGAATGGCTTGACATCGTGGCGCTCGGCACGGTGTGCGACGTGGTGCCGCTGACCGGGCTGAACCGCGCGCTGGTGGCGCAGGGGCTGAAGGTGATGGCGCGGCGTGCCAACCCCGGCCTCGCCGCCCTGTCCGACGTGGCGGGGGTGAAGGAGAAGCCGGATGCCTACCATGCCGGCTACGTCCTCGGGCCGCGCGTGAATGCCGGCGGCCGGGTGGGCGCGTCCGACCTCGGCGCCCGGCTGCTCTCCACCGACGATCCCATCGAGGCGATGGAACTGGCCCAGCGGCTGGAGGGCCACAACGCCGAGCGCCGGACCATCGAGCAGGCGGTCCTCGACGAGGCGCTGGAGCGCGTCGCCGCCGAGGCCGGGCGCACGACCGATCTGGTTTTCGTCACCGGTCTCGGCTGGCACCCCGGCGTCATCGGCATCGTCGCCGCCCGGCTGAAGGAGCGCTACAGTCGCCCGGCCTGCGTCGTCGCTCTGGAGGAAACCGCCGACGGCACCGTCATCGGCAAGGCGTCGGGCCGTTCGGTGCGCGGCGTCGATCTCGGTGCGGCGGTGATCGCCGCCCGGCAGGAAGGGCTGCTGCTGGCCGGCGGCGGCCACCGCATGGCGGCGGGCTTCACCGTGGCCGGCGACAGGATCGACGCGCTGCGCGACTTCCTGCACAGCCGCATCTCCGAACAGGTGGCATCCGCCCCGCTGGTGCCGACGCTGGAACTGGACGGCGCCCTGTCGGTCGGTGGCGCCAGCGTCGGACTGGTGACGACGCTCGACAAGCTCGGCCCCTACGGCACCGGCAACGCCGAACCGCGCTTCGCCATCGCCGACGCCCGTGTCGTGCGCGCCGACGTGGTGGGCGCCAACCATGTGCGCTGCATCCTGCAAGGCAACGACGGTGCCCGGCTGAAGGCCATCGCCTTCCGCGCGCTCGACAGCGACATGGGCCAGGCCCTGCTGACCGGCCGCGGCACGCCGTTCCACCTTGCCGGCGTGCTGCGCATCGACCGCTGGAACGGTTCGGAAGGGGTCCAGCTGCTGATCGACGACGCGGCACCGGCGCGCTCGGCCTGAGCGTTGGCGTGGCGTCGTACGGGCGGGGCGCAAAAAGTATCGGAGGATGCAAAAAAGCGCTTGCGCTGCGCGGCTCCGATCTTTAGAAAGCGCGTCACCGCGAACGACGTCCCCGTCGTCTAGAGGCCTAGGACACCGCCCTTTCACGGCGGCGACACGGGTTCGACTCCCGTCGGGGACGCCATCTTCTCGGTTCATGACTTAAGCCCCGCCTTGTGCGGGGCTTAGTCGTTTTTGGGCCGATGGCTTGACAAGTTGTCTCCTGCGGAAGACATTGTTGGATGATCGAGATCCGTCAGACCGACCGTTTCGCCGCTTGGATAGAGAGCTTGCGGGACGTTCGGGCTCGCATGCGGATCGAGGTGCGTATCCGCCGCCTTCAGCTTGGCAATCCTGGCGATACCAAGCCGGTGGGGGAAGGTGTCAGTGAACTGCGCATCGACCACGGCCCCGGGGCTACCGCGTCTATTTCATCCAGCGTGGCGACACACTGATCGTGCTGCTGGCCGGTGGAGACAAGCGGTCCCAGGACCGCGACATCGCCACCGCCATTGCGATGGCACGGGATCTTTAGACGTGCAGCCCGACAAAGGAGGGGAGCATGGACCGAACCGAAACCCGTCCCTGGGATATCGTCGACAGCCTGGACAGCGACGAGCGCATCGCCGCTTACCTGGATGCGGTGTTGGAAGACGGCGATCCACAATTGATCGTCGCGGCACTCGGCGACATCGCCCGCGCCAAGGGAATGACGGAGGTCGCCCGTAATGCCGGCCTTGGCCGCCAGAGCCTCTACAAGGCATTGTCGCCGGACGGAAATCCGGAATTTGCGACGGTTTTGAAGGTCATCAAGTCTTTCGGCCTCCGCCTGACCGTCAGCCCATAGCGCCTTGCCCGCTGCTTACCGCTTTCCTGTTCCACTGTACCGGCTCCACTCGACATGACCACCTCCACCATCCCCCTCAGCGTCGCGCCGATGATGGACTGGACCGACCGGCATTGCCGGTACTTCCACCGTCTGCTGTCGCGCTCGACCCTGCTCTACACCGAGATGGTGACCACGGGCGCCGTGCTGCATGGCGACCGCGAGCGGCTGCTGGGCTTCGATGCGGCGGAACATCCGGTGGCGCTCCAGCTCGGCGGATCGGACCCGGCGGACCTTGCCGCCTGTGCCCGCATCGCGGAAGAGTGGGGCTATGACGAGGTCAACCTGAACGTCGGCTGCCCGAGCGACCGGGTGCAGTCCGGCCGCTTCGGCGCCTGCCTGATGGCGGAGCCCGATCTGGTGGCCCGGCTGGTCGGCGCCATGCGCGAGGCGGTATCGATCCCCGTCACCGTCAAGTCGCGCATCGCCATCGACGAGATGGAGGAATGGCCGACGCTCGACCATTTCATCCGCACCGTCTCCGCCACCGGCTGCACCCATTTCATCGTCCATGCCCGCAAGGCTTGGCTGAAGGGCCTCAGTCCCAAGGAGAACCGGGACATCCCGCCGCTGCGCTACGACCTCGTCCACCGGCTGAAGGCGGAATACCCGCATCTCACCATCGCCATCAATGGCGGCATCAGGACGCTGGACGAGGCTTCGGGGCATCTCGGCACGCTCGACAGCGTGATGATCGGCCGCGCCGCCTACGAAACGCCCTATCTGCTGGCCGACGCCGACCGCCGCCTGATGGGGGGCGAGCCCGGACCCGACCGCCATGCGGTGATCGAGGCGATGCTGCCCTACATCGAGGCGCGGATGACACGCGGCACCCCGCTGTCCTCCATCACCCGCCACATGCTGGGCCTGTTCCAGGGGCTGCCCGGCGCCCGTGCCTACCGTCGCCACATCGCCGAGAACGCCCACCGCCCCGGTGCCGGTCCGGAGGTGCTGCAGCGTGCCGCCTCGCTGGTTCGCCGCCGGGGTGCGGACGAGGGCGCCGACGAGAGCGCCGACGAGGCGGTGGGGGAGGCCGCGTGATTGGCTCCGGCCCGGATTGAACAGTGAACACACCCCGAAAAACCGTTTCATGGTGTTTCAGGCGTTCCACCCAAGGCCGCGGAGCCGCCCCAACCGGATGGAATATGCGCCGTGCGTCCCGCACCGCTTGCGTGCGGGCGGGGTCCTCGCTAACTATGCCCACTTCATCGGACGGAGTGTAAGCGGTGCGGTACGTCAGCACGCGGGGCGCGGCCCCGGTCTTGGGTTTCGAAGACGTCCTTTTGGCCGGGTTGGCGCGCGACGGCGGCCTCTATGTGCCGGAGACCTGGCCGCAGTTCACGGCCGACGACATCCGCGCCATGCGCGGGCTGCCCTATAGCGAGATCGCCGTCCGGGTGATGCTGCCCTTCCTGGGCGGCTCCATCGCCGAGGACGAGTTCCGCGCCATCGTCCGTGACGCCTATGCCAGCTTCGACCATGCCGCGGTGACCCCGCTGGTGCAGGTCGATCCGACCACCTGGGTGCTGGAGCTGTTCCACGGGCCCACGCTCGCCTTCAAGGACGTGGCGCTGCAACTGCTCGGCCGCCTGTTCGACCATGTGCTGACCAAGCGCGGGCAGCGGGTGACCATCGTCGGCGCCACCTCCGGCGACACCGGCTCGGCCGCCATCGAGGCCTGCCGCGACCGCCAGAACGTCGACATCTTCATTCTGCACCCCAAGGGCCGCACGTCCGAGGTGCAGCGCCGGCAGATGACCAGCGTGCTGTCGTCCAATGTCCACAACATCGCGCTGGACGGCACCTTCGACGATTGCCAGGACCTCGTGAAGGCGATGTTCAACGACGGCGCCTTCCGCGACCGGATGGGGCTGTCGGCGGTGAACTCGATCAACTGGGCCCGCATCATGGCCCAGATCGTCTATTATTTCACCGCTGCGGTGGCGCTGGGCGCGCCGGACCGCAAGCTCGCCTTCACCGTGCCGACCGGCAATTTCGGCAATGTCTATGCCGCCTACGGCGCCCGCTCCATGGGGCTGCCGATGGAGACGCTGGTGGTGGGATCCAACAGCAACGACATCCTCGCGCGCTTTTTCGCCAGTGGGAGCATGGTCGCGGCGCCCGTCGTGCCTACCTTGTCTCCCAGCATGGACATCCAGATCTCTTCCAACTTCGAACGGCTGCTGTTCGACCTGCTCGACCGCGACGGCACCGCGGTGACGGAGGCGCTGAACCGCTTCCGCACCGAGGGCAAGTTCGCGGTGACCGACGCGCAGCTCGCCCGCGCGCTGGCCATCTTCTCCGGCCATCGGGTGGACGAGGCCGCCACCATGGCGACCATCGCCGAGGTGTGGAAGGACAGCCTCTATCTGCTCGATCCGCACACGGCGGTCGGCATCGGGGCGGCGAAGGCGGCGGTTGCCGCCGGCCGGGTCGATCCGACCGTTCCTATGGTGGTTCTCGCCACCGCCCATCCCGCCAAGTTCCCCGACGCGGTGGAAAAGGCGACCGGCCGCCGGCCGGACCTGCCGCCGCGCCTGTCCGATCTTTATGTGCGCGAGGAGCGCCTGTCCGACCTGCCGAACGATCTGGCGGCGGTCCAGGACTTCGTCACCAAGCGCGCCCGCGCCGCCCAGGAGGCCGCATGAGTTCCATTCGTGTGACGACGTTGCCCAACGGGCTTCGCGTCGCGACCGACACAATGCCCGACGTGCAGTCCGTTTCGCTCGGCTGCTGGGTCGGGGTTGGTACCCGCAACGAGGCGGCGAGCGTCAACGGCGTCGCCCACCTCGTCGAGCATATGCTGTTCAAGGGCACCAGCCGCCGTTCGGCCTTCCGCATCTCCGAGGAGATCGAGAATGTCGGCGGCCAGCTGAACGCCTACACCACCCGCGAGCAGACCGCCTATTACGCCAAGGTCCTGCACGAGGATGCGCCGCTGGCGCTCGACATCCTGTCCGACATGATCCAGCACTCCACGCTGGACGCCGAGGAGCTGGTGCGCGAGCGCACGGTGGTGTTGCAGGAGATCGGCCAGAGCGCCGACACGCCCGACGACATCATCTTCGACCATTTCCAGTCCACCGCCTATCCGGGTCAGGCCATCGGCCGTCCGGTGCTGGGCTCGGCGGAGATCGTAGGATCCCTGCCGCGCGAGGCGCTGGTCGACTACATCGCCGGCCATTACGGCGCCCCCGGCATGGTGCTGAGCGCCGCCGGCCGGATCGAGCATGACCGGATGGTCGACCTTGCGTTCAAGGCGTTTGGCGACCTGCCGAGCGGCGCTCCGCCCAAGCCGGAGACCGCCCGCTACATCGGCGGCGACTTCCGCGAGGACCGCGATCTGGAGCAGATGCACCTGGTGCTCGGCTTCGACGGGGTGGGGGTGCACGACCCCGACTTCTACGCCCACTCTGTGCTCTCCACCCTGCTCGGCGGCGGCATGTCGTCCCGCCTGTTCCAGGAGGTGCGGGAGAAGCGCGGGCTGGTCTATTCCATCTACACCTTCACCGGCGGCTACCATGACGGCGGCCTGTTCGGCGTCTATGCCGGCACCGGCGAGGACGAGGTGGCGGAGCTGGTCCCCGTCGTCTGCGACGAGATCGCCAAGGTCGGCGCCGACGTCACCGAGGACGAGGTTGCCCGTGCCCGCGCCCAGTTGAAGGCCGGGACGCTGATGGCGCTGGAAAGCACCATGTCGCGTTGCGAGCAGCTGGGTCAGCAGATCCTGATCTATGACCGTCCGGTTCCGGTGGACGAGATCGTGGCGAAGATCGACGGCGTCGACCGCGAGTCCGTGGTCAAGGCGGCGTCCCGCCTGCGTGCCAGCCGTCCGACCGTGGCCGCCCTCGGCCCCATCGCCAAGCTGGAAAGCTACGACCGCATCGCGGAGCGTCTCGCCTGACGATGAAGACGGCGGCGGCCAAACCTCTCCCCCCGCAGTTTTCCCCCTCTCCCTCCCGGGGAGAGGGTAGGGGTGAGGGGGATGCACTGCGTGGATCGTCCGGCTGGCGAATCCCCCTCGCGCTAACCCTCTCCCTGGGGGGGAGAGGGGATGGAAAGGTGGGGAGGGCGCCGCGCTCATGATCCGCCTTCTCGGCAGCGGCCTCATCGGCCCTCCCGCGATCCGGCTCGACGGGCCGCGTTGCTACATCCGGCCGCCGCTGCCCCGCGACTGGCGGGAATGGGCCGATCTTCGTGCGACCTCGCGCGGATTCCTGACGCCGTGGGAGCCCACATGGCCGGCCGATGCCCTGACGCGCACCGCCTTCGCCCGGCGGCTGCGGCGGCAGGCGCAGGAATGGCGGGACGACCTCGGCTACAGCTTCCTGATCTTCGACCGGGGGACCGACGCGCTGGTCGGCGGGCTCGGCCTCACCAACATCCGACGCGGCGTGGCGCAGATGGGGACGCTCGGCTATTGGGCCGGGCAGCCCTATGCCCGCAACGGCTATGTCTCCGGCGGCACCCGGCTGGCCCTGGAATTCGCCTTCGGCCAGCTCGGCCTGCACCGGGTGGAGGCCGCCTGCCTGCCGACCAACCTGCCGAGCCGCGGCCTGTTGGAAAAGGTCGGTTTTTCCCACGAAGGTTATGCCCGCGGTTACCTGCGCATCGACGGCGCATGGCGCGACCATGTCCTCTACGCCATCCTGCGGGAGGAGTGGCAGGCCTAGATCAGGCCCGTAGCCGCTCCATCCCGCTCGGCAGCGCTCACTTCGACGGCTGGTTGTTGCCGTGCTGGTCCTGCTGCTGCTCGGCCTGCTTCTTGGCCGCCTCATCCTTCTTCTTGGCTTCGTGATGGCCGACCGCGCAGCCGAGTGCGGCGCCGGCCACCCCGTGGCCCGATCCGACCATATGGCCGGCGACGCCGCCGACGGCCGCACCTTTCACGCATCCCTTCGCCTCGGCCGGGTGGGGCAGGGCGGCGATGCCGCCGGCCAGGACCGCGACCGACAAGGCGGCAAAGACAGTCTTCATCATGGCTGGTTCCTCATGTCGACACGAGCGTCGATGGAAGGAAAACAGCCATCCGCGCGGCGGGGTTCCGCTCAGCGCTGGTCCAGCTTGATCTCGATGCGGCGATTCTTCGCCAGCGCCTCGTCCGAGGTGCCGGGGTCGATGGGCTGGAACTCGCCGAAGGCGGCGGCAGCCAGCCGCTCCGCCGGAATGCCCTGGTCGATCAGGAACTTGACCACCGACAGCGCACGGGCCGAAGAGAGTTCCCAGTTGGAAGCGAACTGGAAGCGCACCGGCTTGATGTCGGTATGGCCGTCCACCCGCAGCACCCAGTTGATGTCGGAGGGGATCGCCTTGCCGATCTCGATCAGGGTGCGGGCGAGGTCGGCCAAGCGCTGCTTGCCGGCCTCCTCCAGCGTGGCGGACCCGGACGGGAACAGCAGTTCGGACTGGAAGACGAAGCGGTCGCCGACGATCCGCACATCCGGCCGGCTGCCCAGCGCCTCGCGGACGCGGCCAAAGAACTCCGACTTGTAGCGGGCGAGGTCCTGGACCTTGGCGGCGAGTGCCTGATTGAGCCGGGCGCCCAGCTCGGCGATCTGCACCTTCTGCTCCGCCGACGCCTTCTCCGACGTCTCCAATGCCGCACCGATGCGGCCGAGCTGGTCGCGGAGCGCCAGCAGCTGCTGGTTCAGCAGGTCGATCTGCTGCTTGCTCTTGGTGCCTTCGGCCTGCTCCCCAGTCAGGGAAGCCATCAGGTCGCGGATGCGCAGATCGCGCTGTTCCAGGTCCTTTTGCGCCTGGGTGCGGCTGCCGGCCAGTTGCGACTCCAGCCCCTTCAGGCGGATGTCGCGCTGGTCGATCTCCTTCTGCGCCAGCATCGTCTTCTCTGTGGCCGATGCCAGCTCCGATTCCAGGGCCTTGGCCCGGTCGCGGGTGGTGCCGAGTTCGGCCAGCAGGGCTTGGCGCTGCTGTTCGGTCAGCTTGGTGGCGGCCATGGCGGCGGCCAGTTCGCCTTCCAGCTTCTGCCGGGCATCGCGCAGGGCCTTGATGTCGGCCTGGAGGCTGAGGATCTCCTTCAGCTTGAGGTCCAGCGTCTCCCGGTCGACGCGGACGTTGCGCTGGAGTTCCTCCAGCGTGCGGGTCGTGCGGTCGCGGTCCTCCTGAACCTGGCTCAGCTTCAGGGTCATGTCGTCGCGGGTGGTGACCGAGGTCTGCAACTCAGTCGACAGCTGGGTGATGTTTACGCGCAGGTCGGCGTTGGCGTCGCGCTCCATCGCCAGCAGGTCGTTCATCTCCGCGATCTTGTGGTTGAGGGCGGTCAGCTGCTCGTCGCGGCCGGTCAGGGCGGTGGCGAGGTAGAACTGCGCCACCACGAAGACCATCAGCAGGAAGATGACGACCATCACCAGCGACGACAGGGCGTCGACCCAGCCGGGCCATGCGCTGGCGTCGCGGTGGCCGTTGCGGCGGCTGATGCTGGCCATGGGTGCTCCCGGCGTTGGCCTGTGGTGATCTGGGTATCAGCGCGGCTGCTGGTCGGCTTCTTCGGCAAGCGCGGCGATGGTGCGGGCCAGCAGCTTGATTTCGCTGCGGATCTCCTGCACCGCCTGGACCCGGCCGTTAGAGGATTCCTCGACGATGCGGGCGAGGTAGATGTCCATGTTGCGCAGATGCTGGCGCGAGGCGTCGTCAAAGCCGGCGCCGGAATTCTCCGCCAGCCGGTCGAGCAGCCCCTTCACCTCCAGTTGGTTCTCGCCAAGGCGCAGGAGAAGCTGCTGTTCGGCCCGCATATGGTCGGTCAGGCTCGACAGACGCTCGGTCAGCGCCATCAAATTGGCGTTGGCGGCGCGCCGGCCCTCTTCGGCGGTGGCGACGGTGCGCTGGAGCGAATCGAGGTTCTCGGCGGTCTGCTCCAGCAGGGCGGTCAGATAGGCCGACGCGGCATGGTCGCCCGACTCGAGCCCGCCGGCGGCCCCGCTCGACAGGCGGGTGGCGCTGGACAGCCAGTCCTCAAGATCCTGGAAGAAGCGGTTGTGGGCCTGGCTGGCCTGGAGTTCGAGGAAGCCCAGCACCAGCGATCCGGCCAGACCGAACAGCGAGGAGGAGAAGGCGGTGCCCATGCCGACCAGCGGCGCTTCCAGCCCCTGTTGCAGCCGCGAGAACATGCTGCCGACGTCGCCGCCCTGCACCGACAGGCTGCCGATGACGCCGCCGACCGATTGCACGGTGTGCAGCAGACCCCAGAAGGTGCCGAGCAGGCCGAGGAAGATCAGCAGGCCGATCAGATAGCGCGACAGCTCCCGCGATTCGTCGAGGCGGGAGGCGATGCCGTCCAGCATCGAGCGCATCGACAGGGCCGACAGGGTCAGCCGGCCGCGCCGCTCGCCCAGCATGCGCGCCATCGGCGCCAGCAGCACCGGCTCCTGCAGGGTGGCCGGGGCGACGCCGCTCTGGTACTGCTCCAGCCACGCCACTTCGGGGCGGAGCATCAGGACCTGCCGGAAGATGAAGGCGATGCCGGCCAGCAAGGTCGCCAGGATCACGCCGTTCAGCGGTGCGTTGTTGAGGAAGGCCGAGCGCAAGGCGGGGAACAGCAGGCCGGTCACCGCGCAGACCACGACCAGGAACAGGATCATCCGGGTCAGGAACCGCTCCGGGCGTGTCATGAGGGCGGATACCTCCTGCGGTCGGGTCGTCGGGATTATGGCGGTCATGATGCTCCGAAGGGGTGTTCCGATCAGACCTCGCGCACGGTGTGGGCGCTGCTACTCGTTCAGAAAGACGGCGTCGATGCGGTCGGCAACCCCACCGCCCTCGTCCATGCCCAACGCACGGACATCGACGCGGGTGCTGCGGATCCCGAAGGCGGTCAGCCGCTCGCGCAATGCCAGCGCCCGGGCCAACGCCCGCTGCCGCGCCTCGCGCGCCGTATCCGGCGTGCCGCTGGCGTAGGAGCGAAGCTGGAGCCTTGCGGTGCCGCTGGCGCGCAACCGCTCGACGATCCGGTCGACCACGGCGTCCGCCGCATCCGGCAGATTGGTGGCATCGGCCGGGAACACAAGGCTCAAAACGCTCGAAGGTGGCAGGCTAGCCGCAGGAGGTGCCGCCTCCGGGGGAGGGGGTAGTGCCGCCGTGTCGGTCCGCGGCGTGACCGGAACCGGAGCGGCGGGCGTCGGAGCGGCGGGCATCCCTTGTGCAGCGGGCTGCTGCGGCTGGGCGGGAGCCGTGGCCGGAGGCTGGGTCTTGGCGGTGGTGGTCCGCGGAGTCGGCTGGGCCGGGCCTTCGGTCAATGCCGGCGGCGGCGGGGCTTCGAGCGGCTGCGGCAGGGTGAGGCGCGGCGGCGCCTTGACCGGCGGCGGCGTGCGCAGGCTGGGGCGCGGCGGAACCGACAGGGGAACCGCATTCTCCAGCGTCAGGCCGGCAGGCGTCGCGGCGGCGTTGGTGGCCGGGGCGGTGGCCGGAGCAGCCGCCGACAGGGCAGCCGGAGAGAGCGTCCAGACCGCGCACAGAGCGGCGGCGGCAAGGTGCTTGCGGTCGGCGTGTCCCCAGCGGCGCAAAACGATATGTCCCGTTAAACCTTTGTCCCGCAAACCATAGCCTATCGATCGCTCCAGCCACAACCGCTCATCCGCCGTCTCCGTTCGGGAAGGCGGCGGACGAGCGGGCCGGAGGTCAGCCCTTGGCGCCCTTCAGCAGGCGGGCGACCGGGACCTGGAGGTGGCTGTTGGCGGCGAGCACGTTGCCGGTGAAGACCGGGTTGCGGCCGCCCTCGATCTCGCCGACGAAACCTCCGGCCTCGGTGACCATCAGCACGCCGGCCGCGCAGTCCCAGGGAGCCAGGCCGCGTTCCCAATAGGCGTCGAATCGGCCGGCGGCGGTGTAGGCTAGGTCGAGCGAGGCGGCGCCGAAGCGGCGGATGCCCGCGACCTCCTTCATCACCGCTTCCTGTTCCTTCAGGAAGGTGGCGTGGTCGCCGCGGCCCTTGAACGGGATGCCGGTGGCAATCACGCAATCCTCCAGCCGGCGGCGTTCGGACACGCGCAGGCGGGTGTGGTTGACGTATGCGCCGACGCCCTTTTCGGCCCAGAACAGCTGGTCGCCGATGGGGGCGTAGATCACCCCGGCGACGATCTCGCCGTTGCGCTCGGCGCCGATGGAGATCGCCCAGTGCGGCAGGCCGTGCAGGAAGTTGGTGGTGCCGTCGAGCGGATCGACGATCCAGCGCGCCTCGGCATCGCTGCCCTTGGACGCGCCGCTCTCCTCCATCAGGAAGCCGAATTCGGGCCGCGCCTTCTGCAATTCCTCGCGCAGGGTGCGTTCGGCCTTCAGGTCGGCGGCGGACACGAAGTCCGCGGGCCCCTTGCGCGACACCTGGAGGTGTTCGACCTCGCCGAAGTCGCGGACGAGACCGCGCGCGGCCTTTTCGGCGGCGCGGACCATGACGTTGATGAGAGCGGAGCGGGTGGCCATGGGTGTTGGTGTACCGTTTCGTGCAGCAGGAACCAGAAAACAATACACCGGCCTCCGCGCATGGCGAAGACCGGTGATGGCAGGACGGACCTTGGAAAGGATCAGTCCTTGGCGCGCTCGACGTATTCGCCGCTGGCGGTATCGACGACGACGCGGGTCCCGGCCTCGATGTGCGGCGGAACCAGGATCGACACGCCGTTCTCCAGCTTGGCCGGCTTGTAGGACGAAGAGGCCGTCTGGCCCTTCACCACCGGGTCGGACTCGGTGATCAGCAGAGTGACCTTGCCGGGGATCTCGACGCCCAGCGGCGAGCCTTCGTGGCTCTGCACGGTGACTTCCATGCCGTCCTGGAGGAAGACGGCCGGTTCGCCGATGATGTCGCGCGGGATGGCGACCTGCTCGAAGCTTTCCTTGTCCATGAAGGTGAAGCTGTCACCTTCGGCGAAGAGGAAGGTCATCTCATGCTCGTCCAGGCGAGCGCGCTCAACGGTCTCCTGGGTGCGGAACCGCTCGATCGACTTGTTGCCGGTGCGAACGTCCTTCATTTCCAGCTGGATGAAGGCGCCGCCCTTGCCAGGCTGCACGATGGCGGTTTTGGTGATGACCCAGAGCTTACCGTTGTGCTCCAGCACATGGCCGGGGCGCATCGTGTTGGCATTGACCTTCATGGCTTACTCATGACTTCCGGAAATATGGGCGGCGCGGACCCTACCAGCTTGACCGCCGGTAGGCAACGGCGCGGAACGATAACGGCACGCAATCCGGCCGGTTGATGGGCGATTCTTCGCCAAACCGGCCCGCCGGGTTTAGAACGGCTCCAGCAATGGGACGTTTGGAACGTTTGAAACGCTTTTGCCGACCCTGTTCAGTGTTCCATCCGTCGCGACCCGGCGGCCCGGCCCTGCGGTTCGACGAGGATGGGCGGAGTTTATCACAGGCAGCGGCTGTGACCAATCCCAAGCCGGCTTGAGTACGCCGGCCGTGGGTGCTCTGATGCGGCCGCACCCTTTTCGACCGTCCATCAAGAGCGCGCCGACATGTCCGCCTCCATCCGATCCGCCGAACTCCCCCCCTGGCATCCCGAGGCGCTGGCCCGCCGCCGGCCCTATCTGGCGGCGCGCGGCCGGGTGCTGAACGCCGTCCGCCGCGTGTTCGAGGAGCTGGCCTTCATCGAGGTCGACACGCCGGCCCTTCAGGTGTCGCCGGGGATGGAGCCGCATCTCCAGGCCTTCGCCACCGAACTGCGGGGACCGCACCCTGACGACAGCCGGCCGCTCTACCTGCACACCAGCCCGGAATTCGCCATGAAGAAGCTGCTGGTCGCGGGCCTGCCGCGGCTGTGGCAGCTGGCGCATGTCTACCGCAACGGCGAACGGTCGGTGACGCACGCACCTGAATTCTCGATGCTGGAATGGTATCGCGCAGGCGAGGGCTATCGCACGCTGATCGACGATTGCCGGGACCTGCTGTGCGCCGGGGCCGAGGCCGGCGGGCGGCGGAGCTTCGACTTCCGCGGCATGACCTGCGATCCCTTCGCGCCGTGGCGTGTTCTGACCGTGCCCGAGGCGTTTCACGAGTATGCCTGCATCGACCTGATGGCGACCT
This sequence comes from Azospirillum sp. 11R-A, assembly GCF_049472615.1. Classification (NCBI taxonomy): domain Bacteria; kingdom Pseudomonadati; phylum Pseudomonadota; class Alphaproteobacteria; order Rhodospirillales; family Azospirillaceae; genus Azospirillum; species Azospirillum sp. 11R-A. The sequence continues at coordinate 8,292 of NZ_JBCEBL010000003.1, read as the reverse complement.
ATGACGGCAGCCACGATCCCGACCCGGCCGCCCTGGCGGCGGAGGCGGAGCGCATCGGCATCGCGCCGCATCATGGCGACCGCTGGGAGGACATCGTCTTCCGCATCATGTTCGACCGGATCGAGCCGCATCTGGGCGAGGGCGTCCCCTGCGTGCTGACCGACTATCCGCTGTGCATGGCGGCGCTGTCGCGGCCGAAGCCGGAGGACCCGCGGCTGGCGGAGCGCTTCGAGCTGTATGCCTGCGGGCTGGAACTGGCGAACGCCTTCGGGGAACTGACCGATCCGGCGGTGCAGCGCGCCCGCTTCGAGGCGGACATGGCGCTGAAGGAACGGCTCTATGGCGAGCGCTTCCCGGTGGACGAGGATTTCCTGGCGGCGCTGGAGCATGGCATGCCGCAGAGCAGCGGGATCGCCATGGGCTTCGACCGGCTGGCGATGCTGTGCAGCGGCGCCGAGAGCATCGAGCAGGTGCTGTGGCTGCCGGTCGCAGGAGTGTAAAATGACAAAACCCCTCTCCGGTGACAGGAGAGGGGCTTTGCGAGCAAGCGGGACGTCTGGGCCGTTTAGAACGTGAACTTCGCCTGCAGGCCGATCAGGTCGATGCTGCTCTTGTAGTCCACATTCAGGTTGCCGCGGCCGGCCTCGGGGCCGGTCAGGTCGTCGGTGAGGGCGACCGACGTCTTCGGGATGAAGACGTGCGAATAGGCGGCATCGACGCGCAGATTGTCGGTGACCTGATAGCCGGCACCGGCCGACAGCCAGTAGCGGTTCTGTTCCGGAATGCGCGGCGTGCGGTATTCGACGTCGACCGACCCCTGGTCGAAGGCGACGCCGGCGCGCAGCGTCAGCTTGTCGGTCACCTTGTAGGAGGTGCCGAGCGCGTAATACCAGGTGTCCTTCCAGTGCTCCTCCGTCACGGAGTTGAGCGCCGGGTTGGCGATGTTCACGCGCAACTCGCGGAAGCGCGACCAGTTGGTCCACTGCACGTCGGCCATCACCGCCCAGCGGTCGTTGACCTCGTGGTACAGGCCGATGGAGGCGATGTCCGGCGTGGTCAGGTCGGCGCTGGCGCTCTGGGCGGGCAGGGCACCGGCAAGCGGCGCCGGCAGGCCGGTGAAGGAGATGCTGCCGGTCAGCGTGTGCTTCACCGCCGAGCGGTAGGCGAGGCCGACGCGGGTGCCCTTCACCGGCTCGATCAGGGCGCCGAGCGTGAAGCCCCAGCCCCAGTCGTCGCCGGTCACGTCGCTCTTCACGTCGAGCGAGCCGGGACGGCCGAGGCGGCTGGCGCCGAAGTCGGACGACTGCGACAGCTTGGCCTTCGCGTACTGGATCTGGACGCCGCCGCCCAGCGTGATCATCGGGTTGATGCGGTAGGACACCGACGGCGCGAAATTGTAGGTGCGCAGGTCGGAACGGATGCCGTGATAGCGGCCGATCCAGCTGTCGCCGTAATCGGTGACCAGACCCCACGGGCCGTTGGCCGAGATGCCGACCTTCAGATCGTCATCGATCGAATAGACGAAGTAGCCGGCGGGAACCAACGCGTCCTGGGCGATGTCGCCGGGCGAGGCGTTGCCGCCGATCGAGGTGCCGCCCAGCCGCCGGGCGCGGTTGGCGCTGGCGCTGTCGACCTTTGACTTCACGATGACGCCGGTGGCGGTCTGCACCGCCTCGATCCCGGTCACCAGCCCCATGGTGGCCGGATTGTAGAACATCGAGCTGGCGTCGCCGTTGCCGCCGGCGGTCACGCCGGCATAGGCGGTGCCCTGACCCGATACGCTCTGCTCCTTCAACGCAAAGCCAGCGGCGAAGGCCGTGGAGGCGGTCGCCGCGGTGACCGTAATGGCGGCGGCGGCGGTCAGCAGGCGTGTCTTGAGCGTCGTCGGAGACATTCGTTCCTTCCCCCAATTGTGTTATTGACGCAATGATACACGAACTGACGCTTACGTAAAGGGTCTCCCACCACTTTTTGTTGGCCCTACGAACAGATTTGCGGAGCCCGATGGAAATCGGAAGGGGAAAAGACGAACGCGCATACGCGAACGCCGCCGGATGGGGGTTAACCCCTACGGCGGCGTTCGCAAGACGGTCGAATATCGGTGGAGATACGCAGACTTAAGGCCGGCGGAGGTCGCCCATCAGGCGACGGTCAAGCGACCCAGGCGGCTGCGGCGCTGAACAGCTCGCGCAGGATGTTGTGCTCGTCGGTCCAGACCAGCTTGGCGGTGATGACGATGGAGGCGACGACCAGCATCGGGCGCACGACTCGGGCGCCGTTGCGGATCACCATATGAGCGCCGGCCTGGGCGCCGATATATTGCGCGACGCCCATCACCAGCCCGACCGTCCACAGCACATGCCCGCCGGCGATGAAGAACAGCAGCGACGCGAGGTTGCTGGTCAGGTTCAGCACCTTGGTGTGGGCGGTCGCCTTGCGCAGGTTGTAGCCGAGCAGGGAGACGAAGGCGATGGCGAAGAAGGTGCCGGTACCCGGCCCGAAGAAGCCGTCGTAGAAGCCGATGCCGGTGCCGATGCTGAGCGCGAAGGCATGCTCGCCGATGCGCTGGTGGGCATCCACGTCGCCGGCCTTGGGCGACAGCAGCAGATAGAGGGCGATGCCGATCAGCAGGATCGGGATGACGTCGCGCAGGAAGCTGGGATCGAGCAGCTGCACCAGCGTCGCGCCGGCGCCTGCGCCGACGAAGGTGCAGAGGATCATCGTCCGCATCGACGCCGGATGGACCTCGCCGCGGCGGACGAACTTGATGGTGGCGGACAGCGATCCGAAGCTGGATTGCAGTTTGCCGGTCGCCAGCGCCTCCGCCGGGGACAGGCCGGCGGCCAGCAGGGCCGGAATGGTCAGCAGGCCGCCGCCGCCGGCAATGGAATCGACGAAGCCGGCCAGCAGGCCGACGGCGAACAGGATGCCCAGCGACTCGGGCGTCAAAAGGTCCATGATTGTGTGGAAACCCGCGTAGATGCACCGCCGGCGGAGCCGGCCTGTCCGTAAATCGGCGGAGCCGGCATACTATGATTCGGCAGAGCCTGCATGCTGTGTTTCAGCATGGCCGGTACACACACACCCTGCCGGCCTCTCGATGTCAGCCGGCCGGACCGGCGAGGGCGGCCTCGATGGCGGCGTTCAGCGCCCGGACCCCGGCGCCGGGACCCTGGGGATGGCCCCAGACGGCGTTGACCACGGCCAGGAAATCGGCGCCCGCGGTGACCAGCGGCGCGCAGTTTTCGGCGGTGATGCCGCCGATGGCGACGCAGGGAACCTCCATCAGCTCCGACCACCAGTTCAGCAGTTCCGGCTCGGCCTTGTATTCGGCCGTCTTGGTGGCGGTGGGGAAGAAGGCACCGAAGGCGACGTAATCCGCCCCTTCCTCGCCGGCGATCATGGCGAGATGGCGGCTGTCGTGGCAGGTGACGCCGACGATGGCGTCGTTGCCCATGATCTTGCGGGCGTCGCGATAGGGCGTGTCGGTCTGGCCGACATGCACGCCGTCGCAGCCAGCTTCCCGCGCCAGGCGCGGATGGTCGTTCAGGATGAAGGCGACGTCACGCTCCTGCACGATGGGGCGCAGCACGTCGCAGGCGCGGCGGATGTCGTCCTCGGAGCAGTCCTTCAGGCGAAGCTGCACGCAGGCGACGTCGCCCGCATCCAGCGCTTCCGCCAGAATCGGCGCGAACGCCGCCGGCTCCAGGGCCGGCGGCGTCACGAGGTACAGTCGGCAGGCAGGTTCCGCCTGCGTCGGCTTTCCCTTGGCCAAGTGTTACTCCCGGCCCTGGTAGATCTTCATGATCCGGTCGAGCAGCTTGAGGGCGTCCTCGCGCGGGCGCTGGAAGGCGTTGCGGCCGATGATCGAGCCGTTGCCGCCGCCATCACGGATGGCGCGGGCGTCCTCGAACACCGCATCCTCGCCCTTGGTGGCGCCGCCGGAGAAGACCACGATGCGGCGGCCGTTGAAGGCGCACTGCATGATGTGCTTCACCCGCTCCGCCTGGGTGGCGATGGGGATGTTCTTCGACTCGTAGATCTTCTTGGCTTCCGGCTGCTCCAGCGTGGCCGACGGCAGCTTGACCTTGATGATGTGGGCGCCAAGCAGAGCGGCCATGTGGGCGGCGTAGCCGATCACGTCGATGGCCAGCTCGCCGTCCTTGGTGACGGCGCCGCCGCGCGGGTAGGACCACAGCACGGTGGCGAGGCCGTAGGACTTGGCCTCCTTCGACAGCTCGCGGAACTCCTCGTACTGGTCGTACATGCAGTCGGAGCCGGGATAGATGGTGAAGCCGATGGCCGACGCGCCGATGCGCAGCGCATCCTGGACCGAGGCGGTCACGGCCTGGTCGGCGGCTTCCTTCTGGGTGGACAGCGAGTTGGCGCTGTTCATCTTCAGGATCAGCGGGATCGAACCGGCAAAGGTGCCGGCGCCGGCTTCCAGCGAGCCCAGGGGGGCGGCGTAGGCGTTGCAGCCCGCGTCGATGGCCAGCTGGTAATGGTAGTGCGGGTCATAGCCGGCATCGTTCGGGCCGAAGCTGCGGGCGGGCCCGTGCTCGAAGCCCTGGTCGACCGGCAGGATCACCAGCTTGCCCGTACCGCCGAGCTTGCCTTCCATCAGGATGCGGGCGAGGTTCGCCTTGGTGCCGGGATTGTCGCTCTCGTAGTTGGCGAGAATGTCTTTGACGCGGCGCGTGAGCTTCATTGTGGCTCTTCCCCTGGGGCATTCTTGGAAATGGCGCCGTCTTAGCCCGTATTGGGCCGCTTTGCAACGGCGGGAGGGGCATAAAGCGGCCATTTGCCACGCCTGAACGGCCTAGGGCCTGCGGTCGGGGAGGGCCCTTGCGAGGGGGTGGAACCCATCCGAAGGGGTTAGGGCAGAAGGGATCCTGCCAGCGTGTAGAGCCCGTATCCGGCCCCGCCGAGCACCGCCCAGGACCCGACGGTCAGCCCGACCCAGACGGCGACCAGCTTGAGGCCGCGCATCTTCTCCGGCCCGGGTGCCGGTCTGTGTCCCATCCGTTCGGAGTGGCGGCCGCCAGCGGCCTGCCCCGGACGGTGAGGTTGCGCAATCGTCTGATCCGGCGTGGTGAGGGAGGTGATGCTCATGGGCGGGTCATCCGGCATCGGAGGGAGGGCGGCGTGTCACAAAAATATCCTAAGGTGACGTTACACCACCTTTGCGCGGAGAGGCTGTGCGAAAAAGCGGTAGTCGGGCCCTATCCTTCGGCCCGCGCCAGCCAGTCGCGGCATAGGGCCTCCAGCCTTTCGGCGCGGTCGCTCCCCCGACCTTCGGCGGCGAGGTCGAGCAACGGCGGGCATCGGGTCAGCAGGACGGCGCCACGGGCTGCGGCGATTGCCGCGAGGCGGTCCGCCGCCTGCGGATGGCCGGTGAACAGCAGGCCGGGCACGCCGGCCGCCAGTGCTCCCTGCGCCTCGCCGGCGCGGTCGCCGCAATCGAGCAGGCCGGTCGATGCCACTCCGGGGTGGGAGCGGCGCACCCGCTCCAGCACGCCGAGCAGCCAGAGCGCTCCCGCTGCCGGCGGCGCCATCAGGGTCAGGCCGGTGCCGGCCGACTCGGCCGCCCGCGCCGCGGCCAGCGCGTCGCCGAAGCTGCGGATCAGGATGGGCCGGGCCGGAACCGGACGGACGGATAGCGATGCGGTCATGGTGCGCGCCAGCGGGGGAAGGGCCAAGCGGCCACTGTAGCCGGGCCTGCCGGACGGCTCAAACTCCGCAGCCGGCCCGCAGCCGTCTCCCGGCCGGTTGAGAGAATTGAGGCAGGTCAAACCCTGCGGTCGCCCTCCCGGAGTATGGTCAGTCACAGAGGGTGGGGGCCGGAGCGCCGGCGCCCGTTTCATTGGAATACCTCTCCCGGGAATGCCGCGATGATGGAATACAAGGGTTACAAGGCCCAGATCGACTTCGACAACGAAGCGGGCGTCTTCGTCGGCGAAGTCATCAACACCCACGACGGCATCACCTTTTCCGGCCGGTCTGTGGACGAGCTGCGGGAGTCTTTCCGGCGGGCGGTGGACGATTATCTCGACCTGTCCTGCGATATGGGCGGTGACGGCGAACAGCCCTTCTCCGGCCGTCTCGCCATCCGCATCAACCCGATCCTGCACCGCGCCGTCGCCGACTGCGCCGCGCGGGAGGGCAAGAGCCTGTCCGCCTGGATCGCCGAGTGCCTGGGCCGTGCCGCCGGGGTCACCGACGTCAAGGCCGGGTGAGAATTCGCAAAATGCGATGCCGATTGCGCATGCTGCATGGGCTGATTGGCAGAATGACGGATGGATCGCTTTATGAACGGTTTGCTGCGCTCGGTGCCGACACACCCTTAACTGGCATCGTATTTGCTCGACGTCCCTCGAACGATTTAGGGGGGATGCCTTATGAGCGGACCGAAGATGACTTTGCGCGCGAAGCTGTGGGCACTGGTGGCGCTGGCCGGCGCCGTGTCCATCGCGATTGCCGCCGCCGCCCTTTGGCTCGACCAGCGCAACATGCTGGAGGAGCGGAAGGAGACCTTGCGCTCCGTCGTGCATACCGCCCATGGACTGGCCACCGGATATGAAGCTGAAGTCAAAGCCGGGCGCCTGACGCGCGAACAGGCGTTCGAGCGGTTCAAGGCCAATCTCAACACCATGTTCTACAATGGCAAAGACTACATCTTTGTCCAGAACCTGAACTACCAGACCGTCATCCATCCGGTTCGGCCCGACGTCATCGGCAAGGACCAGCGCGACAACAAGGACTCGAACGGTGTGTTCTTCGTCCGGGCGCTGGTCGACACCGCGCGCACCAAGGGCGACGGCTTCGTGGAATACATGTATCCCAAGCCGAACACCGAGGTGCCGCTGCCCAAGCTCAGCTATGTCAAGATGTTCGAGCCCTGGCAGCTGCTGATCGGCACCGGTGTCTACATCGACGATCTGGATGCACGTTTCACCAGCAGCCTGTGGACCATGGCCGTCGTCGTCGGCGGGCTGGCCCTGCCGGTGGTGGCGCTGATCGCGCTGGTCGGCAACTCGATCAGCCGGCGCATCCGCCGTCTGTCCGACAGCATGCGCAGCCTCGCCGACGGCAACCTGTCCACCGTCATCCCCGAGACCGACAGCGGCGACGAGCTGGGTGACATGGGCCGTGCGGTGCAGGTGTTCCGGGTCAATGCCGAGGACAGCCGCCGCTTGGAGGCCGAGCAGGCCGAAGCCAACCGTCAGGCGGAAGCGGAAAAACGGCAGTCGATGGACCGGCTGGCGGCGCGCTTCGAAGGGACGGTGGGCGGCATGATCCGTTCCGTCTCCACCACCACCGAGGCGCTGGGGCAGAAGGTGCGGGCGATGTCGCAGGCGGCGGAGCAGACCAGCCAGCTGGCCGGCATCGTCGCCAGCGCCAGCGACGACACCGCCGCCAATGTGCAGACCGTCGCCGCCGCGTCGGAGGAGCTGACCGGCTCCATCGTCGAGATCGGCCGGCAGGTGTCGGAAGCCAGCCGCGTCGCCGGCGAGGCGGTCGGCATGGCGCAGGAGGCCACCGGGCGAATCAGCAGTCTGGCCGAGGCGGTCGAGCGGATCGGCACCGTGGTCGGGCTGATCAACTCCATCGCCGGACAGACCAACCTGCTGGCGCTGAACGCCACCATCGAGGCGGCGCGGGCAGGGGAGGCCGGCAAGGGCTTCGCCGTCGTCGCCAGCGAGGTGAAGGCGTTGGCCAACCAGACGGCCAAGGCCACCGACGAGATCGGCGGCCAGATGAGCGGCATCCAGACGGTGACCGGTCAGGCGGTGACGGAGATCCAGAAGGTGGCGGCGGTGATCGAGCGGCTGAGCGGCATCGCCACGGCGATTTCCGCCGCGGTCGAGCAGCAGAACGCCGCAACCGCGGAGATCACCCGTTCGGTCCAGCAGGCCGCCGCCGGCACCGGGGAGGTGTCGAGCAGCATCTCCGGCGTCACCGCCGCGTCCGACGAGAGTGGCCGCACCGCCCGCGAACTGGTCGACGCGCTCGGCAAGCTGACCAGCGAGGCCGCCGGGCTGAACGCGCAGGTCGGCGACTTCCTGGCGACGGTGCGGGCGGCCTGAGGGCTGGTTGCCTCAAAGAAAAAAGGCGCCTTCCGCGAGGAAGGCGCCTTTCTCTTGCCGAAGCGAGGCTTACTTGGCGTTCGCCATGGCGACGGCGGTGTCGCTCATGCGGTTGGAGAAGCCCCACTCGTTGTCGTACCAGGTCATGATGCGGACGAAGTTGCCGTCGATGACCTTGGTCTCGTTCAGCGCGAAGATCGAGCTG